>NZ_CP012623.1:3088568-3432852 GCF_001280305.1 Hymenobacter sp. DG25A | reverse complement strand
GTGCCACTTCCCAGGGAAACAGCCCAAGATGTAAACTTCAGCAGGCACAAAGACAGGATAACCTGCAGGGGCAGCTTGCCCGACAGCAGGTCGGTGATATTCTCATAGCCCACGCCCAGCGTGCGCGGGGCAAAGTAGCCCACCAAGCCCACGGCCAGCCCGCCCAACGCCGGCCACCACATCCAGTGAATGGGCAGCTTCTCAAACATATCCTCAATCCAGTACACCAGCTTGGTTACCAGCACTGAAATGACGCCAATCAGCAGCCCCATCACGCTATAAACGGCCAGGGCCTCGTTGCCGGGGGCGGCTACCAGCGGCATGGGGAACGTAGGGCCTGATTCGAACAACAGGTGGTGACCCGCGGCCCCGGTAATGCAGGCCAGCGCCACAGGAATAATGGAGCGCGGCGAAAACTCGAACAACAGGAGCTCAATAGCCAGGAAAATGGCTGCTACCGGCGTGCCGAAGATGGCCGTCATGCCGGCCGTGGCGCCCGCCGCCAGCAGCACCTTGCGCTCAGCGTGGGTGATTTTCAGCAGCTGGCCCACCGTAGAGCCAAAGGCGCCGCCCGTAGCAATAATAGGCCCCTCGGCCCCGAACGGCCCGCCGGTGCCAATAGAAATGGCCGCCGAAAGGGGCTTCAGCAGCATGATGGAAGGCTTGATGCGGCTTTTATTGGTCAGAATCTGCTCCATGGCCTCTGGAATACCGTGGCCCCGAATGGCCTTGGAGCCATACAGCGCCATGAGGCCCACAATAAGGCCACCCAGGGCCGGCAGAATTATCACAAATAACCCCAGCTGGTTTTCAGCCGGGCTGTGGTACCGCACCGACAGCTCCCCGAAAAAAGACAGGTTCGTTACCAGGTTAATGAGGTACACAAGCAGGCGCGCTACCGCGCTGATGACCACAGCAATACCCACGGCCAGCACTGCAATCCAAATCGTTCGTCGGGTATTTTGCAGGCGCTGGGTCTGCATGTTTTCCGAGGCCAGGGCCAGGTCGAGCGAGGTAGAAACAGGGATGCCGGTGTGGGGAGCCGTATTCTTCATCAAGCAATGGGTTTGGTACTATTAATAGACACGTTGCACCCCTAATTGGTTTTTCTCCTGATCCGGAAGCCAAAGAAGCGCTTAGAGAGGGTACGAGCGCGACGCCACAAAAGTAAAGCCGCTTTCCGGGACAGGGGGTAAAAAGCGGCCTCGCCGCCGCCTTTACACGCCGGCATTGCCAGAGCTATAAATCTATAAATTCCTAAACCTTAGAATATTGACTTACTAAAAACCCAGCTGCTTTTCATAGCAAAAAAAACGCAGCCCCGGCCGGAAGGCCAGCGTGATTTCGCCCGCAAAGCGGTAACCCAGCTTAGGGAACAGGGCCTTCGTGGCGCGGTTTTCAGAGTTGGTATCAACGCGGGCTACGCGCAGGCCCCATTGCCGGCCCTGCTCCTCAGCCTGGGTTAGTAAGGCCGCCGCTATTCCTTTTCCCTGCGCGGCGGGGTCCACGGCCAGGCGGTGCGTAACCACGGCGGGCTCGGTGGCGTCCCAGTCGGCCTGGGCGTATTCCGGGTCCTGGGCCGTGGTGAGGGCCGCTACGCCGGCCACCTGCCCGTCCAGCTCAGCTACCCACAGCCAGGCTTTTGCTATATCCTCCTGAAACACCTGCTCATTGGGATACGTGGCTTCCCACTGAAAATTGCCGGCCGCGTGCATCAGCGGCACCACTGCCCGCACAATGCGCAGAATAGCCGGTAAATCGGCGGGGGTAGCCAGGCGGATATGGAGCATAGGAATAGGCTGCCGGTACTAGGCGGAGGTTTGCTGCGCTACGGGGGCCGGATGCCGGTAGTGCGCCAGGGAGCGGAGGGTGAACAGCAGACTGGCCAGCGCCAGCACAGAGCCCATCAGAAAGGGCGCACCCGCAAAGTGCACCGGCGCCCCGGGGCTGGTGAAATAGGCAAACAAGTTGGTCATGAGCGGCGGCCCCAGAATGGTGGTCAGGCTCACCAGGCTGGTGAGGGCGCCTTGCAGCTCGCCCTGCTCATTGGGCGGCACCTGCCCGGAAATAATGCCCTGCAGCGCCGGCCCCGTAATACCGCCCAGGCAGTAGGGCACCAGAAAGGCGAACATCTGCCAGCTCTGGCCGGCAAACGCAAACAGCAGCAGGCCAAAGCTATACAACAGCAGGCCGGCATATACGGTATTGCGCTGGCCCAGCCGGGCAATAATAAAGCGGATGAGCCCGCCCTGCACAATAGCTGTGAGCAACCCCACAAAGCCCAGGGAATACCCCACCCAGCGCTCCGTCCAGCTGAATTTCAGCATGGTATAATATGTCCAGGTAGACTGCACGGCGTGGGAGGCAATGTACACCAGCACCAGGGATACGATGAGGCCGGCCACCACCGGGTAGCGGCGCAGCTGCAGCAGGGAGCCTACGGGGTTGGCCCGGCGCCAGTTAAAGCGGCGGCGGTGCTTCAGATCCAGCGACTCCGGCAGCACCAGATAGCCATACAGAAAGTTAACCAGGCTCAGACCGGCCGCCACCATAAACGGCACCCGGGGGCCCCAATGGCTGAAAATACCGCCCAGTGTGGGCCCAATGATGAAACCCAGCCCAAAGGCCGCGCCCACCATTCCAAAATTCTGCGCCCGCTTTTCCGGGGTGCTGATATCGGCAATGTAAGCGGTGGCGGTAGTGAAGCTGGCCCCGGCTACGCCGGCAATCAGGCGCCCCACAAACAGCCACCCGATAGTAGGGGCCAGCGCCAGAAATATGTAGTCGATACCCAGGCCCAGGAGCGAGAACAGCAGGATGGGGCGCCGGCCAAACCGGTCACTAAGCCCGCCCAGCACGGGGGAGCACACAAACTGCATGATGGCGTAGGAAAACGTGAGCCAGCCGCCGTACTGCGAAGCCTCGCTCAACCCGCCGCCCGTGAGCTGCTCAATCAGCCGGGGCATGACGGGAATTATGATGCCCAGCCCGATGACATCTACCAGAATGGTGACGAAAATGAAGCCTAAGGCTGCGTTGCGTTTAGCAGACATGGGAGTAGAATAGATACTACGGATACTCAGACCATGGAAACACTCTGGCCTTGCAGCCAGGCAATGGCCTCACCTTCCTCAATAAAGCGTTCAGCACCAAAGGCTTTGCCCACAAAAAAGGAAGCCGGCGGAAAGGCGGCATCGGCCTCCTGATTGCGCAGCATCACCGGCCCCAGCAGATACGCCAGCTGCAGGCTACCACCCAGGCGCGCTACGGCGCCGGGCAGAAAGGTAGTTACCATCCATTGCGCGCCTTCTTTATCGGTATTGATGCGGCGCCGGGCATCCAGCAGCCAGTGCCGGCACTTATGCTCAGCGGCCTGGTCCAGCAGATAAGCATAGCCCGCATACATTTCCGCTCCGGAGACTAACCGCATCCATCGGCCAAAGAGAATATCCAGGTCGGCACGATAAACCACGTGGAGAAAGTCGGAAACGTGCATAGGATAGAGAATAGGATGCTAAAGGTAGGAAGGCGGAGCAGGGAATTCCTATTGCCTGAGCTATATGGCCCAGTCATTATGTAAAGTTGATGAGATGCGGAAAGCTTGCAAAGGACAAAGTTATATAGCCATTGTTGGAACAAAGGCATATAATTATAGCGTATATTTAATTAGTTATATATCTAATCATTTCACCCGTTTTAACCACTCTACGCCATGGCTATTCAAAAGTATCAGAGCTCCTTTCCCGGAGCGCCCTCCAGCTTCTCCTCCATGCTAGACCGCTTCTTCAATGACTCATTGGCCTCGCAGGGCAGAGTAGCCAGTTTTTCGCCTCAGGTTGATGCATTTGAAACCGAGCAGGGTTTCGAAATAGAAGCGTCCCTGCCCGGCCTGAAGCGCGACGAAATAAAGGTGGATTTTCAGCAGGGCCGCCTGGCTATTTCCGGCGAGCGGCAGTTCCACAACGAGCGGAATGAGCGGCAGTACCATCTGGTGGAAAACTCCTACGGCTCCTTCTACCGCGCCTTCGATATGCCCGACACGGTGGACGCCAATAAGATAGAGGCCACCTTTGAAGATGGGGTTTTGCACGTGCATGTTCCCAAAGACACCCAGAAAACCATGCGCCACCAGATTGAGGTGCGGGGTAAGCAGGGCGGCCAGGCAGGCGGAGGCGACGGCAATGTTGGCAAAGGCAGCACCAGCGGAAAAATGTCGGAGCGGGTGGGCCGCAATGCCACGGAAGTGCCCGTGCAGGAAGCTTCTACGGGCCAGCGCGGCGGCAGCCAGCAAAATGCGCCCGGCACCTCCAGACAAGGCTCCGGCGTTGGCTCTTAAGTAGAGTAGCCATACCATAAACCAACCAAAAAAGCAGGCATTCCGGGCGCGGAATGCCTGCTTTTTTGTGGCTCATTTGCAGACAATATGGCCGAATGCAGGCTCCTGGCGCTCTTTCACTGCGCCATTATGGCTTATTTATAGCGGGTTACAGATTGGTACGGGGTTTGAATAACCTGCAGTAACCTTACTAATTTCCTCATGAAGCTCATCAGCAAAGAATTTATTCACAACCTGGCCCCCCAGCTGGATTTGCTCAACACCTTGGGTGGTGGCACGGCACAGGGCACGTTGCGGGTAGATAAGCGCGAGAAGGGCGTCGTTATTCACGTTGCGGCGCCTTCCGTGCAGCCCGAAAACTTCCACGTGGTGCTGCACCACAACCGCCTCACGGTATTTTGCGACTTCCGGCATCAGCCGGAAGACAAGCTCAGCGCTCCGCTGTTTGCCCAGTCCCTGGAGCTGCCCGATACGCTGGACCTGACCCGCATTGATGCCGTGCACGAGAACAACGAGCTGCAGGTGCGCATTCCCTACAAGGATGTCACTGGCAAGCCCCGCGAAATCGACATTCGGCAGCGCTAATTTTCTTCTTCCCCTTTGGTTTTACGGAGCCACTGCCCCCGGCAGTGGCTCTTTTTTATGCGGAACAGTGGTTGCCGGCGCTAGCTGAACAGCGGCCACAGCAGCACAAAGCCCATCAGCAGGGAAAGGTAAAACCAGCCCATCAGCTGCCCGCGGTACCGGCGCGGCAGCCAGTTGCTGAGCACCAGCACCGCCACTACCACCAGCGTGAGGTGCAGCAGCAGAAACACCACCGTTTTCACCCAGTTGCTGACAATGGTATTCTCCGGCTGCAACTGGTTGCTCATGCCCAGCCCGGAGGTAAGCAGCTGGAGCAGGTAGAAAGCCACCAGCTCAAACACCACAAACAAGCCGGCCCCGAGGAGTAAGGCCTGCGGGCTGGATTTCTGGGAGGCATCGGCCATAGTTGTTCCGGGTTAGGGCTGAAATTTGGCTTAAGGCTTTGGTTTTCCCAGCACCTCGGCCGTACGGGCCTGAATGTAAAGCTCCTCTACCTTAGCGCGGGCCCAGGGGGTGCGCCGCAGAAAGGTAAGGCTGGATTTAATGCTGGGGTTCACGGCAAAGCAGTTTACCCGGATGCGGCTATCCAGCTCCGGCCAGCCATAGTGGGCCACCAGGTACTCCATTATCTGCGCCAGCTTTACGCCGTGCAGCTCGCGGATCAGGTGCCCGGACTCGTCCCGGGCGTCATCAGAAACAGACATACAAGCATACTTTGCGGCGAAGTTGCAAAAACTCTGGCGGCTTTCCGGCAGGCAGGGACCGGGCCGCAGGTACCAGAACCGGCCGGCGTGCGTTACTTTTGCCATGCCCCGCCTATGAGTCGTTCCCGCCGCCGTACTCCCGTTGCCCGCCACCGTGCCGGCCCTGCCCGCCGCTGGTGGTTGGTAGGGCTGCTCCTGCTGGTGCTGGCCGGCGGAATTTATAGCCAGTACCGCCGCCAGGTAAACCGCTATGCGCGCCGCCTTTATGCTACGCTGGTTCATCCGCACCTGACGGGCTCAGAGCGCACACCCCTGCTGGATGGCTACTCCGTGCACGGCATTGATGTATCGGCGTATCAGGGTCACATCGACTGGCCCCGCGTGGCCGCCAACAACGTCCGGTTTGCCTTTATTAAAGCAACGGAGGGCGTAACCCTGCGCGACCCGCGCTTCCCGCGCAACTGGCGCGAGGCCCGCAAGGCCGGGGTATTCCGCGGGGCCTACCACTACTTCCAGCCCAACTACGATGGCGCCCAGCAGGCCAACCTGTTTGTGCGCACGGTACCCCTGCAGCCCGGCGACCTGCCCCCGGTGCTGGACGTAGAAGCCCCTGATTTTCATGATGTAGCCGTAATGCGCCGCAACATTGCCACCTGGCTGCGGCTGGTAGAGCGCCACTACGGTGCCCGCCCCATCCTGTATTCCAACTACAGCTTCTACCGCCGCTATCTGGCCGGGCATTTTGACAAGTACCCGCTGTGGCTGGCGCACTATGAGGTGGCTCAGCCGGCCCTGGCCCGGGAGAAGTGGATTATCTGGCAGCACAGCGACGAATCCTACGTGCCCGGCATCCGGGGTACCGTGGACTTTAATGTGCTGCAGGGCAACTACAACAATCTGCTGGCCCTGCGTCTGGCGGGTTCACGCCCCGCAGCCGCACCCCTTCCCCGTTAGTTTTTGCTATTTTTCCGGAATGCGCTTCCTTTCTTTTCTTCTGCTGGCCGTGGCTTTCCTGACGGGCTGCGCCGGCGGCAAAGCCTTTACCCAAACCGGCCAGGCCTCTTACTACGCCGATAAATTCAACGGCCGCAAAACGGCCAGCGGCTCAATCTATCGGCCGGGGCAGCGCACGGCCGCGCACAATACCCTGCCCTTTGGCACGGTGGTGCGCGTAACCAACCCGCGGAATCACCGCTCCGTGAAAGTCACCATCACCGACCGGGGCCCGCATGTGAAAGGCCGCATCATTGATCTTTCCCGCAAGGCAGCCCACAAGATTGGGGTAGATAAAGCCGGGGTAGCGCCGGTACAGCTGAAAGTGGTGAAAAAAGCCCGGTAACAACTTCTATAGCAACTTCCTCTTATGCGCATTAAAAAGAAAGTGCAGTGGCCCATAGCCAACTATACCAGCCGCTATACCGCGCTGGGTGCCTTTGTAAAAGCGGCCGAGGCCCAGACCTGGACCGAAGCCGAAGTGCAGTTTGTGATAGATGAAGTAGTGGAAGCCCCGGATGATGCCGAGGCCCTGGCCATTCTGCAGGACTACACCCAAACCGGCCCCAACAGGTAAGGGGCAACCCCGCCAGCGCCGGATTGCCCCTTATAAAATCAGGTAAAGAAAGGAACTGCTGATTAGCTGCGACGCCCTTTTTTGGTCTTCAGCTTCATCTTGGATTTCTGCGTGTCCTGAAATGCGGCCTTGGAGAGGCTATCCTGCTCCATCCGCATTTCCTTGGTGGTTACACGGCCGGTGAGGGACATAAAGTCGCCTTCCTTCATTTGCACGGTGGTGCTGTCGCGCAGTACTACGGTGCCGTCGGCTTTCACCCGGGTGCCGTTCAGCAGGGTTTCGTCCTGCAGAACGGGGTCGGTGTGGCCGCTGCGGGTTACCAGAAACTTACCATCTTTTATCGTATAGCCCTCTTTCAGAGAAACAGAGGTGGGTGCCGTGCGGGACTTGGGCGCCACCGGGCGGCGCGGGGGTAGCTTTTTGCTTTGAGCCTGAGCCGTGAGGCCAAATAGAGCCAGAGCTAACGTGAGATAAGTAAAGCGCTTCATAGAAAAAAGAATAAACAAAGGGTGGGGAATGGGTCTACAAAGTACAAATTACAGGCCAGAAAGTACTGGCAGCCCCGCCTTCACAACTTCTCTTTTGGCAGATTCGTTTTTGACCCCGGCCACCCGCTATTGTTTTGCGTACCCTCAAGCAGGGTAGCGGCCCTAGTGCTACCTTTTGTCCGCTTTCTCACGCCCAGCGTTGCACCCCGTGGATTACAAAGACTACTACAAGATTCTCGAGCTCGATAAGTCGGCTACCAAAGACCAGATCCGGAAGCAATACCGCAAGCTGGCCCGCAAGTATCACCCCGATGTGAACCCGAACGACCCGGAGTCCGAGCGCAAGTTCAAGGAAGTGAATGAGGCCAATGAGGTGCTCAGCGACGAGGAGAAGCGCAAAAAATACGACCAGCTAGGGGCCGACTGGCAGCGCTATCAGCAGACCGGGGGCGCCGGCCGGGGCAGCGCCGGATTTGACTGGTCCCAGTATGGGGGGCAGCCCGGTGCGGGGGGCTACGGCGGCTTCAGCGGGGGCGAAAACCCCTTTGGCGACGCGGATTTCTCCGATTTCTTCAGCTCCATTTTTGGCGGCATGGGTGGCGGAGGCGGCCGCAGCGGAGGTGCCCGCGCCGGCGCCGGCCAGGATTACCAGGCCGAGCTGGAACTCACGCTGGAAGAAGCCTACCGGGGCGGGCCGCGTACGCTCACTGTCAACGGCAAAAACCTACGCATCACCATTCAACCCGGCGTGGAAGACGGCCAGACCATCCGGCTGCGCGACCAGGGCGGCCCCGGGCGCCACGGCGGCCCCAATGGCTCGCTCTACATTACCTTCCGCATCAAGCTCGACCCACGCTACACCCGCACCGGCCACGACCTGACCATGGAGGTTCCCGTCAGCATTTACAAAGCGCTGCTGGGTGGCGAGCAGGTGGTGGAAACCCTCTCCGGGCCAGTGAAAATCAACATCAAGCCCGAAACCCAGAACGGCACGCGGCTGCGGCTGCGCGGCAAGGGGTTCCCGGTTTACCGGCAAGCCGGTCAGTTCGGCGACTTGTACCTGCGCCTTACCTTAACGCTGCCCAAGCACCTGAGCGATAAGGAAAAGGAACTGTTTCAACAGCTGGCGGAGCTGCGCAAGGAATAGAGGTGGCCCGTTAACAGGGCGCTTTGCCAGGCAACTGGCTGCCATTCATCGGAAACTGACAATTGAAGAGTATGGAAACGCACATCATCACCATTACCTACCGGGAGTGCGCGGCCGTTTATGGGCTGAGCGAAACTGACCTGCGGGAGTTCACGGAGTTTGGCCTGGTGCAGCGCGCCGAAGCGCCCGATGCCATTCTGGCTGAGCCTGACCATCTGGCCCGCCTGGCCCGCCTGCAGCACGACCTGGGCCTGAGCCCCGAAGGCGTGGATATTGTACTGGCCATGCGTCAGCGGCTGCTCAGCCTGCAGGCCGAGCTACAGCGCCAGCAGGCCCGCGCCGCCCAGTTGGAGCGCCTATTGGGTGGCTCCGCCCCCACCTTCGATATAGAATAAAATAGACTAGCTGACCAGCAGCGCCAGCCCGGCGCCCAGCACGGTGGCCGTCAGCTTGGGCATATTCAGGCGATGCTCGGGGCTGGTTTCAAAGAGAATTGTGGTGGATACGTGCAGAAAATTGCCGGCCACCAGGCCCAGCAGCGCCGCGTACCAGCCGTTATGCAGCAGGGCATCCAGCGCTACGTAGTTGCTCACCAACACACCGGCCGGGGAGGCCAGCGCGAAGAGCAGCAGATAAGGCAGGGCCTTCGTAAAGCTTCCTAAGCGAAGCATGAGCGCCGCCATCAGGGCAATGGCCGCCGGAATATGGTGCAGCGCCACGCCCGCTACCACGGTATAAAAGTTCCGGGCAATGTCGCCGGCCTCCGGGGTGCGCACCAGAATACTGCCTTCCATAAAAGAGTGCAGCACCAGGGCAAACAGCAGGAGAAAGGGCACCCGCCCGCCATGGCCGGTATGATGGTGAATATGCCCGTGCTCCACGCCCTGCGAGAACACCTCCAGCAGCAACTGCCCAAAGAAACCGGCCAGCACAAAGTAGCCTACCCGGTGCGAATTGGGGGAAAGCTGCAGGGCCTCCGGCAGCAGGTGCGTAACGGTAAGCGTGAACAGATACGCCCCACTGAAAGCCAGCAGCGGCTTCAGCCAGGTGGTATGCGCCGTTGGAATCAGGCGGGTGAGCCAGCCAGCCCCGAGCACCGATCCGAATAACACGGCAATGGCTAACCACATAGGTAAAATGGTGAAGTAGTGGGTTGGTGAAATAGTGAAGTGGTGAGCTAGGGAAGTAGTGCGTTTTTTCGTTCTGTCATCCTGAGGCGGTAGCCGAAGGACCTTATCATGCTGGAACGGCCATCGTAACAATGACTCGTTCAACCGGCATAAGGTCCTTCGGCTACCGCCTCAGGATGACAGCTCTTTTTTTCATCATCTCACCACTTTACAATTTCCTCCTTATTTCTTGAGCACGAAGATCATTCGGGGGCTGGTCTGTTCGTTGTAGGGCGCCAGGTGATAGTCTCCCAGCACTTCGGCCAGACGTAGGTCCGTCATGGAGAAGTACTCCTCAAACTGCGCCCGCCGCAGGGCCCGCACCCGCTCCTGATGATGGTGAAGCCGCCCGTGCTCATCCGCAAAGCGAATATCCTTTACAATGAAGTCGGCATCGAGGTGGCGGGTGAGGTGGAAGGTGATGCCGTCTACCGTTTTTTCCTCGTGGCTGACCAGCTCGCGCACGGTGCGCTCGGTGTTCATGAAATCAATAACCAGCTTACCGCCCGGCTTCAGGGCCTGCACCGCCGAGCGCAGGGCCACCACATTCTCAGTTTCGTTCTGAAAGTAGCCGAAACTGGTAAAGAGGTTAAAAATGAAGTCGAACGGGCCGTAGGGCAGCGGGTCGCGCATGTCGTGCACGTAGAAGTGCAGGTGTTCGTGCGCAAACTGCCGGGCATAGGCAATGCTCTGGGGCGACAGGTCGACCCCGGTTACATCGTAGCCGTGCTGGCTGAGGTAAATAGCATGGCGCCCCTTGCCGCACCCCAGATCCAGCAGGTGGTGCGTGGGTTTGGGCTGCAGGTGGGCCAGCAGCCAGTCGATAAAATGCTCCGCTTCCTGCTGGTCCCGGTCGCGGTACAGCAGGTGATAGTAGGGAGAATCAAACCACGTGCTGAACCATTCCGGATCAAACGACTGCGCCATGCGGGAGAAAATAAACCAATAAAATAGGCGCGGCCGGCATAGCCGTTTTATTATTACAGCGAGTCGGGGCCGGCCGCAGCCGACTGAGCAGCAGCAGGGTTAGGCTCCAGGTCCATGCCGCACACGGGGCATTTGCCGGGCTTGTCGCTGGCGCTGCCTTCGCAGTTCATGGGGCACACGTAGGCCGCTACCCTGGCTACCGGAGCCGTGGCAGGCGCGGTAGAAGGCGCAGCAGCCGTGGCGGGCGTGGTGGTAGCCGGCTCGCTCTGGCAGGAGGCTAAAGCGCTAACCGCGACCAGCACGAGGCCAGCCGCGGTTGCTTTGATTGACTTCAACATGGATGGGACTTACTCTCCGATGGGCGAATCGCTGGCTTTTGCCGGCTTGGGCGCATCCTTTTCCCGCTTGGTCAGCTCTACCTTCTCAGCATCGGCTGAAATAGTATGCTCAGCGGGTTCTTTGCCGTGGCGCTCCAGATCTACGCCGGAGCTGATGGGCTCCTCAATAGCGGCGCCTTTGTGCTGGCTTGGCGCTTCGGCAGTGTGCTGATCAAAGTACTGCGACGAGCGGGTGCCGGGAGCCACCATGTCCAGGGATACTTTCTTTTCGGGGCGCCAGTCAGAAGGTTCGGCGCTGCAGGAGGCCAGCATCAGGCCAGCGGCCAGGCAGGAGAGCAGTTGTTTGGAGTTCATATAGATATTCAGCAAAAGACGTAAACAAAGGTACGAGGCAGCCGCCACTCCGGTTAAGCTGCTGGCTTCGCCTCGGCGGCCAGCAGGCTCTTGCGGCGCAGCAGCGATTCAAACAGCTTCAGGTCGTTGGGCGAGTTGAAGATACGCGTGGGCAGGTACAGGAACATGGGTACCGTGAACGTGCGGGCTACCCAGCCTTTCCACCCGGTAGGCATTTCAGCATTAGCGGGGGCTTTCAGGTAGAGCTGGTAGGCACCATCCTGCTGCCGTACTTTTTCTATCATTTCCCACGGAATGTTCATGCCCTGCTTGTCGTTCAGGCGCATCAGGATCTGGCGCTGGTCTATTTCGTAGTTCACCCGCTCAAACAGGGCTTTGGTTTGCTCCATTTGGGCCAGGGCCTGCACCTGTGCCGAACGCAGCACCACGAACAGCACCGTAACCAGCACAGCGGCCACTACCCACCACCACGAAAACACAAAAATGGCGGGCAGCAGCACGATAACCAGCGGAATGAGGGCGTACCACCACTCCTTTTTCCAGACTTCGGTGAGGGCCATGCGGACGTAGGTATTCGAGTCGAGCTGGCTTTTTTTGGTGCGGATAGCCAGCGGGGAAGCCCCCTGGGCCTGGCGGAATCCGCGTTGATTGGGTTGTTGCATGGTATTATTTGTTGGTGGCCAGTTGTTAGGGGCAGGTTATGTACCAGAAAAACCTGGCAACCGGCACCGTTCAGCTAGTCACGCATTAAAAAGCTTTCAAACTCATATCCAGGCTGCCGGCCGAGTGCGTGAGGGCGCCTACCGAGATAAAATCGACGCCGGTGCCGCCAACTTCTCCAATGGTTTCCTCGGTAATGCCCCCGGAGGCTTCCGTGGGGAAGCGCCCGGCAATCAGGGCCACGGCTTCCTGCAGCTGGGCGGGCGCCATATTATCCAGCATGATGCGGTCTACGCCGCCCGTGTCCAGCACCTGCTGCACCTCGGCCAGCGTGCGGGTTTCAATTTCAATGGGCAAGGTGCGGCCCAGCTGGCGCAGGTAAGCGTGGGTGGCCTCAATAGCCTGCCGGATGCCGCCCGCGTAATCCACATGATTATCCTTCAGCATAATCATATCAAACAGCCCGTAGCGGTGGTTGGTGCCGCCGCCAATGAGCACGGCCCATTTCTCGCAGAGGCGGAAGTTGGGCGTGGTTTTGCGCGTATCGAGCAGGCGGGCCTGGGTGCCGGCCAGCAGCTCCATCAGATGGGCCGTGTAGGTGGCAATGCCACTCATGCGCTGCATGCAGTTGAGTACCAGCCGCTCGGCAGTCAGAATACTGCGGGCGGGCCCTTCTACCGTGAAAGCCACGTCGCCGTGCCGCACGCGGGTGCCATCGGCCAGCAGCACTTCCACCGTCAGAGCCGGATCTACCTGCTTAAAGATGAGCTCGGCCAGCTCCACGCCTGCCAAAACCCCCTCACCTTTTACCAGCAGCCGCGCCCGGTTGTGGGCTGAGGCCGGAATAGAAGCCAGAGAGGAATGGTCGCCGTCGCCGACGTCTTCGGCCAGGGCAGTTCGGATGAATTCAGAAAGAGCGTTCGGGGTGAGGTACGGGGCGTTTTGCACGGTGCAAAAATAGAAAAAGGCCCCGACATACGCCGGGGCCTTTTTTCAGGAGGACAATATAGGTAAGAAGTTAAAGCAGTGGCTGATCCGGAATAGGGGCCGCTTCTTGGCAGCTGGCTGCCGGCCCGGTTCGCCTGCTTTTTACTTCCTGTACCCTAAACAGGTCTTTATTCTTTGGTGAAGTCAATGGTATCGATGAGCAGCTTACCCTGGGCGGGCTTCATTTTAATGAACACCCGATAGGAGCCGCTTTTGCCCACGTACTTGCCGATGGCATACTGAATGCCTTCGTTTGAAGAACCCTGGTGAATAAACTCGAAGCTGGTGGGTGCGTTCTTGGCAAAGAAGTCCTTCAGGACAAACTCGGCCTGGGTAGCACTATAGCTCTGCTTGTCGCCATCAAAGCCCAGCTCCACGGCCGAGCCGAAGTACTGCGCCACGCCGTGGGAAGAGCCACCGCGGACGGCACCCTTCACAGCCCCGAAAGCTTCGCCCTGAGCGTAGGCACCTACTGTCGTCAGCAGCCACAACCCAACCAGAACTACAACACGGAAAAAGGAAGTTTTCATAAGTAATATTAGAATACCCGGCCATTCACCAAAACTATGCCAACCGCGTAAGCCTGTGATAATAATCTCCGTTGCTTTGCAAAGGACAATAGTAAGAAAAACCCGGCGGTTCGGCGAAGGGCCGTTATCTTTGCATCATGAATAAACAGGTATTGTTGGTCATTCTGGATGGATGGGGGTTGGCCACGAACCCCGAGGTGTCGGCTATTGATAAAGCGAATACGCCCTACGTGGATTCTCTCTTTCAGCGCTTCCCCCACAGCAAGCTGCAGGCTTCCGGGGAGGCCGTTGGGCTGCCCGAGGGGCAGATGGGCAACTCCGAGGTAGGCCACATGAATATAGGGGCCGGCCGCGTAGTATACCAGGATCTGGTGCGCATCAACAAAGCTATTCGGGAGCGGAAGCTGGGCCAGATTCCGGCCCTGGTGAAGGCCTTTGAGTACGCCCGCGAAACCGGCAAGAATGTTCATTTCATGGGTTTGCTCTCCGATGGCGGCGTGCACTCGCACATTGAGCACCTGAAGGCCCTGTGCACCCTGGCGCACGATGAAAGCGTGCACAACGTATTTATTCATGCCTTCACCGATGGCCGCGACACCGACCCCAAAGGCGGCGTGACCTATGTAAACGACCTGGAGCAGCACCTGCAGCGCGGAGCCAGCGGCAAAATAGCCTCCATTGTGGGCCGCTACTACGCCATGGACCGCGACAACCGCTGGGAGCGGGTGAAGGAAGCCTACGATTTGCTGGTGAACGGCAAGGGCACACCTTCGCAAAACCTCATCCAGAGCATGCTCGACTCTTACAAGGCAGGCGTGACCGACGAGTTCCTAAAGCCCATTGTGAAAGTAGGCGCCGACGGTCTGCCCCTGGCTACTATTCAGGAAGGCGACGTGGTTATCTGCTTTAACTTCCGCACCGACCGGGCCCGCGAAATCACGGAGGCCCTTACGCAGCAGGACTTCCACGCCTACAACATGCATCGGCTGAACCTGCACTACCTCACCATGACCAACTACGACAGTACGTTCGTGGGCGTCACCCCAATTTTTGAGAAGGACAACCTCGAAAATACTTTGGGCGAGGTACTGGCCGCGCACGGCAAGCGCCAGATTCGCATGGCCGAAACCGAGAAGTATCCGCACGTAACGTTCTTCTTCTCCGGTGGCCGCGAGGTGGAGTTTCCCGGCGAAACCCGCATCATGCGCCCTTCGCCTAAAGTAGCCACCTATGATCTGCAGCCCGAGATGAGCGCCTACGACCTGCGCGATGCGCTGGTGCCGGAGCTGCAGGCCCGCTCGGCCGATTTTGTGGTGCTGAACTTTGCCAACGCCGACATGGTAGGCCACACCGGCGTGTTTGAAGCCGCCGTGAAGGCAGTGGAAACCGTGGACCAGTGCACGCATGACGTGGTAGAAACCGCTCTGGCGGCCGGCTATGCCTGCATCATTATTGCCGACCACGGCAACGCCGACATGATGATAAACCCCGATGGCACGCCCAATACGGCCCACACTACCAACTTGGTGCCCTGCATCCTGGCCGACAACAGCTACACCGGCACCCTCAACAACGGCAAGCTGGGTGATATTGCCCCCACCGTGCTGGAGCTGATGGGCCTGCCCCAGCCCGCCGAAATGACCGGGCACTCCTTGTTGGCAGCGGCGCCTGAGGTAACTCATGCATAAGGTATGGCTGGCTGGTGCGGTTAGCCTGCTGCTGGCAGCCTGCAGCCCCGATGCCGGGGCGCCCAGGCCCGTCGTCCGGTCCCGCTATTTCAACCTGAAAGGGTTTCTCGATGCGCAGGCGGCTTTACTGAATCAGCAGCGGCCGACGGTGGAGAAGCGGGTGCAGCTGCGCAACGGCCAGCTGGAAACCACCCGCGTACCGCAGGTAGACTGGGCCAAGGAGCTGCAGATCTTCTACCAGGCCGATATCACCAAGCCCGCCCTGCGCGGCGCCTATACCATTGACTCCGTTGTAACCGATGGCCTGCTGCGGCGCACCTACTCGCGGCGGCAGGGCATTGAAAACCCGGTCCGCACGCTTACCGTGGTAACGGAAGGCCCCCAGGTGCGCGAAGTGCAGGCCGTTATAACCCAAGACAACCCGCTGTTCTTCTCCGAGAAGCAGTTTGAAATGCACATCCGGCAGAATAAGCTGGCCGACTACCAGGTGCGCGGCGTACAGAAGCTGGTACTGTTTGATACGCTGCGCTATAGTGCCTCGTCACGGCTGGTACAGTAGCCCGGCAATTCATCTTTATACAAAAAGCCCTTGCCTGTTATAGGCAAGGGCTTTTTGTAAGGTGTAAAGCGGAGGATTAGTCTACGTAATACTCAATCTGAACGGCGTTTACCTGGCCGTTGCGCATGGTCAGGGCCACGGTGTTCAGGCGGTTAGTATCGCCGATGCGCAGACTGTCGCAGCGGCCGGTTTTTTTGGCGTAGCGGGCTTTGTAGGCCGCGCCCAGCTTGGTGCGCAGCTGCTTGCCATATATTGGAGAGAAATCGGTGATGGTGACTTGCTGAAGCAGGTCTTTTTCGGGGGTCTGGTAGTACTCGAAGCGGTTGTGATGGTGCCGTATGGTAATCAGGGTATCTACCTGCCCTTCCACATGCCGGTTTTTGACGGGCGTCCGTTTTTCTACGGTGCCGCCATCGGCCAGCAGTTCCTCCGTGGTTATTTCCTGCTCAAAAGGCTCTTCGGCCACGGCATCGTCTACCAGAGTGCAGGCCACGCGGGGCGCGGCCGGAGCGGGTGTGGCAGGAGGAATGGGCTTCTCCACAGCAGGCTTCGGCTGTTCTACCACGGCGGGTGCTTTTTCCTGGCAGCTCGAAAGCAGCAGGCTCAGGCCCAGGGTCAGGGTCTGGCCACCGTGTTTTGCGGCTGAAGTCAGAAGGAAAAGCATAGCGGGCAAAGGGAGGATATGCCGCTATACGGGGAAATGGCTGGCAGGTAGGCGCTTATTTTTCCTCGCCCATCACGGTAGCCACCACCCAGCGGCGGCCGCCGTGGTTGCGGTGCTCGCCTAAGTAAATTCCCTGCCAGGTACCCAAGGCCAGCTCGCCGTTTGTGATGGGCACGCTTACGGCATGGCCCAGGAGGCTGGCTTTGATATGGGCGGGCATGTCGTCGGGGCCTTCCTGGGTGTGGCGGAAGTAGGGGGCATTTTCCGGTACCGCGCGGTTGAAAAACTGCTCGAAGTCGTGGCGCACGGTGGGGTCAGCATTTTCGTTGATGCTCAGGCTGGCGGAGGTGTGCTGGATAAAGAAGTGCGCCGTACCCACGCGGATTTTTTCCAGCTCCGGCAGCTCCGCTACCAGCAGATCAGTAATCAGATGAAAGCCCCGCTGCACGGCCGGCAGGCGCAGGCGCTTTTGTGTCCAGAGCATCGGTTACGGGTTTTTCCGCTCGTAGGCGCCCATGTCGGGCGTGGCGGGGTCGCGGGGTACGCGCAGCAGGTCATGGGGGAAGGCGGGTAGTGGCAGGGCCTGGTTGCTGGCAGGCGAGAGAGTATCCAGGCTGAAATCGAACTTCTCGGGAATGCTGCTATTGTAAGGTGTCTTCCGGAATTTGGGGTCCTGGTTCAGGATGTTGCCATTGTTGGCCAGGCCGGGGTTGGTGGCGCTGCTCGCGGCGCCTTTGTAGGCCTGGGTAAGCAGCAGGCTGTGGTCTACCTGAATGTTGGCGAGGTATCGCTCAGCATGGTGGAAGAACAGTTCCTCCTTATCCTTATTATCACCCCACACAATGCTGTTTTTCAGGCTGATGGTGGGACTAATGCGGCGCTTAGGGTCCTGAATGGGAAGCTCATCGGAAAACGTGAGCGAGGACGTCTCGCGGCGCGGGAACTCGGGGGTGAAGTTGGCAATGGTGCAGTAGCGCAACGTGTAGGTACCGCCCTGGAAACCCGCCAGGGCATACTCGCCGCAGTTGGAGAACAGGCAGTTGTTCACCTCAAAATTACCCGAGAAGCCCAGAATACCGCCGCCGAAGGGCAGTGAGGTACTCCCAAAGTTGAGCGCCCCGCCGGAGACATTCCGGAACACGGTGTTTTCCACCTTCACACCCGGGAAAGGCTCCTTCGCCTCAAAGTTGTTGACCAACAGGCCAAAGGCAGCGTTCCGGATTTCGGCGTAGCGCACCACGTTGTTGCGGCTGCTGGCATCAAACTGGATACCAGCCCACTGCCCGGGGATATTGTCATAGGCAGGCTCCAGCCGGTCACCATCAAACCGCACGATGCGCGGGTCGGTGGGTTTCAGGGGGGCGTCGGGCTGCAGATCAGGGTTTACCAGCAACTGGCCGCGCACCACCATGGCGGCCCCGGCGTGGAAGTACACCCGGGCGCCGGCTTCTATGGTGAGGCGGCAGTCTGCATCGACCAGCGTATAGCCAAAGATTACGTGGGGCTTGTCGTTGCGCCAGACTTCGTTGCAGGGCAGGGTTTCCTCGGAGTGGTAGTAGGCGTTTTGCCCGTAGGACACCAGCTTCACGTCCTGCTCGTTGCCGTTGGTGCGGAACTGCAGTAGGTCTTCTACCAGAAAAGGCTTGTTCTCGGTGCCGGGGCCCAGCACGGCGCGCACCAGAATCTGCAGGCTGTCTTTGCCCTTAATTTCCAGGTTTTCGGCAGACTGCCGGGCATCTCCATCCACAATCAGCGAATAGGTAGCGCCGGCCTTACCGGCCAGCTTTACCTGCTCTACCCGCACGGCGCGGGCGTTGCGGTTGTACACCCACAGGCGCTTGGTGACGGTGCCAATCTGGGTGAAAACGGTGTCGAACAGCACCGTATCAGCGGAAAACTCCAGGCGGGCGCTTGCGTCCCGGGTTACTATATCTTCCTTGGGCTCGCAGCCCGGCAGCAGCGAGAGGGCCGCGGAGAAAATCAATAGCAACGGGAGCAGAAAGCGCATACAATTGATAAAAAGACGTCATGCAGAGGCGGAGCCGGAGCATCTCGCGTGCTGAGGTTGCAATCTATTGATTACTACACTAGCGAGATGCTTCGGCTCCGCCTCTGCATGACAAACGTTATATTTTTCTAAAACTTATGCCACGCCTTCGCGCAGGCGCTCGGCGCTTTCGGCAATGCGGAGCTGCTCCACAAAGTCATCGATGTTGCCTTCCATCACGCTGGCCAGGTTGTACACCGTGTAGCCAATGCGGTGGTCGGTTACGCGGCCCTGGGGGTAGTTGTAGGTGCGGATTTTATCGGAACGGTCGCCGCCGCCAATCATGCTTTTGCGGGCAGCGCCTTCCACTTCGTTTTTCTTGGCCAGCTCAATCTCATAGATGCGCGAGCGAAGCACCTGCAGGGCCTTGTCGAAGTTTTTGAGCTGGGACTTCTGGTCCTGGCACTGGGCCACCAGGCCCGTAGGCAAGTGGGTAAGGCGCACGGCCGAGTAGGTAGTGTTTACCGACTGACCACCGGGGCCCGACGACATAAACAGGTCCTTACGCACGTCGTTCATGTCAATTTCCACGTCCAGCTCCTCGGCTTCGGGCATCACCACAATGGAGGCTACGGAGGTGTGGATGCGGCCCTGAGTTTCGGTGGCAGGCACGCGCTGTACGCGGTGCACACCGCTCTCAAACTTGAGCTTGCCGTACACGTCCTCGCCCTTCACGGCCAGAATAATTTCCTTGTAGCCGCCGGAAGTGCCTTCGGTGGCGTCAATCAGGTCCATTTTCAGCCCGTTCTTTTCGGCGTAGCGCATGTACATGCGCTGCAGGTCGCCGGCAAAAATAGCGGCTTCGTCGCCACCGGCCCCGGCCCGGATTTCCATGATAACATCCTTGGAATCGTTGGGGTCTTTGGGGAGCAGCAGGTCTTTGATGACGGTTTCGAGGCGCTCCTGCTCGGGCAGCAGGGCTTCCAGCTCGTCCTTCGCCATCTGGCGGAATTCTTCGTCTTTCTCGGTTGAAATAACCTCCTTCGCGCTTTCGATGTTGGAGAGGACGCTCTGATACGCCTTGTACTCCGTCACGATTTTGTTCAGGTCTTTGAATTCCTTGTTGAGGGTCTTGAAACGCTTCATGTCGCTCATGACATCGGGCTGCATGAGCTGTTCGTTTACGTCGTTGAAGCGCTGTTGAATGGCCTCCAGTTTATCTAGCATCTTGCCTTCAGAGTATTGTATTGGGAGTACAAAGGTACGGAAACAAACCCGAGGAACCTGCCGGCCGGTTCCCGGTTAGAGAAACGCAGAATCAATCAGTTAGCTTGTACGCTTCTGGCTGTTGCCCAGGTATTGTCTTGGGAAAATGCCCCGGCTGTCGTCTCTTTGTTTTCCGGTAGCCCACTTTCTCGTTGGCTTCCACCCGTTTTTTCATCTTCGCCATGCCCCTCCGTTTTTCTGCCGTTTTGCTGCTGGTTCTGCTGGCGGCCGGCTGCCGCCCCGATCAGATAGAGCACCTCAAGGACACCAAGCGCATTGCCATTGAGGCCGAAAACTGGCAGGTGAAGCGCATTATGCCCAAAGACCTGCTGCGCGCCACCCGCTGGGCCGGCGACTCCCTCAGCAACCAGGGCAACCGGGAGCTGCAGCTGCTGCTGAAGGATGAATTGCAAAAAGGCGGCGTAGCCCGGGCCCTGCCCTACTGCCGCCCGGAGCGCTATGCTTCCCTTGATACCCTGGCCCGCACCCTGCAGGCCACCGTGCGCCGCGTGAGCCTGCGCCCGCGCAACCCCGCCAACCGCGCCGCCCTGCCCGCCACGGAGCTTCAGCCCGATACCCAGCGCGTGGTACGCCGCCCCTCGGCCGAGGTGTTTTTCTACCAGCGCCCCATTGTGCTCAGCAGTCAGGAGTGTCTGCGCTGCCACGGCGAAGTGGGTAAGGATATTTCGGCGGCCGACTATGCCCTCATTCAAAAGCAGTACCCCCAGGACCAGGCTACCGGCTACCGCCTGGGCCAGGTAATGGGCGCCTGGCAGGTGCAGCTGCAGCGCCCCGGCGTAGCGGAGTTCTACACCATGAAAACGCGCAAGATTATGAAACGGCGCAAGCTGTTTTAACTGATTTTCACGTACTTGCCCAGAGCTTCCCCAATGGCCTTTCCTGCTTACTACCCCCGCATCAAAATCTGTTGCATCAGCACGCCCCAGGAACTGGCTATTGCCGTAGCGGCCGGCGCCGATGCCTTGGGCCTAGTGGCCAAAATGCCTAGCGGGCCCGGGGTGATTACCGATGAGCAGGTTCGCAAGCTGGCTCTGCTCACGCCCCCGGCCGTGGGCTCCTTCCTGCTCACCAGCGAAACAACTACCAGCGCCATTATTGCGCATCAGTGCCGCACCGCTACCACCACCCTGCAGCTGGTAGACACGCTCAGTACCGGCTCCTACCAGGATTTGCGCACCGCGCTGCCGGGCATTCAGCTGGTGCAGGTCATTCACGTGGTAGATGAGTCGGCTATTGAGGAGGCGCGGCGCGTGGCCCCGCACGTAGATGCCATTCTGCTGGATTCCGGCAACCCCAACCTGGCCATAAAAGAGCTGGGTGGCACCGGCCGGGTGCATAACTGGGAGTTGAGCCGCCGCATCCGGGATAGGCTAAATCTGCCCCTTTTCCTGGCTGGCGGCCTCACGCCCGAGAACGTGCAGGAAGCCCTGCACATGGTAAAGCCCTTTGGGGTAGATGTATGCAGCGGAGTGCGCACCAACGGACAGCTGGACCCCAACAAGCTGCGCCGGTTTATGATGGCCGTACGCGGCTACACGGTATAAGGACAGGCTTTAATGGCCCGACAGCAAGAGGTGTTTATATCTCTTGCTGACCCACGGGCGGCGGGTTAACCCGTCAGCAGAAGGTGCTGCCCAACCGGCGGGGGCTGTTTTCAGGCTGAACAGGTAGGACTGCAACCAACCCGGATCCTGATTCCGAAAACAGCCCTGGAATTCGTTGACGAAATATCGTATATTGATTATATATCCTCCCCGAAACGCAGGGTATGTCTGGCTGCCGTGCCCAATCAAATTTTCAGAATCCCATCCTTTGTAGGCTTCCGGAAAGGCCGGAGCCGTTGGCCCTGCTGACTCCTGCTGGCTTAGCGGGGCCTGTGTTCGGCATCTGTATTCTACTTTCTAAACGTGGTAGCCAGCCATGAATAAGGATACGAAAGCCCCTGCCTGGTACAGCCTCAGCCCCCGGGAGTGCCTGGAGCAGCTGGCCACCACGGCTGAGCAGGGCCTGAGCCCGACCGAGGCCGAGCGTCGGCTGCGCCAGTATGGCCCCAACCAGCTGGCTGCCAAACCGCCGCGCCCGGCATGGCTGAAGTTTCTAGATCAGTTCAAGAACGTGTTGGTGCTGGTACTGCTGGCCACCACCGCGCTGGCCGCCGCCATTGGCGATATGAAAGACGTGGTGGTGATTTTAGTGGTGGTAGTGCTTAACGCCGCGCTGGGCTTCTACCAGGAACACCGCGCCGAGGCCACGCTGGCGGCTATTGCCCGGATGCTGGCCCAGCGGGCCCGGGTGCGGCGCGCCGGTCAGGCCCAGGAAATTGGAGCCGAGCAGCTGGTGCCGGGCGATATAGTGCTGCTGGAAGCCGGCGACCGGGTGCCGGCCGATGGCCGCGTGCTGGTAGCGCACAACGCCGAAGTGGCCGAGGCGGCTCTCACCGGCGAGTCGCAGGCCGTGGGCAAGCAGGCCGAGGCGCTGCCGCCCGGCACGCCGGCCCTGGCCGAGCGCGTGAACATGTTGTTTATGAACACAGTAGTCACGCGGGGCCGCCTGGAGCTGGCCGTAACGGCTACGGGCATGGCTACTGAGATGGGCCGCATCAGTGGCCTGCTGGCCGCGGCTCCGGAGCGGCCCACGCCCCTGCAGGAGCAGCTCGACGCCTTGGGCAAGCGGCTGGCCCTCATTGCGGGCGTGGTAGTGGTCCTGATTATGGGGCTGGGCCTGCTGCGTGGGGCTCCGGTACTGCAAACGATGATGACCTCCATTGCCCTGGCCGTGGCTGCCATTCCGGAAGGGCTGCCGGCAGTGGTAACCGTGATTCTGGCCATTGGCATGCACCGCATTGCCAAGAGCCGCGCCGTGGTTAAAAAGCTGGCGGCGGTTGAAACCCTGGGCTCTACTACGGTTATCTGCTCCGACAAAACCGGCACGCTCACCCTCAATCAGATGACGGCCTGCCGGCTGTTCTACCAGGGCCGGTACTTTGCCGTGAGCGGCGAGGGCTACTCCGGCCAGGGCACTATCCATGCTGAAAACAACGCCGCACTGCCTGATTTTCAACCCCTGCTCCTGCCCGCCGCCCTGTGCGCCGACTCCCGCATCCGCGACGGCCAGCTTCTGGGCGACCCCACCGAGGGCGCGCTGCTGGCGCTGGCGGCCAAAGGCGGCGTAGCGCAGGAGGAGGCCAGCACGCACCACCCGCGCATCGCCGAAATCCCATTCGACTCGGCGCACAAGTTTATGGCCACTTTTCACTACGATGATGGGCAGGTGCAGATGCTGGTGAAAGGAGCGCCCGACGTGCTGCTGGCCCGGTCCGGCAGCTTTCTGGGGCCCACGTGCGAGGTGGCCCTTGATGCGCCGGGTCGCGCCGCCTTCGAGGCCGCCAACGCCGCATTTGCGGGGCAGGCGCTACGCGTGCTGGCAGTGGCCCGGCGCACGATTCCGGCCGCCGAGTTTGACCCTGCCGGTCCGCTGATGCCCTGGGCCGAGGCGTTGAGCCTGACCGGCCTGGTTGGCCTCATCGACCCACCTCGTCCAGAGGCCCGCGCAGCCATTCAGCAGTGCCGGCAGGCGGGCATTCAGGTGAAGATGATTACCGGTGACCACAGCGCTACCGCCGGGGCCATTGCTCAGCAGCTGGGCCTGGCCGGCGCCGTGCTCACGGGGGCCGACCTTGACCGCCTCGGCGTGGACGAGCTGGCGGGGCGCATCGAGCAGACCGCCGTTTTTGCCCGCGTTGCGCCGGAGCATAAGGTGAAGATAGTACAGGCCCTGAAGGCCCGCGGCCATGTGGTAGCCATGACCGGCGACGGCGTGAACGACGCGCCGGCGCTGAAAAACGCCGATATCGGCGTGGCTATGGGCATCACCGGCACCGAGGTGACCCGCGAAGCTGCCACTATGGTGCTCACCGACGATAATTTCGCCACCATTGTGGCGGCCGTAAAGGAAGGCCGCACCATCTACGACAACATCGTCAAGTTTGTGCGCTTTCAGCTTTCTACCAACGTGGGGGCCATTCTTACCGTGCTGGGGGCGCAGCTGCTGGACCTGCCCACCCCGTTCACGACCATCCAGATTCTGTGGATCAACATCATTATGGATGGCCCACCCGCCATGACGCTGGGCCTGGAGGCCGCGCGGCCGGGCATCATGCAGGAGCCCCCGCGCCGCGCCGATGCGCCGATACTCTCGCTGCGCCGATTTGGGCTGCTGCTGCTCTATGGGCTTATGATGGCGGCCGGCACGCTGGCTTTGTTTCATTATGCCCAGCCGCATGGCCAGACTTATGCCCTCACGCTGGCCTTCACTACGTTCGTGCTGTTCCAGTTTTTTAACGTGTTCAATGCCCGCACAGAGCACGGCTCTACTTTCAACGGGCAGTTTTTCAGCAATGGGCGGCTGTGGCTGGCCCTGGGCGTGGTGCTTGGGCTGCAGGCGCTGGTAGTGCAGTGGTCCCCGGCCCAGCTTATCTTCCATACCAAGGCCCTTTCGGCCCCGGATTGGGCCCTGGCGGTGACCGTGGCCTCATCCATTTTACTGCTGGAGGAAGGCCGCAAGCTGCTGCTGAAGCTATTGTAGGTCGGTTCGGCCATTCGCAGTAGCGCTCATAGCGGCCTCAGCACGCTATTTTCCATGGCGCAGGGTAGCACTACGCACCTCCCCAACAGCGGCTTTCAGCTGACGGCGAGCTATAGCGGGCCAACCTTCAGGGGGTGTTTTCAGTTTGGGCAGGTATGACTGCTTCCGCTGAGAAACCTATCATCATCATTGGGGCCGGCATGGCCGGCCTCACCTGCGCCAATTATCTGCACCGCGCCGGGCGCCCCGTGCTGGTGCTGGAAGCCTCCGATGCCGTGGGTGGCCGCGTGCGCACCGATATTACGCCCGAAGGCTTCCGGCTGGACCGCGGCTTTCAGGTGCTGCTCACGCGCTACCCGGAGGTGCAGCGCATGTTGGATTACGGAGCACTGCAGCTTCAGTCCTTCGCCTCCGGTGCGGTTATTCGCCTGCCCGATGGCCGCGAAACCACCCTTCGCAACCCTTTACAGCACCCTACAGGCGCCTTTTCCGCTCTTGCCTCGCCCATTGGCTCCCTGCCCGATAAGGTCCGGATTCTGAGTCTGGCGCGCCATGTGCAGCAGTGCTCCAGCGAGGAGTTGCTGGCCCGGCCTGAGTTGAAAGAGCAGACCACCCAGCAGTTTTTGCGGGAGTATGGCTGGAGCGAAACCATGATTAACACGTTCTTCCGCCCCTTCTTCGGAGGCGTATTTCTGGACCGCGACCTGAGCACGGCCGCCAACTTCTTCCAGTTTGTGTTCAAGCAGTTTGTGGAAGGCGAAGCCGTGGTACCGGCGCTGGGCATGCAACAGATTCCGGAACAGCTGGCCGCGCGCCTGCCCGCCGGCACGGTGCGCCTGAGCACGCCCGTGACCGCCATAGATGGCACCACCGTACGCCTCTGGACCGACCAGACCCTGGAAGCCGCCGCCGTGGTAATGGCCACCGATGGCGAAACCGCCGCCCGGCTGCTGCCGCACTCCGCCACTAATGCACCGGCCACCAATTTTCGGCATACCACCTGCACCTACTTTGCCGCGGCCGGCGCCTCCCCTGGCCGCGCCGACCGGCTGCTCCGCCTAAACGCCACTGAGCCCTCCCTGGCCCACAATGTGTGCTTCCCGTCTGATGTCAGCCCCGCTTATGCGCCCGCCGGCCAGACGCTGGTATCGGTAAGCACCCACGGGGAGCATGGCCTGAGGGAGGAAGCCCTCACACAACGGCTACAAGAGGAACTAACGGCGTGGTTTGGCCCGGCTGCCCGGCAATGGCAGCATCTGCGCACCTATAGCATACCGCACGCGCTGCCCACCTATACCCCGGAACTAACGGCCCCTCATACCCTGCGGCTTACCGATACGCTCTACCAGGCCGGTGACCAGGCCGCGTACCCGTCGCTGAACGCTGCCATGGCCACCGGCCGCGAAGTGGCAGAGATGCTTCTTGCTGGTTACTAACACGTGCCCTGTGGAGCAAAGCCAGGCTCGCACGCTGACATTGCAATAAGCCCGTCCTGCTGAGCGCAGTTGAAGCATCTCGCGTGCTGACGTTGCCATCCTATCTGTCATCCTGAGGCGGTAGCCGAAGGACCTTCTCACGGCTGAACGACCATCGTAACAACGACTTGTTCAAGCGGGAGAAGGTCCTTCGGCTACCGCCTCAGGATGACAGGCGAAGAGGTAGAGATGCTTAGACTCCGTTCAGCATGAAAGCTTTAATATCATGACGGCTTTACTATACTAAAGGCATAAAAAAAGCCCGGTTCCTTGGTAGGAGCCGGGCTTTTTTGGTGGAGTCTACCGCTTACTTGGCGTCCTCTTTTTCTTTCACTTTCGTGCTGTTGTCGTCGGCTTTTTGCTTGCGCTTTTTCTTGCCGTCCTCGCCTTTGGTCTTCTCCTTGGCTTTTTTCACGTCGCTGTCGGAGAGCTGCTTGGCCATATCTATGGCAGTAGGAGCGGCGGCCGGGGCGGCAGCGGCGGCTACCGGGTTGCCTTCCAGATCCAGCTCTACTACTTCGTAGCCCAGCTCATTGATAGCGGGGAAGCTCTTGGCCCGGTCACCTACTACCACAATGTACATGTTATCGGGGGTGAAGTACTTCTGGGCCAGAGCCTGTACGTCTTCCTTCTTCAGCGTGCGCAGAATCTCGCTTTGCTGCTGTACATAGTCCTTGTTGAGGTTGTACTCTACCATACGGCCCAGGAAAGCGGCTTTCTGACGGCCGGTTTCATACTTCAGCGCGTCGCTCTGGCCCACGGAGGTTTGCAGGAACTGCAGCTCTTCGTCGCTGATGCCGGCGGTGCGGTAGTTATTCATTTCATCCACAAACTCCTTCACGGAAGCCGCGGTAGCATCACCCCGAACGCCGGCCTGAGCCGTGAACGGACCTGCGTAGTGTGAGCCGTTGAAGTAGGAGTACGCCCCGTAGGTGTAGCCCTTTTTCTCGCGCAGGTTCAGGTTGATGCGGCTGTTGAAGTCGCCACCCAGCAGGTGGTTGGCGAGGCCGGCGCGGTAGTACTCGCCGGTGGCATCATACGGCAGGCTGAGGTAGCCCACCCGGATTTCCGACTGCGGCGCGCCGTCTTTGTTCACGAAGTAGATGCGCGTCTTTTCGGGCGTAGCGGTAGTCGTGGTGGCAGCGGGCAGCGTTACGTCCTTCTTGGTCCAGCTCTGCAGGAAGCCCAGCTTGGGTATTACCTGCTTCTGGTCTACATCCCCCACAATCACCAGATTGGAGATGTTGGGCGCGTAGTTGCGGGCGTAGAACTGCTTTACATCGTCCAGAGTAAGGGCCTGCACGCTGGCTACGGTGCCGCTGGCGGGCACGCGCATGATATCCGAAGCCGGATACACCAGGCGGGCAAAGGTTTTGTTGGCAATGGCCGTGGCCTGCGTGTTCTGGTTGGCAATGCCTTCCAGCGTCTGCTTTTTCAGGCGGGCAAAGTCAGTTGCGTCGAAGCGGGGGTGCAGCAGACGCTCTTCCAGCAGGGCCAGCGTTTTGTCCAGGTTTTTGGTCAGGGACTGCACGTAGATGGTGGTGTTGTCGTTGCCGGGCACTACCGTAATGGAGCTGCCCAGCTTGTCCAGGGCAGCGCTCATTTCTTCGCTGGTATACTTCTGCGAGCCTTCGTTCAGCATAGAAGCCGTGAGCGAGGCAATACCGGCTTTGGAGGGGTCCTGCTGCTCCAGGCGGTGGCCACCGGGAATGGTGAGCTGCATGGTAACGGCCGGAATTTCGGTGTTCCGCGTGCCAATCAGCTTGAGGCCGTTAGGCATCGTTTCCTGCCAGTAGGCGGGCACTTTCACCACGGGGTTAGCACCCGACTTGGGCTGCTGGCTGCGGTCGAAGGAATCCTTCGCCTTCACATATGTCAGGCCTTTATACTCATCGGCCGGGGCTTTAAAGCCATCCTTAGACACCGTGAAGTTGTTGGCTTTGGCTACTAGGGCCGTAGCACCTTTGGGCACCACGCTCAGAATTACAGCCTTTTTGCCTTTGATGTACTGGTTGTACACGCGCAGCACATCGGCTTTCGTCACTGCCCGGAGTTCCTGCAGGTCTTTGGTAATGCGGTTGGGCGAACCGGTAAACGTTTGGGCAGCGGCCAGGGCCGATACTTTACCGCTTACGCTGGCCAAACTATTGATTGTCTGCGATTCGCGGCCGGCTTTAAAGCGCTGCAAATCCTCATCGGTTACGCCGCGCTTCTCAAACTCCAGCAGAGAGTTGCGGGCAATCAGCTCCAGGCTGTCGAGGCCTTTGCCGGGGAAGCTCAGGGCCACAATGGTAAACTCTCCGCCCAGCTCAGCGGAAGGGTGGTTTGCCGAAGCCTGCACGGCTTTCTGCGTTTTCACCAGGTTTTTGTAGAGCAGCGAGTTTTTGCCGCCGCCAATGATTTCGGCCAGCGCGTCCAGGGCCACCTCATCGGGGTGGTAGCGGGGCACGGTGGGGAACACCATTTGCAGCATGGGGAAACGCACGTTGTCCTCGTAGCTCACGTAGCGGTCCTGGGTGAGCTTGGGCGCGGCCAGCTTCACATTCTGCACGGCGGGGCCGGGCTTAATGGCACCGAAGTATTTCTCGGCCAGCTTCATCACCTCGGCGGGCTTCACATCGCCGCCCACGGTGAGGGTAGCGTTGTTGGGGCCGTACCAGCGCAGGAAGAAGTTTTTCAGGTCGTTTACGTCGGCGCGGTCTAGGTCTTCCAGGTAGCCGATGGTCAGCCAGCTGTAGGGATGGCCGTAGGGATACAGGGTTTTGGCTACGTATTCGGAGGCCAGCCCGTAGGGGCGGTTATCGTAGTTCTGGCCCCGCTCGTTCTTTACGGTAGAGCGCTGAATCTCAAATTTTTCCTGCGTAACGGCATCCAACAGGAAGCCCATACGGTCGGCTTCCAGCCATAGGGCGGTTTCCAGCTGGTTGCTGGGCAGGGTTTCGTAGTAGTTAGTCCGGTCGCGGTTGGTGGAGCCGTTCATCTCGCCGCCGGCCGCCGATACCAGCTTGATGTGCTTGCCGCTGGGCACGTGGTCGGAGCCCTGGAACATCATGTGCTCAAAGAAGTGGGCGAAGCCCGACTTGCCGATGGTTTCGCGGGCCGAGCCCACGTGGTAGGTCACATCCACGTGCACTACCGGGTCGGAGTGGTCTTCGTGTACCACCACCGTTAGGCCGTTGGGCAGCTTGTACTTCTCGTAGGGGATTACCACTTCCCCGGGCTTGCTGGCCACTTTTTCTACTAGGCGCGCACCACCGGAAGTGGTGGTTTTGGCTGTTGGCGCCGATTTTTTCTGCTGGGCTGCTGCCGGTGTAACCACCAGCAGCGTGCTCATTCCAAGCAGCCACAAATGCTTTTGAAGCATAAGAAATTTTAAAAAGATGAAGGATAAAGTACCAAGGTAAAGTGAAGGTACAAGTCTATAGACATTTCCCCATAACCAGAAGCTGCATCTGTGTACAGTAGTTGCGAAGTGCCTGGTAATTCGACACTTTTAGTCCAGCTTCCTTCCTAATTGTCCAGCCTCTCTTACCTCTCACTGTTCTGCCCATGCGCCCTTCCTCGTTGTTTGTATTGAGCTCCGTTATAGCCTGTGGTGTGCTGGGCGGGTGTGAAAGCCGGAACACCACTTCTTCTACCTCCTCCGCTGCTTCTACTGACACTCTATCCCGGTATACGGCGCCTGACTCGGCTGCTTCTCCAACAGATACCGCCGTGGTACCGGCACCGCGGGATGGAATTACCGCCGCGGGCATCGGGGAGTACATTAAAGTGCTTTCTTCGGATGATTTCCAGGGCCGCAAGCCCTTCACCGCCGGCGAAACCAAAACCACGGAGTACCTGGCCAATGAGTTTAAAAAGCTGGGGCTGAAGCCCGGGCCCAATGGCACGTATTTTCAGGAAGTGCCGCTGGTAGAAATTACCGGCATGCCCGACAGCATCATGCGCATCGCGGGCGGCAAAGGCAAGCCGTTTAACCTGCAGTACAAAACCGATTTCATGGCTTTTACCGAGCAGGAAAAGCCGCAGGTCACGGTCAGCAACTCGCCGCTGGTATTTGCCGGCTACGGCGTGGTGGCCCCCGAGTATAACTGGGACGACTATGCGGGGCTGGACGTGAAAGGCAAAACCGTGGTGGTGCTGGTAAACGACCCCGGCAATGCCGGCACCGATACTACCCTGTTCAAGGGCAAGGCCATGACCTACTATGGCCGCTGGATGTACAAGTACGAGGAGGCCGCCCGCCACGGCGCCACCGGCCTGCTTATTATTCACGAAACCAAACCGGCGGCCTACCCATGGTCGGTGGTGCAGACCAGCTACTCGGGGGCCAAGCTGCGCCCGCAAACCCCTGACCGGGGCGCCAGCAAGTGCAAGCTGGAAGGTTGGATAACACTGGATGCCGCCCGCCGCCTGTTTACGGCCGCCGGTATGCGCTACGATGATGTGTATGCGGCCGCCAATCAGCGGGGCTTCAAAGCCCGGCCGCTGGGGCTGAACGTAAGCATCAACATCAAAAACAAAATCCGGCGCACGTCCTCCAAAAACGTGCTGGCGGTGCTGCCCGGCGCTACCCGGCCGCAGGAGTACATTATTTACACGGCCCACTGGGACCACCTCGGCATTGGGCCCGTCGTGCAGGGCGACTCCATCTACAACGGGGCGCTGGATAATGCCAGCGGCGTGGCCGCCCTGCTCACCATTGCCAAAGCCTACACCCAGCTCCCCAAAAGTCCCGACCGCAGCATTGTTTTTCTGGCCGTAACCGGCGAAGAGCAGGGCCTGCTGGGCTCGGCGTACTACGCGGAACACCCCCTATTCCCGCTCAACAAAACCGTGGCTGACCTGAACATGGACATGCTCCGGCCCTACGGCCCCATGCGCGACGTGACAGTCATCGGCTACGGGCAGTCGGAGCTGGACGACTACGCCCGCGCGGCGGCCCGGGAGCAGCAGCGCTACCTGCAGCCCGATAAGAGCCCCGAAGAAGGCCATTTCTATCGCTCCGACCACTTCAGCTTTGCCAAAGTAGGGGTGCCCGCTCTGTATGCCAGCGGCGCCTTTGATAGCCGTGCCAAGGGCAAGGCGTTTGTGGAAGAGCAGCGCGCCGCCTTCACGGCCCAGCACTACCACCAGCCCAGCGACGAGTACAACCCTGCCTGGGACCTGCGCGGGATGGAGCAGGATGCCCGCCTGCTTTTCACCATTGGCCTGAAGCTGGCCGGCGAAACTACTTTCCCGCAATGGAAAGCCGGCTCTGAGTTTAAAGCCGCCCGGGACAAGAGCATGGGTACCCGTAAATAGGATACCTAGCTGCCCGTATAAACTATTCAAAAAGCCCCCGCTATCTGCGGGGGCTTTTTTGCGTAAAACACGTAAAACATTGGAGCCCGGGCTGCTTGTTGAGTAGCCTGCGGCCCATTGCTGCAGTACCTTTCGACTTTCCTTTCTTTACTGTGCCTCTTCCTACTGCCGAACTCCCGTATGTGCGCCTGACTTACCGGCCGGATCTACGCATTCTGTTTATGCGCTGGACGCGGCTGGTTTCTTCGCAGGAGCATAAAACCGGCTATATGCAGGGCCTGAATTTTGCCCGGGAGCATCAGGTCGGCCACTGGCTGGTGGATCTGCGCACCCGGGGCCTGGCGGAAACCGAGGACTTTAAGTGGGTTTTACAGGAATTCTGGCCGCAAATGCAGCAGGCCTTACCGGGTACCTCTTTCCGCATTGCGTACCTGGTTACGCCCTATCATCAGGAGCTTATCAACAGCCGGCTGATAGCGGAGGATAAGATGTTTCGGAGCTTTATTGAGGAAAAGGATGCCTACCAGTGGCTGGGGGCGCCCATGGCCACGATTTCCTAGCCATTGCGGCAGGGTGGCCTATACCTCCGCCCACCGGTACCGGCGCTCCTTCCACCAGATGCCTCCCGGCCACGCGGTATAGGCCAGCACGGCCAGAGACATCAGCAGCAGGTAGCCATCATACAGCAGCAACACGCCCAAACTTTCCCGGTGCCCGGCCTGGCGCAGCGTAATAGCCAGGAACAGCGTCTGGAACAGTACTTTGCCGGCGTACAGCATACCCGCCGTGCCCAGCGGAAAAAGGCCCGGCCAGCCCAGGGCGGTGTAAAAAACGCCGTAAGAGCTGAACAGCACTACCAGTTGCCAGGGCAGCCGCACGGCACCTTTCATCCAGCGCTTGCGCTGGTGCAACAGATGCCGCAAAGTGGGCTGCGGCACCGATACCCCCAAGGCGGAGGGCGTAATGATGTTCCGGTATCCCCAGCCCTGTGCTACAATCTGCCCGAAAAGCTGCAGGTCTTCGGTAATGCTGAAAGCCAGCGTTTCGTAGCCCCCAATAGACTCATAGGCGGCGCGCGTGACCAGCATGTTGTTGCCAACGGCCGTTACGGGCAGGCCCAGGTCGGTGAGCAGGCGGATGAGGTTTAAGCCAAACAGCCAGTCTAGCCCCTGCAGGCGCCCGAAGAGGTTGCCGCCGGCCGTGGTGATGCCCGTGACCACGCCCACACCGTGCGGGGCAGCGGCCAGCATGGTGTGCACCCAGTCAGGCGCCAGGGCCATATCCGCATCGGTAATCAGGAAATACTCGGTGGTGGCGGCGCGGCAGAGGTGGGCCAGCACGTTGCTTTTGCCCCGGGCAGTGCCCAACCGGTGCCGGATGGGCAGCAGCCGAAACCAGGGCTTATCAGCAATAAAGCGCCGCACAATTTCTCTGGTGTCATCGGTAGAAGCATCATCCCCGATCAGAATTTCGAGCTGCTCCCTGGGGTAGTTCAGTCGGGCCAGGGCCCGCAGGCAGCGCTCAATGGTGGCGGCTTCGTTGCGGGCGGCAATCAGAATGCTCACGCGGGGGGTAGCCTTATGGCGGGCCAGCCGGGGCCGGGGCCCTAACAGCAGCAGGAGCACCACGGCATACAGGCCAAAGAATACGCTGAAAAAGACCGTAGCAACCAGCATACAACACCCGGAAAATCATCTTAGCCGCCTGCTCTCACCAGGGAACCTGACAGAACGCTAGTTGAATAGCATACGGCGGAAAAAGCAGTTGCTGCCGCGGGGAAAACGCTGATTTTTAATTATATATAACTCCGTATTAATGCGGATGGCGCGAGAAAAATTGACATAAAAAAAGCCCCGGCTGCTGGCAGCTGGGGCTTTTTTACAAGGCTTGTGCTCTACACGCGCGGGTCCGTTTGCAGGGGCGCGTCGTAGGCGGGGCTTTCCGGGGCAAGCGCTACCGGGTTAGCCGGCAGGCGGATGTCGTCCTCATCATGCACAATCAGCGTGAGCAGGCCCGAGATAATCATGGAGCCACCGCCCAGCACCAGGGTGTAGATAGACTCGCCCGCGAATACATTCTTGGTAAAGAAGCCCAGAATGAGGCCGGCTACAACCTGCGGAATAACAATGAAGAAATTGAATACCCCCATGTAATACCCCATTTTGTTGGCGGGCAGCGCCCCCGCCAGCATGGCATAAGGCACCGACAGAATAGAAGCCCAGGCAATGCCTACCCCCACCATGGAGAACAGCAGCATCTTCGGATCCTGAATAAAGTAAATCGAAATCAGACCCAGGCCACCGGCCACCAGACAAAGCATGTGCGTGAACCGGCGGCTGGTTAGCTTGGCAATGGAAGGCAGCACCAGAGCCGCAATGGCGGAAACACCGTTGTACACGGCAAAGCAGATGCCTACCCAGTCAGCGCCTTCATTATAAATCTTGGAAGTAGCGTCGGAGGTGTGGTAGATGTGGCTGGTAACGGCGGGGGTGGTGTAAATCCACATGGAGAACAACGCCAGCCAGGAAAAGAACTGCACCAGGGCCAGCTGGCGCATGGTTTTGGGCATATGCAGAATGCCCGCAAACGATTCCTTGAAGCCGTTGAAAACCCCGGCGGTCCGGCGCTTCTCCTCCTCAAACTCTTCCATATTGGCCGGCGGGTACTCGCGCGTGCGCAGCACCGTCCAGAGTACGGCCAGGAAGAACACAATACCCCCGATATAGAAGGAATACTTCACCGACAGCGGAATCATGCCGGCCGGAGCGGTATTCGGGACGTGAAACAGGTTGGTAAACATCCAGGGCAGAGAGGAAGCCACTACGGCGCCTACGCCAATGAAAAACGTTTGCGCCGCAAAACCCGTGATGCGCTGCGAGGAAGGCAACAGGTCACCGACCAAAGCACGGAAGGGCTCCATGCTGATGTTGATGCTTGAATCCATAATCCAGAGCATGCCCACGGCCATCCACAGGGCGGTTACGTTGGGCATCACCAGCAGCGCAAACGATGCCAGGATAGCGCCAATTAAAAAGAACGGCCGCCGGCGGCCCCAGCGCGGGCTCCAGGTACGGTCGGAAACGTACCCGATAATGGGCTGCACCAGCAGCCCCGTCAGTGGCGCGGCCAGCCAGTACAAGGCTATTTCGGTACCACCCAGCGTTTCAAAAATGCGGCTCACGTTGGCGTTCTGCAGGGCAAAGCCAAACTGAATGCCAAGGAAGCCGAAGCTCATATTCCAGATTTGCCAGAAGCTCAGCCGGGGTTTTTCGCGGGTACTGCTCGCCGTTGCTACGGAAGTTGCCATTCGCTATGGGTGGGATTAAAAAGGGAGAGGAATCAGAAGGATTAATAGATTGACTTTCAGAATACTGGCACCTTAGTGGCGCTCCTGTATCTCGAAGACATAGGCGCTCTGGGGTGTGAGCGTCATGGTCAGGTTATCGGTAGCGGGCGTGCCGTTCAGCAGGTCCTGGTAGCTGTACACGCGGTTGGGGTTGAGGCCCATGGCCGTGAGGGCCTGCGGGGTAATGCGCAGCGTGGGCCGCATGGTTTTGTCTTTGCTGAAGTTGGCCACGATGAGCAGCTTCTGCTTATCAGTATAGCGCAGGAAGGTGTATACGTGCTTCTGGTCGTAGTCTTTGCCCAGGTTGTTGGCATCCTGCAGCTCGTAGAACCGGCCGCGACGAATGGCGTCGCTGCTGCGGGAAAGGTTGAGCAGGCGGCTGTAGAAGTCGCGCAGCTGCTTTTGCGTGCTGTCCAGCTTGCCCCCGTCGAACTTGCCGCCGTTCATCCATTTCTGATGGTTGGGCACGCCCCAGTAATCGAAGATGGTGGTGCGGCCATCGGCCCCGGAGAAGCCCTCGGCACCGTTAGCGGGCTCGCCCACTTCCTGCCCGAAGTACATCATCACCGGGCCCGAGGCCAGTGTGGCCGATACCACCATGGCCGGAATAGCGGCTTTGGGGTCGCCGGCAAAGTCTTTGGAGGCAATGCGCTGCTCGTCGTGGTTTTCCAGGAAGCGCAGCATGTGGGAGGAGAAGCCGCGGCTTTCTTCGCGCCACACCCGGGTAATATCCTCGGTGTTGCCCTCGCCGCGCATCAGGCGGCGCAGGCCGTCGTAGAGGCCCACTTTGTCATACAGGTAATCGAAGTGGCCCTGCTCGATGTACATCTTGTAGGTCTTGGCGTCGTAGGCTTCGCCGATGAACACCAGCTCAGGCTTCACCTTTTTGAGCTCCGGAATAACCCAGGCCCAGAACTCTACGGGCACCATCTCGGCCATGTCGCAGCGGAAGCCGTCCACGTCCTTTTTGGCCCAGTACACCAGAATATCGCGCATTTTCAGCCAGGTATCCGGAATGGGCGCAAAATGCTTGGCACGGCCGTGCTGGTAGTCTACGCCGTAGTTCAGCTTAATGGTTTCAAACCAGTCGTCTACCTTGGGCGTGGCCGAAAACACGTCGTTGCCGGTTACTTTGGCGGGGTTCTCGGCAAACTTACCATCTTCCTTCGGGCCTTTCTGCGCCCCCAGCGGGTTGTTGCCGGCCGGCACTACCAGGGGCTGACCGGGCAGGTAATAGAAGTTGTTATTGACGGCAAAAGCCTTGGTCTTGTCGTCCTTCTCCCCCAGGTCTACCACACCCGCGGGCTTGGCATCCGACTTATAGGTGCGGGCTACGTGGTTGGGAATGAAGTCGATAATGACTTTCAGGTCGTTGGCGTGGGTGCGCTTTACCAGGCCCTCAAACTCCAGCATGCGCGCTTTCACGTTCACGGCCAGGTCAGGGTCCACGTCGTAGTAGTCCTTAATGGCGTAGGGCGAGCCGGCCCGGCCTTTCACCACGTCGGCATCGTCCAGGGCAATGCCGGCCTTGGTGTAGTCCGTCATGGTGGCGTGCTCAATCACGCCGGTGTACCATACGTGCGTGGCGCCCAGCTTCTTAATAGCCTGCAAAGCTACGCTGTTGATGTCGTTGAACTTGCCCACGCCATTCTCAGTAATGGTGCCGTAGGGCTTGTTGGTAGCCACTTTGTTGCCGAACAGGCGGGTCATCATCTGATAGATAACCAGCTTGTTTTCCTGGGGCACCTCGTCGGTGGTATTGGGGTCAGCTTGGTAAGAAGTCACGGCACGCGGCGCAAGGGCCGGAGAGAGTAGTTGAAAAGATGCCAGCGCGAATAAAGCACCGGCAGCAGGCAATAATAGCTTTTTCATAGTCAGGCGTAAGATAACCAGTTGTGCGTTGATAGTTGCCAGTTGTCAGTAGGTTTAATAAAACCCGGACAACTGGCAACTATCAACGCACAACTGATTTACCATTGCTGGGTAAGGGGGTGAATCATGAGCTCATCCACCACCACGTGGGCCGGGGCTTCCAGCACGTAGCGCACAGCCTGGGCAACATCCGAAGGGCGCAGGTGCGTGTTTTCCACCTCCGGGCTGCCGGGCTGGGCATTGTTGAAATGGGTATCCACCAGACCAGGGAAAATGGTGCTGACCTTGATGCCGAACGGCCGTACTTCCTTGCGCAAAGAGCCCAGCAGGGCATCCTGGGCATACTTGCTGGAGCCGTATACCGAGCCGTGCTCAAAAGTGCGGCGCGCCACATCTGACGTTACCCCCACAATATGGCCCCGGTTCTGCACCTTAAAGTGCGGCACGGCCGCTTTGCACAGCAGGAAGGTGCCCTTCACATTCACGTTGTAGATCCGGTCCCACTCCTCGGCATCAAAGTGCTCCAGCAGGCCAAAGCTGCCCACCCCGGCATTGCACACCAGAATATCCAGACGGCCGAAGTGCTGCAGAGCAATTTCCACGGCCTGCTGCGCATCTGCCTCGTCGGTTACGTCGGCGGCCAGGGGCAAAATCTGGCCGGACTGGGCCACATCCGCCAGCTCCTCGGCACCACGGGCCAGGGCAACCACGCGCACGCCCTGCATGGCCAGCAGCAAGGTAATGGCCCGCCCGATGCCGCGACTGGCACCTGTTACAATAGCTACTTGGTCGGTGAGGTCCGTCATGGCAGTCATTTTCTCCAACATACTGGAATTATGGGTATTTGTTGGCTGTCAGCTATTTGGCTTTACCAAAAATAACTTTTCCCGCCTTAATGCCTGTTCAGGGCGGCGGGGCTGGTCCCAAAAACCAGAACGTCATGCTAAAGCAGCATGACGTTCTGGTTTTTAGTGCCTTATTTTCCGACGGCTACGGCTTCCCCGTTCACGTGTACCGTCAGGGGCTTGTCTGATTCAATATTGACGCCGTCGCGGCCTACGTGCACTTGCAGCACGGCCCCGCGGAAGCGGATGCGGAAGCTGAAGCCCGACCACTGCGTAGGCAGCATGGGCCGGAAGTGCAGCTCGCCGTTGCGTACGCGCATGCCGCCAAAACCCTGTACTACGGCCATCCAGGTGCCGGCCATGCTGGTGGTGTGGCAGCCGTCCTCGGTGTCGTTGTTGTAGTCGTCCAGGTCGAGGCGGGCAGTGCGCAGGTACATTTCGTAGGCCTTCTCCTGCATGCCCAAACGGGCGGCCAGCACCGCGTGCACGCACGGCGAGAGCGACGACTCATGCACGGTGCGCGGCTCGTAGAACTCAAAGTTGCGGCGAATGGTGGCTTCCTCAAACCGGTCTTCCAGCAGGAACATACCCTGCAGCACATCGGCCTGCTTGATAAAGCAGGAGCGCAGGATCCGGTCCCAGGACCATTTCTGGTTCAGGGGGCGGTCGGCGGCGGGCAGGTCCTGCACCAGAATCTGCTCCTTGTCCATGTAGCCTTCCTGCTGCAGCATGATGCCGCGCTTCTCATCCCGGGGCAGGAACATGTTGCCCATGATGTCGCGCCAGGCGGCAAAGTCGTGCTGCTCGTCCAGCTTCAGCTCCATGGCCAAAGCAGCGTAGCGGCCGGGGTGCTCTTTGCTGATTTTCTCCAGTACGTGCAGCGTGTACTCCAGCGTCCAGAGGGCAATGGTGCTGGTGTACCAGTTGTTATTGACGTTGTTTTCGTACTCGTTGGGGCCGGTTACGCCCAGCATCACATACTGGCCTTTCTCCTCGGAGAAGTTCACGCGCTGCGCCCAGAAACGGGAAATGGCCACCAGCACATCCACGCCGTAGTCGGCCAGGTAGCTTTCGTCGCCGGTGTAGCGCACGTAGTCGTAAATGGCGAAGGCAATGGCGCCGTTGCGGTGAATTTCCTCGAAGGTGATTTCCCACTCGTTGTGGCACTCCTCGCCGTTCATCGTCACCATGGGGTACAGGGCGGCACCGCCCGTGAAGCCCAGCTTCTGGCCGTTTTCAATGGCTTTGCCCAGCTGCTTGTAGCGGTAGAGCAAGAGGTTGCGGGCCACCTGCGGGTCGGCCGTGGCCAGGTAGAAGGGCAGGCAGTAGGCCTCGGTGTCCCAGTAGGTGCTGCCGCCGTATTTCTCGCCGGTAAAGCCTTTGGGGCCGATGTTTAGGCGCGGGTCTTCGCCGGTATAGGTCTGGTTGAGCTGGAAGATATTGAAGCGGATAGCCTGCTGCGCGGCCGGGTCGCCTTCAATGATGATGTCACTCTCGGCCCACTTGGCGGCCCAGGCAGCGGCCTGCTCCTTCAGCATGGCGGCAAACCCTTTAATGCGGGCCTGCTGCACGGCGCGGCGGCACACATCCTGCAGCACGCCCCGCTCGTGGTTTTCGGAGGAGATATTGGCGGCAAACTTGGTGAGCACGGTTTCCTCGCCGTCCAGCACATTCACCGTGAAGATGTGCGCCACGTACTTCTCGCTCTCAATGGGGTGCGTGAAGGGCTTTACCTCCACGCCACCCTGCGTGAGCGTGAACACCATGCCGGTGCACACGTCAAACTCAGTTTTGCGGGTGCGGGCCGTTACAAAAGCGCCCTGCTCCTGCACCGAGCGGCTTACTTCTTCCCAGAACTTCTCGTCGTAGTTGGCGTCCTGGTTTTTAACATCGAAGTCGATGAAGGGAGTGAGCGTGGCTTTGCCGGAAAAGCCTACCGGCGTAATGGAGTACTGCACCACGCCTACCTCGTCGTCTACAATGCTGCAGAAACGCTTGGACTTGATTTTCACCCGCTTGCCGTTACTCAGCAGCACCGTGCAGGTACGCTCCAGGTAGCCTTCCTGCATGTTCAGCACGCGGCGGAAGTCTTCCACCGTGGCTTTGGCCAGGTCCAGCTCTTCGCCGTCAATCTCCACGCCAATGCCAATCCAGTTGGCGGCGTTCAGCACTTTGGCGAAGTAGTCGGGGTAGCCGTTTTTCCACCAGCCCACGCGGGTTTTATCGGGGTAGTACACGCCGGCCACGTAGTTGCCGGGCAGGGTTTCGCCGGAGTACTGCTCTTCAAAGTTGGCGCGCTGGCCCATGCGGCCGTTGCCCAGCGAGAAAATGCTTTCGGAAATCTTGTTCAGGTGCGGATCGAAGCCTTCTTCAATAATCCGCCACTCATCTATTTTAAGGTAATCTTTCATCTGTAAGGGAAGACAAAGGGTACGCTGAATATCAGGGGGAGCCGGCGGCTAGCGCAGCTCCTGCAACCGTGCAACGGTCATTTCTTCGAAGCCGGGAATCACAAAATCAGCGTCGCTCAGAATCGAAGCGTCGCCGACGCCGATGCAGTGCATGCCGCCGTTGCGGGCAGCTTCCAGGCCGGCTACGGCGTCTTCAAACACCACGCACTCCTCGGGCGCTACGCCCAGGGCCTTGGCGCCTTTCAGGAACACTTCGGGGTCGGGCTTGGCGTTGGCTACGTCGGTACCGTCCACAATAGCATCGAAGAGGGGCAGCAGCTGCACGCGCTCCAGAATGAGGCGGGCATTTTTGGAGGCCGAGCCCAGGGCAGTTTTGAGGCCGGCGGCACGGCACTCTTTTAGGAAGCGGCGCACGCCGGGCAGCACGTCGGCTTCGGTCATGCGGTGCACGTCTTCCAGGTACACTTCATTCTTGCGGGTGGCCAGCGTTACCTGCTCCGCTTCGGGCAGGGTTACGCCGCCTATTTCGAGGATGATTTCCAAGGAGCGCATCCGGCTCACGCCTTTCAGCCGCTCGTTGTCGTGTTCGGTAAAATCGATGTTCAGCCCGGTTGCTAACGTCTTCCAGGCCTGGTAATGGAATTTCGCTGTGTCCACGATGACTCCGTCGAGGTCGAAGAGACAGGCTTTAATTGTTGCCATGTAGGTAGAAAAAAGAAAGGAACGAAACCCAAACGGGCTTCGCTCCAGAGAAATCAGGTTACTTCTTCAATTCCAGCACCAGTGTGGTCATGGCCGGTACTTTCAGGGACTTCAGATCCAATACTGCCGCGCCGCTGATAATGTCCTGGGCGCTGGTGTAGCCCTGCAGGCGCTCGGCAAAGCGGGCGGTGTCTACCGTCTTGTCTTCCTTGCCGGCGTTCATCACCACCATCACCGACTGGCCCTGGTCGTTGTAGCGGAAGTAGGTGTACACGCTGCCGTCCGGCACAAAGTGCATGCGCTTGCCGGAGTGCAGGGCGGGGTGGGTTTTGCGGTAGTTAGCCAGCTTGCTCACGTGCTGGAACATGTCCTGCTCCTGGGGTGTGCGGCCAGCGGCCGTAAAGGCGTTATGCTTGTCGCCGGCCCAGCCGCCGGGGAAGTCGGACCGCACCAGCCCGTCGGGGTTGGAGAAGTTCTTCATCAGAATCTCGGTGCCGTAGTACAGCTGCGGAATGCCGCGCTCCGTGAGCAGCCACGTGAGGGCCATTTTCTGCTTCTTCACGTCTTCGCCCAACACGGAGAAAACGCGGCTCATGTCGTGGTTATCCAGGAAGATGACGTTGCGCATGGCATCCTCGTACATCCAGTCGCCCTGCGAGGTATAGTAGATTTTGGCAATGCCTTCGGCCCAGCCAGCCTCCTTCGTCAGGGCATCTTCAATGGCGTATTTCATCATGAAGTCCGTTACGCCGGGCAGGTTGCTTTTGAAGCCGTTTACCGGCGCAAACCCGTTGCGCGACCAGAATGCCTGCTGCGCTACGCCCTCGGCATTCTGCACCCAGGTTTCGCCAAACATGCCCAGCTGCGGGTACTCGTCCAGCACGGCCTTGCCCCAGCTCATCAGGAATTGGGGGTTGGAGTAAGGGTAGGTATCGATGCGAAAACCATCGAGGCCGGTGTATTCCACCCACCAGATAAAGTTCTGAATGAGGTAGTTGGCCACCAGTGGGTTTTCCTGGGCCGGGTCGGGCATGGTGGTATCAAACCACGTGGTGTTGAACAGCTTACGGTCTTCCGCCGAGCCGTAGGGGTCGTTCACGGTGCCGTCGCGGTAGTTGCCGCGCGTGAAGGTGGGCCACTGGTGAAACCAGTCTTTGGCGGGCTGATCCAGGAACAGGTAGTTGTGGCTGCCCATGTGGTTGAGTACCACGTCGTGAATCACTTTCAGGCCCTGCTGGTGGGCGCGCTGCACAAACTGCACGTAGTCCTCATTGGAGCCGTAGCGCGGGTCCACAGCGTAGTAATCCGTCAGGGCATAGCCGTGGTAGCTGGCTTTGGGCATGTCGTTTTCTACCACCGGGGTGGGCCAGATGGCGGTTACGCCCAACTCCTTGAGGTAGTCGAAGTGGTCTTCGATGCCCTTCAGGTCGCCGCCGTGGCGGGCGTACATGGAGTCGCGGGCAATGCGCTCCACCTTCATACCTTTCACGATGTCGTTCTTCGGGTTGCCGTTGGCAAACCGGTCGGGCATCAGCATGTAAATGAAGTCGGAGCTGTTGACACCCTGCACTTTGGACTTGTCGCCGGGGGTGGTGCGGGCGCGCAGCTCGTACTCGTACTTCGTCTTTTTGGCGCCTTTGAACTCCAGCTTCAGCTTGCCGGGTTTGGTCTCTGGGCTGATGGTGAGGTTGATTACCAGATAGTTCGGGCTCTCCAGCTTCTGGAAGCCCTCCAGTGTGACGCCGGGATAGTTAGCCAACTCCACTTTGCTGCCGGCAATGCCGGGACCATGCACCAGCAATTGCAGCTTGGGGTTTTTCATGCCCACCCACCAGAACGTAGGGTCAATGCGGGTAATGGCGGCCGCTTTTTTAGCCGGGACGGCAGCTGTTTCTGCTACCGGTACACTAGCAGGAGTAATGGCCGGAGCAGGCGCAGCGTGTAGGGCGGTGAAACCCAGGCACAGGGCCAGGGGCAGGAAGCGGGAAAGTCGCATAAGGGAGGAGCGTTATTCAACGGGCGAGGTGCAAGTTATCCTCTCCGGCGGCGCTATCCAAAATCAGCCCCGCATTTCCCGGACGCTCAAAAACAGCGAAATTTCGCTCCAAAGCCCGAAAACGGCCTAAATAAAACGCCCGTGGCTCCTGAGGAACCACGGGCGTTTGCCTATGCTAAATCCAATTCGCTTACTGCAGCTTGGCCAGCCACAGTGAGGCATTCAGGTGCAGGCGGGCGTGGCTTACGTTTTCGTTCCAGCCATCGTACACGGTGTTGCCGGGGGAGCCGGTGCCGTCATCGGCCGGCGAGGAGTCGCCGATAATCACCACGCGGCCCGTGCCGAAGGTGCTGGAAGCGGCCATAACGTTGCTGGTGCTCTGCGTGGAGCCCAGGCGCCAGATCAGGCCCTGTACGGTGCTGTTGGCGGTGGGGCTCAGCGTCATGGTAGCGCCGTTGTGGAAGGAGAGCTGCGAGACGAGGCCCTGCGAGCCGTTCATGATGGGGTTGGTGGAGCTAACCAGCGCATTGGTGCTGTTCTCCACAATGTTATCGGAGTTTACGGAGAAGCCGAAGGGGTTGGCCTGCACCGAGTTGTTGGTCATCAGGTCGTTCCAGATCTGGGGGGAATCCCAGCCGTCGTTGTTACGGTCGGAAATGATGTGGTCGGAAATCATGAACAGACCACCGCCGTTCTGCACGTAGCGCAGAATGGCCGTTTTCTCAGCGGCGGTAAACACCACGTTGGGCTCATCTACCACAAACACGGCGTAGTTGCTCAGGTCCTGGGTGTTGGTAGCATCACCATAGGTAATGCGGCCGCCAGCGGGCAGCTGCGCTACGGTGTGGCCCTGCTTGGCCAGGGCTACGCCCCAGGCCGAAATGGCACCGGTCCAGTAGGTTTCGGGGGTGGTGGAGGTGATACCAGACTGGGCGGGAGTAGGCGTGGAAACGGCCACGCCACCATCTACATCCAGTACCCAGTCGGCGTTGCCGGCCAGCTCACCGTGCGAGCCATCGAACAGGAATTTCTTGCCCGTGCCGGTAGGCGGCGGGGTGCTGCCACCATACTGCTCAATGGTAATGTTATCAATGTTGATGCGGTTGGTGCCGCCCGAGATTTTGCGGATCTGCAACCGTACGGTGCCGCTCAGGTTGACGCTGAACGAAGCCGTTTGCAGCGAGGTGCTGCTAGTGGTGATGGTGCTGCCCACTTTGGTGTAGGTGCTGCCGCTGTTGGTGGAGGCCCACAGCTCCCAGGTAGAGCTGGCATCAGTCCCGTACACGGCGTGCTGCACGGTTACCACGCCGGCCCCGGCGGTGGTGTTAAAGTTCATGGTGAGCTTGCCCACGTTGCGCACCCGCGCCGACTGAGCGCCGGTTTTGTGGTCGGCGGTGGTGTTGCCGATCAGAGCATCGTCCAGGGTCCAGGAACCGGAGCTCAGGGTAACCGAGCCGGTGGTGTAAGCGGTTTTGGTGCCGGTTTCGAAACCCTCGGGGAAGCCGGTGGCGCTAACGGCCTGGGTAGCGGTGCGGGCGGCCGGGGCCTGTGGGGTGGGGTCCTGCACGGAGTTGCAGGATACCGCCAGGCCCAGCAGGGCCATGGTGAGAATACGGGTAATGTGCATGTAGGAAAGGGGTTGGGGTGGTGAAAAAAAGAGGTAGAGCTGGCAAAACTACCGGCTAACCCATTAAATGAGAGGAATGCAACGTTACCGTTTTGTTACTATATTTTATCGGCAGGCTGCTATGACGCCTTAGTACAGCAAAGCAGTTGTATCCCGGGCCGGGCCGCCTACGTAGGCAGGCAGCCACCCCACCGGCCAAGGCAAAAACCCGCCGCTTTGCGGTTTTCTGCCGCTTATTTCTCACCTTCAGGACGGCTTACCGCGCTTCTCTCTACCCGCTTCTCTTTATGGCATTTACCTTTCGCTCTTACGCTGCCGCGCCAGAATTTTACACGTCGGCTGCTTACTTTTCCATGGAGTTTGCCCTGGATCAGGCCCTGAAAACCTACTCCGGGGGCCTGGGCTTTCTGGCCGGCTCCCACATGCGCTCGGCCTATGAGCTCAAGCAAAATCTGGTAGGCATCGGTATCCTCTGGACCTATGGCTACTATGACCAGACGCGCAACGAAGACCAGACCATGCGCGTGGACTACCGCCACAAGTCCTACTCCTTCCTCGAAGACACCGGGCTCATCTTCCCCATCACTATTCATGGTGCGCAGGTGAAAGTAAAGGCCCTGTACCTGGCCCCCGAGGTTTTCGGCACGGCCCCCATGTTCTTCCTGACCACTGATATTCCGGAAAACGACTACATCTCGCGCACCATCTCCCACCACCTCTACGATGCCGATACGGCCGCCCGCGTGGCCCAGAGCATTCTGCTGGGCACCGGCGGCGGCACCCTGCTGGATCTGCTGGGCCATCAGGTAGATGTATATCACCTGAATGAAGGCCACGGCCTGCCGCTGGCGTTTTACCTGTATGAAAAGCACGGCCGGCAGTTGGAGGAAGTGCAGAAGCGCCTAGTATTCACTACCCACACCCCGGAGCTGGCCGGCAACGAGGAGCACCCTATGAAGCTGCTGGAGGACATGACCTTTTTCGGGAATGTGCCGGCCGACGAGGTGCGCCGCATTGCGGGCGTGGAAAACAACCAGCTCAGCTACACGCTGGCCGCGCTGCGCATGGCACGCAAAGCCAATGGCGTTTCCAAAGTGCACGGCAAAGTGGCCAACCAGATGTGGGGCGGCTATAAAGGCATCTGCCCCATTATCTCCATCACCAACGCCCAGAACGGCACCTACTGGCGCGACCCAGCCCTGCACCACGCCCTGACCAGCCACCACGACAAAGCCCTGTGCGCCCGGAAGCGGGAAATGAAAAAGGCCCTGTTCGACATCGTGGCCGACCAGACCGGCAACCTCTTCGACCCCGACGTGCTGACCATTGTGTGGGCCCGCCGCTTTGCCGGCTACAAGCGCGCCGACCTGATTCTGCGCCACTTCGAGCGGTTTCAGCGCCTGCTGCAGGACACCAAGCGCCCCATCCAGATGATTTGGGCGGGCAAGCCCTACCCCAAGGACTACGGCGCCATTGCCACCTTCAACGGCATCATGCAGAAAACCAAAGGCTTTAAGAACTGCGCCGTACTCACGGGCTACGAGCTGGGCCTCTCGGCGGCTCTCAAAAAGGGCTCCGATATCTGGCTGAACACCCCGCGCTTCCCCCGCGAGGCCTCCGGCACCAGCGGCATGACGGCCGCCATGAACGGCAGCCTCAGCCTGAGCATTGCCGATGGCTGGATTCCAGAGTTCGTGCGCGAGGGCGAAAACGGCTTCCTTATTCCCCTGGCCAACATCAACGAGCCGGAAAACGTGAAGGACGATGTGGAGGCCACCGGCGTGCTGGATGTGCTGGAGCAGGAAATTCTACCGCTTTACTACGACCAGCCCGAGCGGTTCCTGGAACTCACCAAAAACGCCATGCGCGAAGTAGAGCCCGAGTTCGACTCGGGCCGCATGGCGCGGGAATACTACGAGAAGATGTATACGGTGTAGCCGTTCTACCCTTTTTTTCAGGCTTGCCTGGCCGCCCTACCTCCTGGTGGGGCGGCTTTTTTTTGGGTTTTCGAGGCCGGATGGCGGCGCGCCACGTATGTAGCCATTCCCTGCCCGACTTATGCACCCTGGGTGCTTAAGTAGCTGAGCGCAGTGGCGTTGAGAGCAGGCCTGCAGAAAGAACGAAGTGCGGTTGGGCTTGCCCCGGAATCCCCGGTGCCGGGCCAGCTCCACAGTCGCCTCAACCTCGTCCAAAGTTTGCCCGTATCGGAGCAAAGGAATAGGCTTATTCCGCACCCTGTTGCGAAGCAAATTTTTGAATATGACTGAAGAAGAATCATATATAGTTACAAAGGAATATCTTGACTTTATACAAAATCGAGAATTCCCTTGCGTTGCCGCCAAAACGGCGCTTGCCTGGAATCAGATAAAATGCCTCGTAGTTGACCACATGGCCTGCCCCAAAGACGATGCCGCCATTCTGGAGTTCATCTATGAATTCGTGGAGACTTACCGCACCGCCGATAAGCTCTACCACAGCGCCGCCATCATTTTTAAAGGCCCCGAAAACCCCACCGAAGCGCAGTTCGAGGAGTTCTTCTGGCAGCGCTTGCAGGCCGTGTCTAACCTGGACGCCCAGCGCTACGGCTACGACCAGCGCGTGGTAGCCGACCCCAGCTCCCCCGATTTCAGCTTCAGCCTAAAAGAAGAAGCCTTTTTTGTGATTGGGCTGCACCCCGGCAGCAGCCGGCCGGCCCGGCAGTTCAAGTACCCCACACTGGTGTTTAATGCCCACGACCAGTTTGAGCGCATCCGGGAGGCGGGTAAATACGACTCCCTGCGCCAGACCATTCGCACGCGCGACGTAGCCTATTCGGGCTCCATCAACCCCATGCTCGAAGACTACGGCCAGTCCTCAGAAGTCTATCAATACAGCGGAAGGGCCTATGATCAGGCCTGGAAGTGCCCTTTTTTAAGCCAACATGTCCTCCCAGCTAACCATCATTCCGCCGCGTAGCGGCGTTTCCTTTCTGCTCAAAAAAGGCCAGCGCCTGAAAGTCGTTGATATCGAAGGCGAGCAGGTCTCGGACTTTGTGTGCTATAACCTGGCCGACAAGGAGGAGTACCTGTCCTCGGGCCGCACCATTGACTACGCCGAAACCATTCTGCTTACCAAAGGCCATCCGTTCTACTCCAACCGGAGCAACGTGATGTTTGATCTGGTGGAAGACACGGTAGGCCGGCACGACTTCCTGCTCACGCCCTGCAGTGCTGATACCTTCCGCATTATCTACGGGCATACCCAGCCGCACCGGGGCTGCTTTGGCAACCTGTGCGCGGCGCTGGAAGAATACGGCATCCGCCCCGATGCCATTCCCATCAGCTTCAACATCTTCATGCACGTGACCGTGGATGGAGATACCGGGCGCGTAGCCGTGCTGCCGCCCAAAAGCAAAGCCGGCGACTATGTGGTGCTGGAAGCCCGCATGGATTTGCTGGTGGGCCTCACGGCCTGCTCTGCGGAAATGTCAAACAACTACGCCTTTAAGCCCATTGGCTACCAGATAGAAGGCTAAGGCCGGCCTTTGGGCCGGGTTACTCTTTGGCCATAATCACGCCTTCCAGCACGGTCCATACGTTGTGGGCCAGAATCTTCTGGCCCTCGGCGTTGGGGTGCACGCCATCGGGCAGGTTCAGCTCGCGGTGGCCCAGCACACCCTGGAGCAGGAAGGGCACAAAGTCCACGCTGTTTTTTTCCGCCAGCGTGCGGAACAGGGCTTTGAACTCCTGGGCGTAGTGCACAAACCGGTGGCCGCCCAGCGGGCCCAGATCAAAGGGAAACTCCAGGCCCACCAGCACTATGCGGGCCTCGGGGTACTTCAGCCGCACCTGGTCGATGATTTCCTGCAGGTTTTGGGTGGTTTCGCGCACCGGAATGCCGCGCAGGCCGTCGTTGGCGCCCAGCTCCAGCACAAATACATCTACCGGCTGGCGGGTGAGCACGCTCGCTACCCGGTGCTTGCCCCCGGCGCTGGTTTCCCCGCTCACGCCGTAGTTAAAGGCTTTGTAGGGCAGTTGCAGGGAGTCGATGCGCTGCTGCAGCAGGGCCGGAAACGATTCGCTGGCGCGCAGCATGTAGCCGGCCGTGAGGCTGTTACCGAAGAAGATGATGTTTTGCATACGAACAGGGGGAGCTGCCGGCGGCGCCGCTACGGGTTGCGCCGGCGTGGGCGAAGTGCACGCTCCCAATAACCACAGTAGCGCCAGCAGCAGCCCGCTGCCAGCACCACGCATACGCCAGGGAAAAGGAAACGTGCCCATACTTTTCTCTTCCAAACGGCAGGCCGGGCTTCCGGGTTTGCCCGGCGCTAAATGCACCCCCGCTGAAACCTTTTGCCCGGTTCCGGCTTTAAGCAGGCAACCAGATAAGAATAGTTCTTATCTAGGATGCGTACCTTTGTAAGACCAACCTTGTTTTTCCGTTATGTCTGTTACGAAAGCAACTGATACCGAATTCCGTCAGCTTCTTGATTCCAATGAGAAAGTAGTAGTGAAATACTACGCCGACTGGTGCGGCAACTGTCGCCTGTTCTCCCCCAAGTACAAGCGCCTGGCCGAAGCCAACGCCGGCATGACGTTTCTGGACGTAAACGCCGAAACCAGCCCCGAGGCCCGCAAACTGGCGAACGTTACTACGCTGCCCTTCTTCGCTATTTTCCGCAATGGCGAGCTGGTGGATACTGTTTCGGCCAGCAAGGAAGAAGCGGTAGCCGAGCTGATTGGTCAATTGAACTAAGGCCCGGCCGCATGAAAATTCCTGCCATTAAACAACTGGTTGAATCCCAGACGCTGGATGCCCTGGTGGCCGCTGAAGAAGCGCTGCTGGAAGAACAACAGCCTGCTTTTGAAGTGCCCGGCGAAGACGAAGGCGAGAAGCTGACCCACGTATTTGCCGCCATCTTCATTCTGAACCACATGCGCGACAACGGCAGCGAGTTTAAAGATGCCCTGCGCGAGTACACCAAGAAAGTGCGCGTTTCCATTAGCTAAACGTCCCTTTCTTACACCCAACTGCCCCGGAAAGCACCTGCTATAAGCGGTACTTTCCGGGGCAGTTGGGTTATAGCGCGGTTGGCCGGAGCAGCTTACAGCCTGGCAAAGTGGGAGGCCGCTAGCTGCATGCCTTCATCGGTGCAGATGCCCCGGATATAGTAGAGGTAGATGCTGCGGAACACTTCTGCCAGGTTGTAGCGGCTGGGCGGGAAAATATCGGTGTTCAGAATCAGGTTAACCTGCTCCAGAATGATTTTGGTAACCAGCTCAATGTTGATGTCGCCGCGGAACTGCTTGCGCAGGATGCCGTCGTTCAGCAAGCCGTGGATCTGGGGGTAGGAATACGTCACCAGGTGGTCCATCATCAGGTTCCAGGCGGCGGGGTGCTCCCGCTGGATGTCGGCGTAGTTGCTGCTGGGCGTTTGCTGTAATTCCTGGATGCCGTCCTGCAACAGCAGCAGGATACGCTCCACCGGGTTATCGGTTCTGGCGAACAGGGCGGCGTGCTCCCGCTGCTGGCGCTCCATGTCGTGCACCACCACCTGCGTTACCAAGTCGTTCTTATCCTCGAACATGCCGTGAAAAGTAGCCGGCGACACGTTCAGCTTCTGAATGATCTGCTCCAGGGACAAGGGACCGATGCCTTCGCGCAGAAAAAGCACGCGCACTTCCTCCAGCAAGGTGTGGTGCAGCGTAGTAGTGGGAGTAGAATTCATGGCGTGGAGGAAACCGGCAATAGAGGTGGTGGGCGCAAGATGCCCCACTTAATAAAAGCTTAATGTATTACTGCTTAACGCAGCATACCCAGCCCAAAGAAAAACAGCAGCTGCACCAGGAATACGAAAGGTACCAACTGATTGCTTTTCACGAAATGGCTGCGGTTAAAAAACACCTGCAGAATGAAAGATAGGGCAAACCAGGCTTTAAAGTTCTGCAAGGGAATAACATCGGCCATCCAGTGCCAGAAATCATAGCGCACGGCTACGGGCTCAATGCACACATCCATGCCCACCATGAGCAGGGCGCCCACTACGGCCCGCAGAATATTAGGCAGGGGCAGGTAGCGCGCCAAAACCCCGGACATATAGGTGAGCATCAGCCAGTTCAGGCCAATAATCAGCGGCACGCCCCAGAGCTGAAAACCTAATACCGGGCCGTACGCATAGTTGCCGAAGATAACCTGGCTGCGCACGCCCAGCACCTCAACGCCAAAGCCTACCACCATCACCACCAGACAAAACCAGTAGAACTCCCGGTTGCGGCTGGGTTGAAAGGACAGCAGCAAAGCGGCCGTGAGCAGCAGGTTCAGGGGAACAAAGCGGAGGTAAAAGCTGGGGTCAAAGGAGAAAGCCAGCCCCAGAAATCCGGTAACGTGAAATAACAGCACAATACCCTGGGCCACGCGCAGGCGCTGGCGGCTGGGCGCCGGCAGAACGGGCGGAGCCGCGGGCGGATGTAACATAGAGTCGGTAATCGGCATGAGAAACAATAGATCAGGCAGGAACCAGGTCGGCTACAATAGCGGCCGAAAGCAGGCACAAGGGAATGCCCCCGCCCGGGTGTACGCTACCCCCACAAAAATACAAGCCATCGAGTTTACGAGAAAAATTCGGGTGACGCAGAAAAGCGGCCAACATATTATTGGAGGAGCTGCCATATAACGCCCCGCCAAACGATGAGGTTTGGCGCGCAATACCCGGCGGGTCCCACACGTGCTCGGCCCGGATAAGCGGGGCTACATCCCGGCCCAGGGCCAGCTGCAGGCGGCGCAACACCGCGGCGCGGGTCTGAGTAATAAGCGTATTCCAGTCCTGGCCCTGGTCGTGGGGCACGTTCACCATCACAAACCAGTTTTCGTGGCCGGTGGGGGCATCGGTGGGTGTTTTTTTGGAGGTGATGTTCACGTACACCGTCACGTCGTCGGCCACGGTCTGCTCCCGGAAGATGGCCTCAAACTCCTGGCGGTAGTCAGCAGAGAAAAAGATGTTGTGCACGCCCATTTCCGGAAACTCAGCCCCGATGCCCCAGTAGAAAATAAGCGCGGAAGAAGAGCGGGGCTGTGCCAGAGTACGTTCGGGGGCGGGCAGCTTAGGCAGCAGGCGGCGGTAGGTGGGCACCACATCCATATTGCTGACCACTAGGCCAAAGTCGTATACATCCTGGGCCGTGCGCAGGCCGGTTACGTGGCCGCCGGCCGTGAGAATTTCCTCCACGGGCTCGTTGTAGCGGAACTCGACGCCCAACTCCTGGGCCAGCCTGACCAGGCTTTCGGCAATGCTGTAAATGCCACCTTCAGGGTAAAATGCGCCAATGCCGTGCTCCAGATGCGGAATCAGGCTGAGGGTGGCGGGGGCCTGGTAGGGGTCGGAGCCGTTGTAGGTAGCAAACCGGTCGAAGAGCTGCACCAGGCGGGCATCCGGGAAAGTGGTCGCGTGGCGCTGGTGCATGGTGCTGGCCAGGCCCAGGGTGGGCAGCACGGCCAGGGCTTTCACTACCTCCGGGCTGGTGTAGGTGCTGAGCTTATGCAGCGACTTGCGCAAAAACGTGTCGGCGGTGCCTTCGTAGGCGCGGGCGCTGCGGCGCAGGAATTCCAGCACCTCGGCGGCGGGCACGCCCAGCTTATGTTCTACCTCGGCCGCAAATCGGGCTTCATCGGCCCAGGCCGTCAGGCGGGTTTTATCAGCAAAGAAATACTGCGTGATGGGGTCCAGCCGCTCGTAGCGGAAATAATCCTTGGGGTCGCGCCCGGCCAGCTGGAACAGCTCATCCACCAGCTGGGGCAGCGTAAACAGGGAGGGGCCACCATCGAAGCGGTAGCCGCCGGGCAACTCCAGCTGGTGCATTTTCCCACCAAACGTGCTCTGGGCTTCAAACACCGTTACCTTATGCCCCCGGGCCGCCAGCCTCACCGCCGTAGCAATGCCCCCAATACCAGCACCAATGATGGCAACAGCTGGTTTGCGGGGGGCGGAGGTTTTCTTGCGCGGCACGGGACAGGAATGATGGTGGGACGCAGCTATAACTCTAAAACCTGCTTAATGTCTTCGGTTCCAAGGTTAAAAGACACCGATGCCGGACGCTGAATCGGGCTATCTACTCCGGTAACCACCAGGCCCTCAAATGCCTGCAAATGCAGCACACTGAATCCCCGTCGAAATACGACCAACTGTTGCAGCTGTGTATCCAGCACGGCCAGGCGCTGATTGGGGCTCGAAAAAAGCGCCTGCTGCCACAGGGGCAACGCCACCCGCCGCCCTACCGCGTCCCATATAGGTGGGCCGCCGTAACTTCCCGGAAGCTGAACCCGGCGGCCATTGGGGGTAATCCAGAAGCAGGGTCCGTGTAAGGGTCCACCTTGGTTCATCTCCTGCAGAGCGCCATATTCCAGCCGTTGGGAAGTATCTCCCGCAAAGAGCTGGCGCTCCACGTTGGAGAAGTTCCAGGGATCTGGCAAGGTGTTAACCATACAAATGAATTGTTTAAAGCTGAAATCCCAGATTAATCCACTGCCAGCACCAGCCCTTTCAGGTACTCCCCTTCCGGGTGGAAGAGGCTGACGGGGTGGTCGGCGGGCTGGGTGAGGCGGTGCAGGATGCGGGCGGGACGGCCGGCCTCAATGGCGGCGGCCATAATGGCGCCCTCAAACAGCTCCATGCTAACTACCTGTGAACAGCTGAACGTAAACAGCAGGCCGCCGGGTGCAATCTGCTTAATACCGGCCACATTCAGGCGTTTGTAGCCCATCAGGGCATTGTGGCGGGCGGAGAGGTGCTTGGCAAAGGCGGGGGGGTCCAGCACGATAAGGTCGTACTGGTTGTGGCGGTCTTTCAGGAAGCTGAACACGTCCTGGGCGTAGGCTTCGTGCTTTTCCTGCAGGCCACTCAGCTCGGCGTTGCGGTTGGTCAGCTCAATGGCTTTTTTGCTGGAGTCTACGGAGTGCACCAGCTCGGCGCCGGCCTGCAGGGCATACACGGAGAAGCCGCCGGTGTAGCAGAACGTGTTCAGCACGCGGCGGCCGGGGGCGTAGCGGGCCAGCAGGGCGCGGTTGTCGCGCTGGTCAATGAAGAAGCCGGTTTTCTGGCCGGTTTCCCAATCCACGGCAAAGCGGTGGCCGTTTTCTTCTACCACATGCTCCTGGCCGGTGCTTTCGCCCAGTAGATAGCCGTTCTGAGCATCGGGGGCAGCTTTGGCGGGTACGGTTTCGGCGCTCTTATCGTAGATGGCGCGCAGGTTTTCGCCTAACACGACTTGCAGAGCGGCGGCAATGAGGGGGCGGGCTTTGTACATGCCGGCGCTGTGCGCCTGCACCACGGCCGTGTCGCCGTACACGTCAATAATCAAACCGGGTAGGCCGTCGCCCTCGGCGTGGATGAGGCGGTACACGTTGGTGTTGCCGGTGCCAGTGAGGCCCAGGCGCTGACGCAGCTGGTAGGCGTTGCGCAGCTTCTGCTCCCAGAAAGCGGCATCGGGCAGCTGGGCCTCGGTACCGAAATCGAGCATGCGCACGGCAATGGAGCCGGGGGCGTAGTGGCCCACACCCAGCAGCTCGCCGTTGGCGGCCAGTACGCTCACTACTTCGCCCTCCACTACCTCGCCCTGCATCCGGGCAATGGCGCCCGAAAACACCCACGGATGCAGGCGTCGCAGGGATTGATCTTTACCGGGTTTGAGCGTGAGCGTGGCAGACATGGCAGCAGGTTCTAAAAATGGGACTACAAAGGTACGCACCCGGCCGGGGTTAGCCACCTGCCCCTACCGAATTGCCCTCCTCTCCTACTGCAGCCGGTTCCGCCTTATCTTGCGGCCCTTATTTATGCCTATGTCTGCCGCCGTCGAAATCATTGCCTACCGTCCCGAGCACCAGGCGGCCTTCCGCGACCTGAACCACGAGTGGATTACTACCTATTTCAGCCTGGAAGAGCCGGACAAGCGCATGCTCGACGACCCGCAAGGCTACATCCTGGACCCGGGCGGCTATATTTTCATGGCCCGCTATCAGGACCAGACGGTGGGCACCTGCGCCCTCATCCGGGAGCCCGACGGCAACTTTGAGCTGGCAAAAATGGCGGTTTCGCCTAAAGCCCAGGGTTTGGGCATCGGGTACCGGCTGGGGCAGGCGGCTATTGACCAGGCCTGGGCCGCCGGGGCCCACCACGTAGAGCTGCTCTCCAACCGCAAGCTTACGCCCGCCCTCACCCTGTACCGCAAGCTCGGCTTCGCGGAAGCACCCCTCTCCCCTTCTGAGTATCAGCGGGCCGATATCCGGATGGTGCTAGCGCGCCCCGGCACCAAGTAGCCGCCGGTAAATAGGCCGGCGCCAGGCAAACTGCGCCCAGATAACGGGGTACAGCGCCGCTTCCAGCCACCGGAACAGGGAGCGGTATTCGATATCCTCTACGATATAGGTGCCGCCCCCCGGCGCGGGTTCCAACAGATGCCGGTGCCGCCAATAGCCCAGCGGCGGCGGCAGTTCCTGGCCTTCATCAACGAAATAATAGGTGCCATCGGGCATAATGCCGTGCTCGATAATGAGGGAGGTCCAGCGGTGACGCAATGGTCCGGCACCTATTTCTATTTCCACCCGGTCGCCGCGCTGGCAGCCATCAAACCGCAACAGGTGGAAGGGCGGGAATGGCGGAGCCAGTGCCAGGAACAGCTCCCGCGTGAAGCCCTGCCAGACCTGGGCAGGTGGTTGGGCAACATGAGTGCGAAGAAGGAGGTGCATCTTGGGTGCTAACCTTGGGTGCCTTGCTTTGTTTTTATGCAGCTTGGATGGCTGTACAGGGCGTGGTGAACCATAAGGCAGAATAAAACATAAGTAAATAGTCAAAAAGCCGAATAATAGAGGTGCGGTAGATAAATTATGATTGTTCTGAAATTTGTCAGCTACCTGAAATTATGTAAAGTGACAAAAACCAGATGATAGTGGGAGTATTGGTACTTCCCCACTGCCCCTAAAATCCTGTTTGCTCATTCTCTCAAAGTGATAGAGCTACGGTCGTTGGTAAGCGTAAAGACGCAAATTGTCTGGCGATGTATCCATTTGAAAATGACCAACTTCTTCTATCTTCTGCTGAATAGTATGTAGGTCTTGCGTGACGGCCTTGTTGCTGGGGAATCTGGGGAAGTCTAACCATTCGATTTCTTTGTAAGCGGCCCACCCTAGCCGGGGAGTGCCAGTAATCATTGCTTCCATAGCACTAGGATAGTAGTCAAATAGGTAGCTTTTATCCTCATCTATAAGCAGCCACCGCTCTACATCAATGTCCTCCCAAATAAGCTTGACCTGACACGCCTGTACTAAATGCCAATTCGTAACAAGCGTTGTAATCAGCTTCACCCATTTTGCGTTGCTCATCAAAGGGTGAAGCTTGGCAGTCAGGATGACCCTATCTAGTGCATCATCATCGCGTCTTGCTGCAAAATGACGTTTCATAGTTAAAAAGCCTGTACAGTATCTATTAGCTACGAAAGGTAATATCTCAGTATGACTCCATAATAGAGGCGGGACACACTTAGGCACCTTGTGTCCGATAAGTAAACGTTACGTTAAGTTATTAGGCAATCCAGACTTAATCCCTACCTATTTTTCAATTCCTCCGTCTGCTCCCAAATCAGCCTTCTTTTAATGGACTTGTCAGTAGTCACTAAATCTATGACCAGTTGGATTTTCTGATTCGGTAGCACCACAATATTATCCTTCACCGGGCGCTAATAGATAAGCAGGTAAGAAAACCCAACGTTTTCTGGCCGAAGGTGTGAACTCACCCGATCCTCTGCATCACTATTAGAACATTGCCTGGCACAAAATGACCAACAGTGTGTAGATTTAGTGAAACCAGCTGGCAGTGCCCTTGTTAGCAGTACGTGGTCAGCGGGTTCGTCCCCAGAGGGCAATATGAGTGGCTCTTTTCTTCCGGAGTATCTGCTTGCCTGTCCGCCTACTTAGCTGCCCTACTATGCCCACCGAGCTAGCGCATCCTACCCTTTTTCCTACCAGGGTTTCTTCCTGGCCCGGCCAGCGGGCAGGCATCAGGAGTCGGCGGCCGACTAAATGGCTGCTAACGCTGCTGCTTCTACTGCTGAGCGGCGCGGCCACTACAGCACTAGCACAGGGCACGCCGCCCCCGCCCCCGGAGTGCGCGGCCGATGAGAAGTTTGCCAACACGTGGTACTTCGGCTTTAAGGCGGGGCTGGACTTCAACCAGGCCTCTGCCGACTCCCTCCCGAAGGTGCTTACTGATGGGGCGATGGATGCCCCCGCCGGCTCGGGGGTGATGTCGGATAAGGACGGCAAGATTCTCTTTTACAGCAACGGCGAAACCGTTTGGAACGGCGACGGCACCGTGATGACCAACGGCACAGGGCTGGCGGGCAACCGCTTCACTACCGACGGCCCCCTGCCCATCAGGAAGCCGGGCATAACTCAGCCGGGCCAACCAACGCGCTACCTGCTCTTCACCCTGGATAGCACCGTGGGCCTGAGCTATTCAGAAATAGATATTCCCGCAGGTGGTGGACCGGGCACCGTCATCGCCGCCACCAAAAACACGCCCCTGGCTCGCGGTACGGCGGAGAAAATAACGGGCGTATTTCATAAAAACGGCTGCGACATCTGGGTTATCACGCACGGCTGGGGTGATGCCAAAACCGGCAATGACAACCGGGGCGACGCCTTTCTGGCCTACCGCGTAACGGTGACCGGCGTGCAGCCTGCTCCCATTATTTCGACCGTCGGCAGCCTGCACGCGCCGAGCAAGTCGCCCGTAGGCTACAAAGGCCAGATGAAGGTGACCCCCGATGGCCAGCGGCTGGCCCTGGCCCGCTACAGTGAAGTGGTAGGCGACAGCAGCAGCACCGTCGAACTGTTTGGGTTTGATACCGGCACGGGTCAGGTTAGCGCCAACCCACAGGTGCCGTACGTGGTGGAAAGCGGCGCAGGGAAATACTACGGGGTGGGGTTTTCGCCTGGCAGCTACCTCTACGCCACAGTGCGCAACCCGGCCAAACTGCTGCAATTTGATATCAGCGGCAACGTGCCGGTAACCAAGCAGGACATTCCGCTCAAGCAGAAGACCCCGGCCGACCTGGGCTCGATGCAGGCCGCGCCCGATGGCAAGATTTACGTGGCCCGCGACAACCAACCCGCGCTGGGCTTCATTCCCTACCCCGACTCGCTGGGAGCCAAGGTCGGCTACGCCGACGATAGCCTGCAACTGGGCGGCCGCCTGAGTGGCCTGGGCCTGGTCAACTTCAATCAAAGCTCCCTGCTGCGCGTGGGGCCTAGCGCAGAGATAACGGGTTGTCGACAAATCACCTTCATGGCCCCGCCCATTGACTTTGACGGGAAGACTTATGCCTGGTCGTTTGGCGACGGTGCCACCTCAAACGTTGAGAATCCCGTTCATACTTACGCTACGCCCGGTAACTACACCGTGACGCTACGCATCACGACGGCGTGCTTTTGCCGCGAAAGCTCGGGCATTATCCAGGTGCCGGCCCTGCCCAAGCCGGGTAGCATTGCCGGCCCTCAGACCCTGTGCGCGGGAACCGCGCCGGATACGCTCACCAGCACCGTCAGCGCTTCGGGTGACGCCGGGCTGCCGCTCGTTTACCAGTGGGAAAGGTCAACGAATAACACCACCTTTACCGCTATCAGCGGGGCAACCGGCGAGACTTACCTGCCACCAGCCTCGCTACCGAATGGCACCACTTATTTCCGGCGGCGCGCCCAACTGCTTCTGCCCAATCGGCCAGCTCCTTACTGTACCCCCACCTTTACCGCCTCGGTAGCCATCAAGGTTCTGCCGGCTCTGACTGCAGGCAGCATTGCGGCTAACCAAACCGTGTGCGCGGGCACCAAACCGGCTCCCCTTACCAGCACCACGGCGGCCACGGGCGGCACCGGCACCTTTGCTTACCAGTGGGAATCTTCGGTAGATAATGTAACCTGGGCAGCCATACCGGGCGCCACTTCTGCAACATACGCACCCCGCGGCCTCACCACTACCACCTACTACCGGCGCCAGGTGCGTTCCGGCACCTGCACTACTGTGTCTTCCAATACCGTGAAGCTAACTGTGCTACCCGCTCTTTCGGCCGGCAGCATTGCCACCAGCCAGGCCCTCTGTGCGGGCGGAACCGCTGCCCCTCTCACCAGCGAAGCCCCGGCCACGGGCGGCACGGGCAGTTTTGTGTATCAGTGGGAATCATCCAAGGATAAGGTGACGTGGACGCCCATCAGCGGGGCCACCAGGCCGACGTATGCGCCGGGCCGCCTGAATGCTACCACCTATTACCGGCGGCGGGTAACGTCGGGCAGTGCCTGTGCTCCGGTCCTGTCCAATGTCGTTACCATTACCGTAACACCGGCCCTGACGGCCGGTACCATCGGGGCCAACCAGACGCTGTGCCTGGGCGCTACGCCGGCCCGCCTTACCAGCACCGCAGCAGCCACAGGCGGCACGGGTGCCTTTACCTACCAGTGGGAATCAAGCCCGAATAACTCCAACTGGACGCCCATTGCCGGCGCTACCGGCACCAGCTACGCGCCCGGTCCGCTTACGGCCACTACCTACTACCGCCGTCAGGTAATTTCGGGCCCTTGCGGACCGGTGTATTCGCCTTCCATCGTTCTGACGGCCCTGCCCGCGCTGAGTGCGGGCAGTATTGCGGCCAGCCAGGATATCTGTGCGGGTGCCACGCCGGCGCCCCTCACCAGCAGGGCCCCGGCTACGGGCGGCACGGGCAATTTCGTTTACCAATGGGAATCCTCGACGGATAATGTAACCTGGAGGTCCGTGAGCGGGGCGGTGGGCACAACTTACTCGCCGGGCCCGCTCACAACTACCACTTCCTTCCGGCGCCGGGTAACCTCGGGCACGGGCACCTGTGCCACGGCCGTTTCCAACGAAGTAACGGTGACAGTGCAGCCCGTGGTGAAACCGGGCGTGACGCTGGCGGCACCACCCACACAGTGCACTGGTACGGCGCTGGTCTTTACGGCGGTGCCGACCAACGCAGGCACTTCACCTACTTTCCGCTGGTTTGTGAACAACGCAGCCGTGGCCAGCGGGCCCACGTTTACCAGCAGCACGCTGGTCACCGGCGACCAGGTACGGGTGGAGGTGACGCCCACGGCGGGGCTGTGCAGCGCGGGTCCGGCCGTGGCCACGGTTACGGTAACGCGCACGCCCACGCCGCAGCCTACCCTCAGCATTGCGGTGCAGCCGGGCGGGCCGGTTTGCCCGGGCGCGCCGCTCACGTTTCGTATTGCCAGTGTGACCAACGCTGGTCCGGCCCCCACCTATCAGTGGCTGGTGAATAACAATGCCGTGGGAGGCGCTACGGGCCCGGTCTTCACCAGCACTACGCTGCGGGAGGGCCAGATTGTGACGCTGCGTCTGCGCACCACCAACGTGTGCGGACAGTCCGTTACGGCCGTTTCCAATGAGGTGGCGGTGCGTATTAGCCCACCGGTGGACGTGGATGCCGGCCCGGACAAGGAGATTCTGGCGGGCTCCTCCGTTATTCTGGAAGGTCGCGCCGATGGCACCTACCCGGTCACGTGGACGCCGGCCACGGGGCTGACCATTTCGCCTAACGCCCCGCTACGGCCGGTGGCCTCGCCCACGGAAACTACCACCTATACCCTCTCGGCCGGTGAAGGCGGTTGCGCCGACTTCGACCAGGTGACAGTGACCGTGCGCCCAGCCATTCGCATTCCTAACGCCTTCACGCCCAACGGCGACGGCCGCGACGACACCTGGCAGATAGAGTTCATCGAGCAGTTCCCCGACAATACCGTGAGTGTGTTCAACCGCTGGGGCAACCGCATCTTCTCCGCCAATAACTACAGCCGGGCCAATGAGTGGCGCGGCGACATCAACGGCAAGCCCGCGCCGGTGGGCACCTACTACTACGTAGTGGAGACCAAGGGGCCGCTGGGCCGGTCGTACAGCGGCTCGATTACGATTTTGTATTGAAAAACGTCTTGCTGCGCTTGTGGAAGCCGGGTCACCTGCTGCTTCGCTAGCCACTTCATACCACTACTGCTATGAAAAGAGCCCTACCCTTCCTGCTGCTCCCGCTGCTACTGGCCGCGGCGCCGGTTCTGGCCCAGCAGCAGGCGCAGTACAGCCAGTACATGAACAACAATTACATCCTGAACCCGGGCACCACCGGGGTGGAGGATTACATTGATGTCAAGTTCAGCTACCGCACGCAGTGGACGGGCCTGGAGGGGGCACCCAAAACCTACTACGCCAGTGCCAGCTCCTCGCTGGGCAAGTGGCGCAGCACCAGCAAGCGCACCATTCGGGACCGGCGGCGCCCATTCCACGCCATAGGCGGCCTGGTATATAGAGATGAAACCGGGCCCACCAGCCGGACGGGGGCCTACGCATCCTACGCCTACAATCTGGTGCTGCGGCCCGACCTGCGGGTGGCGCTGGGCCTCTCGGCGGGCATGCAGCAGTTTGCCGTGGATGGGCAGAAGCTGCGTTTTTTCGACCCTACTACCCAGGCAGGTAGCGCCTCCTCGCAGGTGCTGGATGGGTCGGTGGGTTTATGGTTGTACAGTTCCCGCTTTTATCTGGGCCTGTCGGGGGCGCAGCTGCTGGGCAATCAGCTTAATTTCTCCTACGGGCCCGGCCTGCAGGGCGAAGGCGCGCCCGGCAACACGTTGAAGCGGCACTACTTCGCCACGGGCGGGGTGCGGCTGCCGCTCAACGATGACTGGTCGCTGGTACCTTCAGTGCTGGTGAAAGCCGTGAACCCGGCCCCGCTCTCGGTTGACGTCAACGCCAAGCTCAAGTACCAGGACCTGCTGTGGATCGGTGCCTCTTGGCGTGCCTTCGACTCGGCTGTGGCTATCGTAGGCCTCAGCTACGAGCAGTTCACGCTGGGCTATTCCTACGATGCCGGCCTTTCCGAGCTGGCCGGCTACCACGGCGGCAGCCACGAGGTGCTACTGGGTTTGCGGCTGAAGAAGAAAACCCAGGTGGTGTGTGCTAATCGGTTCTGGTAGGGGTTTAATCCCTGTTAAATCAACTTATATCAAGCGACAAAACATGGCTAAGTAAGTCAGGATACTAAGGAACCGCTTCATCATTTTATTTAATTTGGGCGGTCTTTATAGTTTCCCTCATGGATAATTGGCCTACTATTGTTGCTATTGTAATTGCCTTAAGTGGCGGTGTTTTTCTCCTGTCCAGGCCCTTACCAGTCGATTATAAAAATGGGGAGTATCGGCGTCATCTAACCAAAGTGGAGAAAGCCGCTCTTCAGCGGGGAGAGGTCGTGGAGAAAACCCATAAGGCGTACCAGACCGTCTGGAAGTCTTATTATGACCAGGGACCTTTACGGATAGCACTGGACAGGTCTGGAAAGTATACCTTCACCCCTCATGGTCGTTGGCAACGCCTGACCAAGCAGGGACGCTTAGAAGCTGATTCCTATCCCAAGGCAGTGTATCCCGAGGCCTCTTGGCGACAGTACTTAGCCAACGGCCAACTCGATTTTGCAATGTATGATCTGCCCACTGTATTTGAAGGCGACTCGATTGTGGAGACGCGCATCGTGCAGTTCAGATATTCCAATCCGCTCGATACCGCTTATGTACAGCATATGTTTAGCAAAGGCAACAAGGAAGTAACGCCTAGCACCTTTTCGTTTGACGGAGCTGGTAGAAAGCTTATTCCGCAGGAGCAGATGAACAATCTATTAGATTTAAAGCGGTAAATCTGTACGAAAAGTCGCCTTACGGTAAGTAACTAATATACATAACCAGCACTTCCAAGCCATATAAGGCCTTATAATCCATACTTATCGGTCATTATACAGGAGCGTGTTTCTGAGGAAATGAACCCAATAGCGCCAATCAAATGTAATTACATTGTACGTACATTTGCTTCTATGAACACGCGCCTGATTCGGGTGGGCAATTCCCAAGGGATTGTGTTGCCCAAAAAGTTACTGCAGCAATATCACCTTATCGGCGAGGTTGACCTGCAGCCCACGCCGGAAGGTCTGCTTATTAAGCCGGTCAGTAAGCCCAGTCGCCAGGGCTGGGACGAGCGTTTTCAGCACGCCATTGCCCAAGGTCAGGCGCCGGAAGTAGAGCTACTGGAAGGATTTTCCGACGACGCTTTTGAGGAAACGGAATGGCAGTGGTAGCCGTGCAGCGTTTTGAGGTATGGCTTGTGAATCTCGACCCAACCCAAGGCAGCGAAATCAATAAAACGCGCCCTTGTGTAGTACTCTCGCCCGACGAGATGAACCGCTACCTGCACACGGTAACCATTGCGGCCCTGACCAGCACCCGGCGCGACTATCCCTCCCGGGTAGACTGCACCTTTCAGGGCAAAGAGGGCCAAGTCGCACTCGACCATATACGGTCAGTGGACAAAACCCGCCTAGTGCGCCGCCTGGGCACATTGCCGAAAGCTACCGCCCAGGAAATCTGCGACCGACTACAGGAGATGTTTCAGTACTAACCCTCCGCGCACTACCCCAGCAACTCCTCAATATCCTCCTTCGTCAGGCTCTTGATGATGGCCTCATCGGTAGATATCAGATCCGTAACCAGCTGGATTTTCTTGTTCTGCAGGGCTAGGATTTTTTCCTCTACCGTGCTCTTGGTGATGAACTTGTAGGTGAAGACGGTCTTTTCCTGGCCGATGCGGTGGGCACGGTCGATAGCCTGGGCCTCCACGGCGGGGTTCCACCAGGGGTCGAGGATGAACACGTAGTCGGCGGCGGTGAGGTTGAGGCCCACGCCACCCGCTTTCAGCGAAATCAGGAATACGCGCAGCTTTTCGGTTTCCTGGAAACGGGCCACTTCCTTGTGCCGGTCGCGGGTGTTGCCGTCGAGGTAGGCGTACTTAATCTGCTTTTCATCTAGGGAAGCACGCACAATGTCCAGATGCTTCACAAACTGGCTAAACACCAGCACCTTGTGCCCCTCGGCCACCACACTACGAATCATGCGGATAACCTCGCGCAGCTTTCCCGATTCCGCCTCGTAGGTTTCATCGGCCATGCGGGGGTGGTTGGCAATCTGGCGCAGCTTGGTAAGACCCTGCAGCAGCATAAACTGCGTGTTGGCAGTGCCGTGCTCCTCTATATTTTTGAGGATTTTGTTGCGGTAGAAGCTCTTGGTTTCCTCATAGCACTGGGCCTGCTCATCCGTCATGGTGCAGTAGCTTAGGTGCTCAATCTTATCGGGCAGCTCGCGGGCTACCTGGGCCTTGTGCCGGCGCAGGATAAAGGGCTTGATGAGCGTGTGCAGACGCTTGGTCTTGTGCTCATCCTTCTCTTTCTCAATGGGTTTGAGAAACTCCTTACGGAAGAAGGCCTGGGTGCCCAGTAAGCCGGGATTGATGAACGACATCTGCGACCACAAATCCATGGTGCTGTTTTCCACCGGCGTGCCCGTCAGAATAAGGCGGTGGCGGGAGCGAAGGCCGCGCACGGCCTGGGAAGTGGTGGAGCTAGGGTTTTTGATAGCCTGCGACTCATCCAGAATCACGTAGTCAAACTGATACGTTTTCAGCATTTCAGCATCCAGCCGCACAATACCGTAGCTGGTCAGAATTAGGTCGTAGTCCTGAAACTGCTCCACGTTTTTATCCCGGTAAGTGCCCGTGTAGATCAGCACGCGCAGCTCGGGGGTAAACTTCTGGGCTTCGCTCATCCAGTTATATACCAGCGAGGTAGGCATCACCAGCAAAGAGGCCGCGCCTTTGGATTCGCCGCTTTCCTTGCGGTGCTGCAGCAGGGCCAGCGTTTGCACGGTTTTGCCCAGTCCCATGTCATCGGCCAAGCAGCCACCAAAATGGTAGTCCTTCACAAAGTGCAGCCAGTTGTAGCCGGCCTTCTGGTAGGGGCGCAGCTGCCCAATGAAGCCTATAGGCAGGGGCTTGTCCTCCACGGTCTCAAACCCGCGCAGGCGCTCCAGCTTGCGGCTCATGGTTACGGTGGCCAGGTTGCCATTCTGCAGGTCGTTTACCAGGGCCACGTGGTGCTTGCGCAGCGTGAGCGAGTGATGGTGCTCCTCAGAAAAAGCGAACAGCTCCAGGTACTCCGTAAACCACTCTTCGGGAATGATGGCAATTTGCCCGTTGGGTAGGCGGAACTCGTGGCGGCGCCCCAGAATATAGGGCCGCAGCCGGATAAAGGGTATTTCGTAGTCGCCGAAGCGCACGGTGCCGTGGATATCGAACCAGTCGCTGGTTTCGGTGATGCCCACCTGCACGGTAATGGCCCCGATGAAGTAGTCCTTGCCCGACTCCGTGCTTTGCTGCACCGTGAAGCCCATGCGCTCCAGATCCTCGGCGTAGCTGTGCAGCCAGCGGAAGGCGGTGGCTTTTTCCAGCACAGCGCGGCCGTTGCGCATTTCCAGGGCGCGCTGGCGCAGCTCCCGAATGATGTCCTGCTCCACATCCAGGTTGCGGATGAGGCGGTGGAAAATGTAGCTACCGTCGTTCTTTTCCAGCTTCACGCACACCCGCTTGTCGTAGCTGTTGTGCACGGTATGGTCGCCGTAGCGGAAAGAGAGGTCGAAGTGGATGTGCTCAGTAGGCTGTACCAGAGTGGCCACGCCCCCGCTTTCTGAAAGGGACGTAGCCGCCCGGCCCCGGACGCCGCGTGGGCGCGCTTCATCCAGGGTGATAACCGTGGCGCTGGGCACATCGGAAAAGGTGAGCTGCGGCCGGGCCACATAGCGCTCCGAGCGGATATCAAAGCCGCGGGCGTGCACGTCAAACGACTCCACCAGCGGGGCCACGAAGCGCTGGAAGTAGCTGTCCTCCACCTGCCGGGGAATGATGATGAACTTCTTGTTCAGGAAAGGCTGCAGCTTTTTGCCATCCACATCATTGCGGAAAGCATAAATCACATCATCCAGCAGCATCCAGGCGGGCTGGCAGCATACCAACACGGCGCCTTTAAACTGGAAATCGAGGCGCTGGCCCTGGTACTGAATGGTGGGGAAGTAGTGGGTATTGTCGTCGTTGCGGCGGAAGTGGAAGAGCACGGAGGCAGGCTCCGGCGCCATAGCTATTTCGTGCCAGGTTGGTTCGCCATCCTTGCCCATAATGAAGACCTGCTTGCCCGCCAGGCGGTCCAGAATCTGGCCCATGCGGTTCTGCACGTAGCTGCTGATGCGTTCCTGCAGGGCCTTGTCGCCTTTCTCCGGGTCGTACACCTTCAGGAAAAAATCGGCGGTAGCAATCTTCTTTGGCCAGAACTCCTTTATCACGGCGTCCTGCTGAATTTGGTCCGTGAGGGCCACAATTTCAAAGTCCGTAACATCCAGACCATCAGCAAATTCTGGAGCATTTTTTGCTGATACGCTCTGGTGCTGCAAGGTTAGTTGGCCGCGTGCGTTACGCTGCACCACGTACGACTCAAACAGATAGCCCAGGTACTCATGCTCCAGCAATGAGTAGACTATCTGAAAGGGCTCTGAAGTGGAAACTTTCATAAGGGCGGCCTAAAAATGGCGTTGAAAGTAAGAACAAATACCAACTAGCAGATATTCTTTTAAAAAGTAAAACTAAATCTACAAATAGTTATATGTAAAAGATGAATAAGCATTCCATGTCTATCAACTTGCTACCATGGTAGACAAGAAGGTTGCGCTTTTGTGGCAGAATTAGAGGTTGTCTCTGATATCCAGCTTGGAGGCGCTAAGCGCCGGCCGAATAGAAACAACGATAGTGATGATAATGATTGCAACGCCGGTCCACACAATATCAGAGAGTTGCATCTTCACGGGGTAGGAATCAACCACGCTGGTGGCCATACCCATGGATACCAGATGAAAAGTTTGCTGCAGCCAGCAAATGGTTACCCCAATCACCAGGCCGGTAATAGCACCTACCTGCGCCACAATAGCCCCTTCAAACAGGAAAATGTTCCGAATGGTGCGCTGGCCGGCCCCCATAGCCTGCAGAATAGCCACGTCCTTGCGCTTGTCAATGACCAGCATCGACAAGGAGAAAAAGATATTTAGCGAGGCAATGAGCAGAATAAAGGCGAAGGTGATGAACACAAACATCTTCTCCACTTTAATGGCTTTCAGCAAGCTCACGTGCTGCTCATCAGAATCCAGCACTGAGAATTTAGGCCCCAGCAGCTCCTTCACCTCGCCCTTTACCTCTTCAATAGTGCGGCTCTGGCTTACTTTCACCTCCAGACTGGTGCGCTTGTCTCCGTAGTTCAGCAGCTTCTGCGCAAAATTCAGGGGCACGAAAACGTAGCTGTCGTCGATATTCTGCTCGATGAGGAACACGCCACCGGCCAGAATGGGCAACTCGTTGAACGCATTTTCCGGGTTGAAGGAAAGAGTGCGCTTGCCGGTATTGCGCGGGTACAGCAGCGTGAGGGGCGCCAAGCGGTTGTCCAGGGCTATACTCAGCTCGTGCTGCACGCCGGCCCCGATGAGAGCATACTCGCCCCCTTCTTTTTCCAGGCGGTGGTCACCCTGCACCAGGGCCGAGTCGATGTTGCTCTGAGCGAAGAAGTTGTCGCTCACGCCCTTCATCTTCACCACCATCTGCCGGTCGTGGTAGCGCAGCAGGGCATTGTCCTCAATTACTTCCGTTACCAGGGCCACGCCCGGCATGGCGCGCAGGCGCGTGAGCAGCGGCGCATCTACCTCAAACGACTTGCCCTTGAGGGCGGTAATCTTCAGATCAGGGTCGGATTTGCCGTAGAGCGAGCGTACCAGATCCTCCAGCCCGTTGAACACCGATAGCACAATGATAAGCGCCATGGTGCCCACGGCCACTCCAACCATGGAAATGTTGGAGATGATGCTGATGATGTTGCGCTTCTTCTTGGAAGAAAAATAACGCCGGGCAATGAGCAAAGCGACGTTCATGCGGGGCGGAAATCAGGCGAAATAAGAAAGGACAGAGGTAGTGGGCAAGATACGTTACTCCCGCTAAGCGGGCGGTGCACCAGGCTTTATTTCCAGGCTTTTACAATGAGGCCGGTACCGGAATCATGCCGGGTGTTGGCATCAAACCAGTTCAGCACCAGGCAAATGGGGAACGTCAGGAGGTAGTAAAAGGGCAGTACCAGGAAAAACAGGCGCGACTTGCCCAGCATCAGAATGGGGTACTTCATGCTCAGGCGCCAGGAAACCTGACCCGGCTCGCCGTAGCTGTAGCGTGCCTCAATACGCTCAAAACCGGCGGTGCGCAGCTTCTGCTGAATCTCATGGATGTTATAGCCGTCGCGCACGTGCTCCTCAATAAAGGAGGTTTCGTCGTCGGCGTGCACGTCGGAGCCGCCCTGGTCGGAGGGGGTCGAAATCAGCAGCATGCCGCCGTCCTTGAGGGAGGCGTGGATGTTGCGGAACACTTCCACATCTTCCAGAATGTGCTCCATCACGTCCACCGAAAGGGCCAGGTCGAAGGTGTTTGGCTCGCGGTAAAGCACCAAGTCCTGCACGGCAAACTGCACCTGCGGCCGATTGATTTGCCGGAAAAACCGGTTGGAGTCGGCTACCTGCTCTTCCTTCACATCCACGGCCAGAATCGTCCAGAGCTTGCTCAGCCCCGACAGCCAGTAGGTATACTGCCCGTAGCCCGAGCCCGCATCCAGAATCACCAGGGGTTCCTGCTGGCGGCCTTTGGCCCACTGGCGCAGCTCGCGGTGCACGTGCCAGGTGCGCAGCAGCAGCAAATCGAGCAGCACATAAAACAAGCGGCGGAGCCAGGGCGTGCGGTTGAATACTTCGCCCAGGGTGCGTTTAATCGGGTCGTAATGCAAGGAGGTGAAATTGTGATATGGTGAGATAGTGAGATGGTGTGTTTGCTATTCTGGTGACGCATTTCGCGCAGGCTGCGCGGCCTGAACGTCAACTCACCATTTCACAAACTCACTATTTCACCTATTCGTCCTCGTCGGCGAACAGCTTCGGGCGCTTGGGGTTGGTCTGATGCTCGGTATCATCTTCGGAGGGCGGGGGCGGAATGCTCAGCCCACCCAGCACCTTATCGATGTGCGCCGCATAGGCGGCACTGTCATCAAGGAAGAAGACCAGTTCGGGAATCACGCGCACCTGCTTGCGGATGCGCTTGGCCAGGGCCTGCTTAATAGCTTTGCTGTTGTCGCGCACATGAGCTAGGCTGTCCTCGCCGCTATTGGCCAGCAGGCTGCTCAGGTAAATGCGGGCAACGCCCAGATCCGGCGATACGCGCACGGTGCTGATGCCCGGCGCCAGGCCCGGGAACAGGTGGGGCAGGTCGCGCTGCAAAACGGAGGCCAGTTCCTGCTGTAACAGGCTGGCAAATTTCTGTTGTCGTTTACTTTCCATACGTTAGAAAAACAAAGGTACGGGTTTCGGGGCTTCCTAAACCGATAGATATGCGCCGCATCTATCAGGCTTATACGGTCGAAGTGCGCGGCCTACCTGCTACTTTTGACGGCGGCCGGCCCGGCGTCGGGTATCCGGCGGCCTTATTTATCGGTTTGTTGCTTTCTGCTCCTTGCTAGGTTTCTTCAAAAGTACGCTTCTTACGCGGCTGGCAGCCCTGCTGCTGCTGATTTTGGGGCTGCGGCTGCCCCTGCTACTGGGCCTGCCCGTAACGCCCGCCGAACTGCACGCCCTGCTGGTGGGGGAGCGAATCCACGCCGGGGCCATTCCCTACCGCGACCTGTACGACAGCATGGCGCCCCTGGTCACGGTATTTCTGGGTCTGCTGGATACTATAGCCTCCCGGCCCGTGTGGCTTTACCGCCTGCTGGCCCTCACGGCGCTGGTAGCGCAGGCCCTGCGCCTGAACTTTGTGCTCAACCGCAGCGGCGTACACCCGGAGCGGGGCTATCTGGTGGCTCTCACCTACCTGCTGCTGGGCAGCATCACCACCGACCTGGATACCCTTTCTCCGCTGCTGCTGGGGCAAACCGGCGTTGTGTACGCCCTGAGCGCCCTGCTGCCCACCCTGCGGGAAGGCTATGATAACCGCCGCCTGTTCCGGGCCGGGTTCCTGATTGGTACCGCCGCTCTGGCCTTCCTGCCGCTGGCGCTGTTTCTGCTGGTGGGTTTGTTTGCCGTTATCATCTTCGCGGCCAACTCCTTCCGCAGCTTTTTGCTGCTGGTGTGTGGTTTTCTGTTTCCTTATGCCGTAGTGGCCACTCTCTGCCTGTACGCCGATGCTCTGCCGGGCCTCAACCAGTTTCATTTGCGGCCCATGCTCTATGGGCTGGCGGCGGCGCAGGAAGGGCTGCCGCGCGAGCTGCTGCTCAAACTTTTAATTGTGCCCGGCGCCGTGTTGGTGCTTTCCCTGCTGCGCACGTTTACCACGCCGCTGGGGCTGGTTTTTCAGGTGAAGTTTCAGCAGCTGATGCTGAGCTGGCTGATGGTGGCACTGGGCATTTTGCTGCTCACGCGCGGCACGGCCCCCGGCAGCCTGGTGCTGCTGCTGCCCCCGGCCGCGTATTTCAGCTTATTCCTGTGGCAGAAAAGCCCCCGCCCCTGGCTGACGAACGTGCTGCTGCTGGTCCTGATTGGGGTGGTGACAACCGTGCGCTACCGCAGCCTACTTCACCTGGAAGGTGTGCTGCGGCTGCCCAGCGAGGCCAACTATGCCGTGCGGCCCAACCCCACCTACGCCAAGCTGCAAAACCAGCCCCTGCTGGTGCTGGGCCCCGACCGCAGCCCCTATCTGCAGAACCAGCTGGTTACCCCTTACCTCGACTGGGACCTCTCGCAGATTGATTTTGGCCACCTCAACGAGTATGCGGCTGTGGTGCGCCTTACCCGCAATATGGCCAGCAGCCTACCCCGCTATATCATCGACCAGACCGGCCTTATGCCGGAGCTGCAATACAAGGCCCCCACCGTATTCGGGCGCTATAAGCCCGCCGGCACGCCGCGTCTCTATCAGCGGAAATAATGAATAAGCGAAAAGCCCCTGATATCACACTGGATATCAGGGGCTTTTTCTTAGCAGGACTCGCCGGCCAGATAGCCGGCAGGCTTAGCAGTCGATTTTATTTACCCTGGTCAGGTGGCGGCCCCCTTCAAAAGCGGTGTTCAGAAACTCGCTGACGATGGCGCGGGCGTCTTCCTCGCTGATAAAGCGTGCGGGCACGCAAATAATATTGGCATCGTTGTGCTGGCGGGCCAGGCGCGATATCTCCGGCATCCAGGCAATGGCGGCGCGCACACCCCGGTGCTTGTTAGCCGTGATGGCTACCCCATTGGCGGAGCCGCACACCAGGATTCCCCGTTCAAAATCACCGGCTTCTATGGCGCTGGCCAGCGGGTGCACAAAGTCGGGGTAGTCTACGGAGTCCGCTGAATAGGTTCCGAAGTCCTCCACCTGGTAGCCGTTATCGCGCAGCCATGCGAGCAGCATTTGCTTGTACTCAAAGCCGGCGTGGTCGGAGCCGATGGCAAGTGTCATAGCGTAAATCAGAAAGGAAGATGAAGACAGAAAATCAGGCGACGCCTTTATTTTCGGCCAGTTGGGCGTTGAGGCGGGCAGTATCGTTGCGGCGCACCATGCGGGCAATGTTAATGCTCAGCTCGTAGAGCAGCAGAATAGGAATGGTAACAATAATCTGCGCCGAAACGTCCGGGGGCGTGATGATAGCAGCTATTACCAGAATCACCACAATAGCGTGCTTGCGGTACACGCGCATGATTTCGGGGGTAATCATCCCAGCTTTGGCCAGGAAGAACACAATCATGGGCAGTTCAAACACAAAAGCACAGGACATGGACATGGTAGTGAGCGTGGAAATGTAGCTCTGCATGTCAATCTGGTTTTCAATGGTGGGGTCTACCACGTAGCCCGCCAGGAAATTGATGCTGAGCGGGGCGGCAATGTAGTAGCCGAACAGCAGCCCCAGCATAAACAGCACCGACACGAAGAACACGGCACCCTGCGAGTTATTCCGCTCGTGTGGGTAGAGGCCGGGCTTAATAAAGCGCCATACTTCCCAGAACAGATACGGGAAGCCCAGCACCAGACCCACAATAAAGGAGGTGCTGATGTGCATGGTGAGCTGCCCGCTCATTTCACGGTTCTGAATTACAAACCCGATTTTATCGATGCACAGATCCGGCGCACCTACCCAGGCGCCAAACTTGCAGAACATGCGGTAGGTCCAGAAATCGGGGCGGGAGGGGCCCAGAATCAGGTCGTGGAACAGGAAGTCCTTGGCAAAAAACGCCGCCAGGGTAAATACTACAACTGCAATGGCGGCACGAATGATGTGCCAGCGCAACGCCTCCAGGTGGTCAATGAAGGACATTTCGTGCTGGTCGCCCAGCGTGGGTCCTGTTTGTAATTGAGGCTGATTCACTGAAAAGAGAAAATGCTGAATTAAGGAATAACGAGTGCCGTGGAGGCATAAACGAAATGGCTATCCTTTCAGATGTTGGCCCTTCCACTTTATGGCGCTTATGGCAACGCATGCAACAACGCCGCCCCCGGAACAGGTTCTATTGCAGGCCTTTCCCTCCTAATACTGCCAGCGTGGTTCCTTTTTCGGGGGCACCATCCAGCAGGGGCATGGCCTTGCTAATCAGGGCTCGTACTGCAGGGGCTTTAAGGGAATTGTCATGGTCCTCCTGGGTTTCCCATACTTCCGTAACCCAAACCACCGAGGCGTTGTGCACATCCTGGCTGACCAGATAAATCCAACACCCCTTAGCCGAGGAAACCAGTTGCGCCGCTTCCAGCAGAATGGCGGCCAACTCCTCCCCTTTCCCTTCCACAGCCTTCAGTTTCCCGAACAGACCATACTTCGTTTGACTTCCTTGTGGCATGTGCCCTGGTGCGTGATGAGAGAGAAGTGAACTGCCAGAAGGCCGGCACTAACGCGCCGGCCCTCTTGGTTAGGCAAACAGCGGAAACTGCTGCATCCACTCGTTTATCTGCCGGCGCACCTGCCCCAGGTGGGTGTCATTGTCGTGGTGCATCAGCACATCATCAATGAACTCCACAATGCGGCTCATATCGGCTTCCTTCAGACCGCGGGTGGTCACGGCGGCTGAGCCGATCCGCATACCACTGGTCACGAAGGGCGACTTATCATCGAAGGGCACCATGTTTTTGTTGATGGTGATATCGGCCTTGATGAGGGTATTCTCCGCCAGCTTGCCGGTGAGTCCTTTGCTGCGCAGATCAATCAGCATCAGGTGGTTATCGGTGCCGCCGGAGATAATCTGGTAGCCACGGTCTACAAAGCCTTTGGCCAGAGCCTGGGCATTGCGGATTACCTGCTGGGTGTAGTCAGTGTAAGCATCAGAGAGGCACTCGCCAAAGGCCACGGCCTTAGCGCCGATGACGTGCTCCAAGGGGCCGCCCTGCGTGCCGGGGAATACGCCCGAGTCCAGCAAGGCTGACATCATGCGGATGTCGCCTTTGGGCGTTTTCAGGCCGAAGGGGTTTTCGAAGTCCTTGCCCAGCATAATGAGGCCGCCGCGCGGGCCGCGCAGGGTTTTATGCGTGGTGGTGGTAACAATGTGGCAGTGCTCGAAGGGGTTATTCAGCAAGCCCTTGGCAATGAGGCCGGAAGGGTGCGAAATATCGGCCAGCAGCAGGGCACCTACCTCGTCGGCGGCTTCGCGCAGGGCTTTGTAGTCCCAGTCGCGGGAGTAGGCCGAGGCGCCGCAGATGATGAGCTTAGGCTGCTCGCGCTTGGCAGTTTCCTTTACTTTCTGCCAGTCGATGAGGCCGGTTTCGGGTTCCACGCCATAGAAAGACGGCTTATAGAGCTTGCCGGAGAAGTTTACCGGCGAGCCGTGCGTGAGGTGGCCGCCGTGGGAAAGGTCGAAACCCAGGATTTTGTCGCCGGGCTGCAATACCGCCAGCATCACGGCGGCGTTGGCCTGCGCGCCCGAGTGCGGCTGCACGTTCACCCACTCCACGCCAAACAGCTCCTTGGCCCGGTCAATGGCCAGCTGCTCAATCTGGTCTACGATTTCGCAGCCGCCATAGTAGCGCTTGCCAGGCAGGCCCTCAGCGTATTTATTGGTCAGAATAGAGCCCTGCGCCTGCATCACCTGCTCCGAAACATAGTTCTCGGAGGCAATCAGCTCGATGCCATGCGTCTGACGTTCTTTTTCCTGACGGATCAAATCAAAGATAACCGTGTCTCGGGCAATGATGGGGGCGTGGGTTTCCATAGGTTCAAAGGTACGGCGGGGGTGGGGAACTGCCAACTAGCGGGTTGCCCCGATTGGGAAGCGTTAGGAAGGCCGTTTAGCAATGGTATAAGGCTCCTCGCTATTGGGCACCGTGTGCAGCGTAAGCGTATCCAGGTTCAGGACGCTGAGGTGGGCCAGCTCCGGGTTGTGGCGGTACACGCAGCCGGTGTCCAGGTTCAGGGCCCCGGCTTTCACCGCTATCCGCCGGCGCACCTCCGCTACGGGCGTGGGCACATGGCCGTGCACCAGCCGCTTTCCCTGCAGGCGGGAAGCATCAAAGGTGAATTGCTTAATGTTCATCATGGTCTGATGATCCTGCCGCATAAGATCCGGCGGCTGGCGAAAATCGAAGCCCGCGTGCACCAGCACAAAATCCGTCAGGTCAAACTCATAGGGCAGCGCATTCAGCCAGTGCAGATAAACGGGCGGAATATCGGCGGCCGTGGCGGCGCCAAAGCTGCTGAGGGTCAGTTCCCGGTCGGCGGGGGAGGCCCAGGTTTTTCCTATGTGGCCGTGGGCGGCATCCAGCAGCTCCTGGTCGTGGTTGCCGCGCAGGCAGTGTACGGCCAGCCCGCGCGCCTGCAGCTGCATCAGGTAGTCGAGCACGCCTTTGCTGTCGGGGCCCTTGTTCACGTAGTCGCCCAGCACATAGAGCTCGTCGCGGGGCGAAAACAGGACAATTTCTTCCAGGGCGCGGCGCAGGGTGCGCAGGCAGCCGTGCACATCAGTGGTAACAAAGCGGGCCATAGCAGCGGATAATCTTAGGCAGGAAATAAAAAAAGCACCTTCCAAAGCTGGAAGGTGCCGGGAGTCAAACCAAAAACAGCCTAGCTGTAGGCGGGTTTATCAATATCAGGCTTGTCGAGGTTGCGGTTGGGGTGACGCTGACGTGCATCAGCCGCTTCCTGTTCCAACCGATCCTCCAGATCCGGATCGAGCTGATTGACGGGCAAAGATTCGGCTTTGGGCTGGCCGGTGCCGGCGGGGTTGCCGTGGTTCTCCTTCGACTGCTGGTTGGTGCTATTGCTCTTATAAGGCATGGCGCGTTTCCGTTAAAAGTGAACAAAAAAAGCCCGGCTCCGCACCCTCAGAGAATAGGGAGCCGGGTGAAATATTTACTGGTCAATGGCGGTATCGGTGGCGTTGGGGTCGGTCAGGTCGGCGTTGGTGCCCTGGCGGGCGAGGTCGGCGTTGGTACCGGTGGGGCGGGGCTCCATCTGGTCCATGCCCACGCGGGAGTTGGGGTTCTGCATTTCGTCGCGGCCGGGGCGGGCGTCGTCGGCATCCAGCTCATCTACCGGCCGGCGCGACTCCAGATCCAGGTCCCGCTCTTCGGGCATGTCCTGGTTAGGACCATTAGGGCGGCCTTCATCCTCGGTGCGCATATTATCATGCGGATGCTGAATGTTGTCGGTATTCTCGTTTACTGATACGGCCGTGCTGCCATTGCCGCTGTCGGTGCCAAAACCTTCTTTGCCGTCGCGGTTGCCGAAGCCCCCGCGGGCATCTTCGTTTTTAGGTGGGTTTGCCCCGGGAATGATGTGGCCGGCAGCCAACTCTTCATCGGTGGTATCGTCGTTTATAACGCGTATGGGGCGGTTGTTGTGGTCGGTTGCCATAGAAAAGGTCAGCAGGTGGAATGGGAATTCATTCTAGAAAGTGTACTGTGGTTTTTGGAATTAGGTTTAGGTTTGATGAGAGGTAGCCCTGAACCCACCGCCGCCTTCTTTTTCCTTTATGGCTGCTGCTCTTGCCTCTGTTCGCTCCCTCGAAGCCCTGTTAGATTACCTCAGCCAGAGGCAGCCTGTGAAATACCTTTTCTTCTGGGGCCATACCGGAAGGCCGGGCGCTGCCGTGGGCAAAGAATGCTTTAGTCAGTGGTACCCGGCGCCCTTCACTCTAAATGGCCAGACCTACGCCACCACCGAGCACTACATGATGGCCGAAAAGGCGCGTTTATTTCAGGATGAAGCTACCCGGCAAGCCATCCTAGCCGCCCCTCATCCTCATCAAGCCAAAACCCTGGGCCGCCAGGTACAAAATTTTGAGGAAGGCCTGTGGAATGATGCCCGGGTGGCCATCGTGGTGGAAGGCAACCTGGCTAAATTCAGCCAGTATCCCGCGTTGCGCCAGTTTCTTCTGGATACCGGCCAGCGCGTGTTAGTGGAAGCCAGCCCGGTGGATGTTATCTGGGGCATCGGACTGGCGCAGGACGATCCGCGGGCGGCTAACCCCGCCGAATGGCCCGGCCTTAACCTGCTGGGCTTTGCCCTGATGGAAGTTCGGGGCCAGCTCAACCGCTAGCGCATAATCTTGCCCCGCAAATCCCAGTGGCTGTGCGCCACCTCCTGGCTGCCGGGCTTGCGCTTGATGGTGCGCGTGAACCGCTCACCGGTAATGGCGCCATCGGGCCGGCGCTTGCCGAAGAACAGTGTGACTGGCTCCCCATGCTCATTGGTAATAAAGGTGATATCGTAGCCTTTAAACACGTCATCAATCCGGGAAGAAGGCTCATAGACTTTACTAAGCTTTTGATCTAACAAACGGTGTAAGGGCATAGAAAGCGTAGATTACGGTGTCCGGATTTTTACGAGGTCCATTGGCTGCGGGTATAGGATAGCCCGTATTTTAAACACTACTTCCGGCTCTTCTCCCACCCTTTCTTCTGCCCTGTTATGTGGACCGAACAAGACAATGCCCTCACCCGCACTTTTAAGTTCAAAAGCTTCCAGACGGCCTTCAGCTTCATGACCGATGTAGCCGAGGAAGCCGAGTATCAGAACCACCATCCCTGGTGGAGCAATGAGTACAACGTGGTTACGTTCCGGCTCCGCACGCACGATGCCGGCAACACCGTGACCGAAAAAGACCGGCAGCTGGCCGCCGCCATTGATAAGCTGGCCGAGGAGTATAAAGGGCAATCAGTTGCCGGTTGATAGTTGCCTGTTACCGGTTTGGTCAAATATCTTCAGCTGGTAACCAACAACCGGCAACCGGCAACTGACAACTACCTTTGTCTTTATGTCTGATACGCCTACCGTTCTGTACCTGGTTCCTACCCCCATCGGCAACCTGGAGGATATTACCCTCCGGGCCATTCGCATTCTGGGCGAGGTAGATACCGTATTGGCCGAAGATACCCGCACCAGCGGCCGCCTGATGCAGCACCTGGGCCTGAAAAAGCCCATGCTCAGCTACCACCTCCACAACGAGCACCAGCAGGTGCAGCGCCTGCTGGAAAAGCTGGAAAAAGGCGAGCGAATGGCCCTGGTGTCGGATGCCGGCACCCCCGGAATTTCTGACCCCGGCTTTTTATTGGTGCGCGAGTGCCTGGCCCGGGGCCTGAAAGTGGAGTGCCTGCCGGGCGCCACAGCCTTTGTGCCGGCCCTACTGAAATCGGGCTTCGGAGCCGAGCGGTTTACGTTTGAAGGATTTCTGCCGGTGAAAAAAGGCCGCCAGACCCGCCTCAAGGAGTTGGCCACCGAAACCCGCACCATGATTTTTTACGAGTCGCCGCACCGGATTGTGAAAACCCTGGAACAGCTGGCCGAAGTGCTGGGCCCCGAGCGCCCCGCCTCCGTGAGCCGGGAGCTGACCAAGCTGTTTGAAGAAACCGTGACGGCTTCTCTCTCCGAGCTGGCCGCCGAGTTTGCGGGCCGCTCCGCCATCAAAGGCGAAATTGTGCTGGTGGTGCAGGGCCTGAAGGAGGAACGCATCAAAGAAGACCGTTATAAAGAAGACCATCGTGCCGAATAACCCCACCCTTGCCCCTGCTCCCGCTGCTATTGCCCCGCCGGCCGTGGCCGGTTGGGCCTATTGGCTGCCCAGCTTGCTGGCTTTCCTGAGCGCGGGCCTGCTGTGGGCAGGCTGGCCGGTGCACCCCGCTGCCCTGGCCCTGTTGCTGCTGGTGGCCTGGGTGCCCTATCTGCGGATGGAGCAGCTGCTGGTGCAGCGCGGCTCCAGCGGCTGGAAGGTGTGGCGCTACTCGTACCTGGTGCTGGTACTCTGGAATGCCTTTACCACCTACTGGGTGAGCTACAGCACATTGGGCGGCGGCATCACGGCCGTGGTCTGTAATGCTTTGATGATGAGCGCGCCGGTTATGGCGTTCTACCATACCAAGAAGCGCCTGGGCCCTACGCTGGGCTACCTGTCTTTACCGGTTTACTGGATTGCCTTTGAGCAATTGCACCTGCACTGGTTTCTCACCTGGCCCTGGCTTACGCTGGGCAACGGCTTTGCGCAGGCCAACCAGTGGGTGCAGTGGTACGAGTACACCGGCTTTCTGGGCGGCTCCGTCTGGATCTGGGCCGTAAACCTGCTGGTATTCTGGGCCTGGTTTGGCCGTGAAGGTGTAGCACCCTGGACCTTCGGGCAGGGTCGCTTCCGCTGGGCGTGGCCCGTGCTGGCCGTTGTTCTGCCGATAAGCTTGTCGTCCATTATTGGCCGCAGCTACCAGGAAAAAGGCGCTACCGCCGAGGTGCTGGTGATTCAGCCCAACGTGGACCCTTACAATGAGAAGTTTGAGAGCGGCCCCAACTTCATTTCCTACGATGAGCAGCTTACGCGCCTGCTCACCCTCACCGGGAAAAACCTGACCCCGCAAACTAAACTGGTACTGTGGCCCGAAACCTCCCTGGATGAAACTTACTTCGAGGATTCCTTCGATGGCAACCTGAAAATTCAGCGTATCCGGCAGTGGCTGGGTCAGCACCCCGGCGTAGAGCTGGTGACCGGCCTGACCAGCGTGGGCCGCTACCGCTCCAAGGAAGAAGCCAGCTCCACCGCCCGCTTCCGCGAGGATTTGGGCTACTATGATATCTTCAATGCGGCCGTGCATTTCCCCGGGGCCGTAGGTCGGCCGGAGTTCTACCATAAGTCGCGGCTGGTGCCGGGCGTGGAGGGCGTACCGCCGTGGCTGTCGGCTTTTGTTATTGATTTGGGCGGCACGGCCGGCGGCCTGGGCTCTCAGCCCGAGCGCACCGTGTACCAGACCAAAACGCCTAACCTGCGCCTGGCGCCCGTTATCTGCTATGAATCGGTGTATGGCGACTTTGTGGCCGACTACGTGAAGAATGGCGCTACGCTCATCGGCATTATCACCAACGACGGTTGGTGGTCTGACTCGCCCGGCCACTTGCAGCACCTGCAGTACGCTACCCTACGCGCCATTGAAACCCGCCGCGACATTGCCCGCTCCGCCAACACGGGCATATCCGGCTTCATCAATCAGAAAGGCGAAATCACCCAGCAAACCGGCTGGTGGGTGCAGGCCGTGAGCCGCGCCACCGTGCATCTGAACGAGGAGCTGACGTTCTACGTCCGCTACGGCGAGCTGATTGGCCCCGCCTGCCAGGTACTGGCGGTGTTGCTGTTTTTGCTGACGGTGATACGCCGGTTTACTTCCAAAACCCGTTTTACATCTAACTAACACCCCTACTGTCATCCTGAGGCGTTAGCCGAAGGACCTTCTCCCGTCAGCACGAGTCGTAACAACGATTATCGTTCCGCCGGGAGAAGGTCCTTCGCAAGCTCAGGATGACAGTAGGGGTCCCAAACATAAATTCCACTTCATGGATTTCAACCAACTCAGCCTGCAGGTAGCCGAGGTAGCCCGCCGGGCCGGCCAGTTCATTCATCAGGAAGCCGCTACCTTCGACCGGGGCCGCATTCAGCACAAAGGCCTGCACGATATGGTCTCCTACGTAGACCAAGAGGCGGAAAAGCTGCTGGTAGCCGGGTTGCGGGAGCTACTGCCCGAGGCCGGCTTCATAACCGAGGAAGGCACCACCGGTGGCAGCAGCCAGGCCACCAGCGCCGGCACCGAGCTGACCTGGATTATTGACCCCCTGGACGGCACCACCAACTTCATCCACGGCCTGCCCATCTACTCCGTGAGCGTGGCTTTAATGCAGGGCGCCGAGCTGGTGATTGGGGTGATTTACGAAGTCAACCAAAAGGAATGCTTCCGGGCCGTGCGCGGCGGCGGGGCGTTCTGCAACGAGCAGCCCATCCGGGTTTCCACCACCCAGGACCTGAATCATTCCCTCATTGCCACGGGCTTCCCCTACAGCAACTTCAACCGCATCGACACCTACCTGCCCATCCTGAAGGAGTTTATGCGCCGCACTAACGGCGTGCGCCGCGTAGGCTCCGCCGCCATTGACCTGGCCTGGGTAGCCGCCGGCCGCTTTGATGGGTATTTCGAGTTCAACATCAACTCCTACGACGTAGCCGCCGGCATTCTGCTGGTGCGCGAGGCCGGTGGCCACGTGACGCAGTTTCTGCACGACGGCGACCCCATCTTCGGGCGGGAAGTAGTAGCCTCCAATACCGCCGTGCACGCCGAGATGCAGGAAGTAATTGGGGAACATTGGCCGGCACACACGCCCGCCTAAACTTTTTCTTTGGCTTCGTAGTTTTGTGACCATCATGTGGATACAATACCTCATTATAGCCCTGCTCTTTGCCGGCGCGGCCTTTTATGTAGGCCGCATCTTCTGGCGGGCCTTTTTCGATAAAACTGCCAAAGGCTGCGCCAAAGGCTGCGGCAGCGCCTGCTCGGTTATTGACGTAGACCGCCTGCAGAAAACCATTGAGGCAGCCGCCAGTCGCCAGGCTGCCAGGTAGCCGGTTTCTCTTCTCCGATATTAAAACAACCTGTCCCCGCATTGGCTACGTATAGCCGATGCGGGGATTTTCTTTTCCCCTGCGCCATTGCTCTCCCTACATACCAAACGCCCTTCCCCATGCAAGACAAAGAAGAAGAACGGTCTTTAATAAACGTGGAAAAACGCCTCAACTCTGAAGGTTTCACAGCTGACTTCCGCGTAAAAGATGGCCGGCTGCATACCATCAGCGAAGAATCGGCCAAGAGCTACGCGCCCGATGAGGTGACGATTGTGGATTTCTACCGCTTTGAAGGGGAGAGTGACCCCAGTGATATGTCCATCCTCTATGCCCTGGAAACCTCCGACGGGGCACGCGGCACCATTTCCTCCGCCTACGGCACCTACGGCGACACCGACGCCCTGGAATTCCTGAAGCAGGTAGAAGACTTGGGTAAAAACCTGGATAAGAGCCATAAATAAGCTCGTCTGCCCTGTCTGACGTCTGACCGAGTGCGCTGCAACCCCCATTGCAGCGCACTCGCTGTTTCCGCCCTCATCAAACTCAACCATGAAAACGCTCCTTCCCACCTATTCTCTGCATTCTGCCGCCGACCTGGATCCGCTGTTGGAAGCCATTGGTGAGGCGCGCTTGGTACTGCTGGGGGAAGCCTCCCACGGCACGCATGAGTATTACACCTGGCGCACGGCGCTGAGCAAGCGCCTCATCAAGGAAAAGGGCTTTCAGTTTATTGCGGTGGAAGGCGACTGGCCCGACTGCTTTGAGGTGAATGCGGCCATTAAGCAGGACCAGGTCACCTACGGCTCGGCCGCCCGCCTGCTGCAGACCTTTAACCGCTGGCCCACCTGGATGTGGGGCAACTGGGAAATTTCGGCGTTGATTGATTGGCTGCACCAACTCAACCAAAAGCGCCCGCAAGAGCAACGCGTGGGCTTTTTTGGGCTGGATGTGTACAGCCTCTGGGACTCCTTGCAGGAGATTATGCGCTACGTGGAAAAGCAGGGAGATGGCGCCATTGAAGCGGCTCACCGAGCTTTTCGCTGCTTTGAGCCCTTCGGCAACGACCCGCAGGAGTATGCCGAGTCGGTGGCTTATGTGCGGCAGGACTGCGAGGATGAGGTAACGGAAATGCTGCAGGCCCTGCGCAAGCAGATTGCCGCATCTGCCCCCGATGGCCTGCTGGTGCGGGAGCAGAAATTCAACGCGGAGCAGAATGCGCTGGTGGCCGTAAATGCTGAGCGCTACTACCGCGCCATGATTAAGGGCGGCTCGGCCTCCTGGAATGTGCGCGACGAGCACATGATGGAAACCCTCACCCGCCTGCTGGACCTGCACGGACCCGACAGCAAAGCCATTATCTGGGAGCACAACACCCACATTGGCGATGCGCGCTACACCGATATGCCCCGCGACGGCTCCGTGAACGTAGGCCAGCTGGCCCGCGAGAAGTACGGCCGCGACAAGGTATTTGCCGTCGGCTTCGGCTCTTACCAAGGCTCCGTGGTAGCGGGCAAGAAGTGGGGCGCTACTCCGGAAAAAATGCCCGTGCCGGAAGCTCCGGCGGGCTCCTGGGAAAACATCCTGCACCAACAGCTCCACGGCGAAAATGGCCTGCTGTTATCGAAGGAGCTAAGCCCGCTGCCTATTCTGCAGCAGCCCATTGGCCACCGGGCCATTGGCGTGGTGTACCGCCCGCAGTTTGAGCGGTTTGGCAACTACGTGCCCTCCATCCTGCCGGAGCGCTACGACGCCTTTCTGTTCTTGGATAAGACCAAAGCCCTGCACCCGCTGCCTATCCAAGCCGACGAGCACACGCCCCCGGACCTGTATCCCTGGGTTTACTAAACAAGTAGCGCGAAGCTCCGGCTTCGCGTACGAGCAGAGCGAGTAGCCGGCGTCTGCTGACATTAGAACTCGCTGCGCTCGTACGCGAAGCCGGAGCTTCGCGCTACTTTGGTTTTACTGCTGGGCGGTTTTCTTTTCTTTGGAGGCGGCCGTTGAGCTGCTGTCGGGCCCGGCCAGGGAAATATCGGCCTCATCAAAGGCCCGCTTCAGGGCAATAATAGCGTCGCTTTTGGCCCCTACATATTCAATCTGCTTGGAGTGCAGAATCCAGAAGCGCAGCTGAAAGGTGACGGCATCGTTGGTAAAAGCCGTGAACATGAGCTGCACCGGCTTGTCAGGCGCCAGATTAGGCAGCTGAGCAATGGTTTCCAGAGCTACCTGCCGCACATGTTCCAGGTCGGAGTCGTGGCGGACGCCGCCATCCACATCCACGCGCCGGAAGCGGTTGGCGGAGAAATTAATCAGGGCGTTTTCGAACACGCTTTTGTTGGGCACGCGCACCAGCTCGCCCGTTACCTGCCGGATTTCCACAGTGCGCAGGCTGATGCGCTCCACCACCCCAAAAAACGTGGTGGTCTGCACCATATCCCCCACATTAAAGGGCCGCTGAATGGCAATGATAATCCCGGCAATGAAGTTGGCGGCAATATCCTGAAAGGCAAAGCCCAGGGCCAGGCCAATAATCCCGACACCCGCCAGCAGCGAGGTGACGGTCTTATCCAGGTTCAGAATACCCAGCACAAAGAATACACCCAGCAGCAGCGTTACCAGGTAGGCTACCGCTGATACTAAATCGTTGATGGCCTCGCTGTGCGAAACCCGCCGTAGCACATCGGCTATCAGCCGGCGCACCAGCCGCGCTACAAAAAAGGTGATAACTAAAACAACGGCCCCAATCAGCACATTGGGCAACAGCATAATGGCCTGGCGAAGCCAGGAATGCAGCTTTGTCCCTAAGAGGGAAAAAGCCTTATCTACTTCAAGCATACGGTGGTTCAGACAGTTCTACCCGCCCACATACGAAGCTGTGCAGCAAAAAGTGGCAGCCGGCCCGTGGCCTTAACCCCACACGCGGGTGCCTTCAGTGCAGTTGCGGCACATGTCAATCTGGTCGCGACCCTTTAACAATGAGGCGCGGAACTGCTGATACTTGGGGCCGTGCCACAGCCCGCGGAAGGTTTGCTGCTGCAGGTCGCCGAGGCGGTATTCGGCGTCCTTATCAAAGCAGCAGGGCACCACCAGGCCGTCCCAGGTAATCACGCAGCTGTGCCACATCTTCCAGCAGTGGTTCAGCAGCTTGTTCTTGATGCTCCAGGTGCCGTTGTTGTTCTCGTAGCGGGAATAGTAGTCAATGGTGGGGATGAGCGGGGAGCCCTGGGCGTAGTCATAAATCTGGGCGGTTTTAAACCACACATCATCCACGCCCAGGTCTTTAGCCAGCGCTTTGGCATCTTCCATTTGATGCTCGTTGGGACGAACTACCAGAAATTGGAATACCACCCGCGGCGTGCTCGATTTCAGCTCTTTCCGCCACTTGATAATGTTCTTGGTGCCTTCCAGCACCTTATCCAGCTTGCCGCCCACCCGGTATTGCTGGTACACTTCCTGAGTGGTGCCATCAAGAGAGATAATCAGCCGGTCGAGGCCTGACTCCACGGTGCGGCGGGCATTCTGGTCGTTGAGGTAGTGGGCGTTGGTGCTGGTGGCCGTGTAAATGCCTTTATCGGCGGCGTATTTTACCAGCTCCAAGAAGTGCGGGTGCAGGTAGGGCTCGCCCTGAAAGTAGAAAATTAGGTACCAGAGCCGGGAGGCTACCTCATCAATGGTGCGCTTGAACAGGTCATCGGGCAGCATGCCGGTGGGGCGCGTGAAGGAGCGCAGGCCGCTGGGGCACTCCGGGCAGCGCAGGTTGCAGCTGGTGGTGGGCTCGAAGGAAAGCGCCAGCGGCAGCCCCCAGTGCCGGGCCTTGCCCGTGAGCTTGCTCAGGGCATAGCCGCCTACCACCTGCGCCGTATTCAGGGCGCGACGCGGAGTCAGCTTCGACAGAAAATTCAGGCCATCAAGAACGGTGGAGCGCATAGAAGCATAAAGGTCGGGAATGCAGCGCAAAGCCGGCCACTCCATTTTCAGCACCTTAACCCCTAAAAGCAAGCGAAAGTTGTTCCCCGGGCGCGTCTTTCCGGGCCGGTTATACCGGTGCGGCCGGCAGAAGGACACCGTAACCGGCAGTGCGCCGGCATAAGTTACTAGAGGCCAGAGCCTGAGCATCAACTAAACAAAAAACGCCTTCCAACAAAGTCAGAAGGCGTTTTCGGGGTCGGTGCTAACCAACCGTTATCTCTTGATTTCGGCGGTACTGGTATACAGAGCCGCTTTGCCGAAGGAGTCTTTGATTTCCTCTACGGCCGCGTGGCTGCTGAGGCGCTTGGGCTTGGTATTCAGGAAGGTACCGTCCTCGGCCAGCAGCATGTAGCTGGGCACGTTGTCCAAGGCGTAGGCGCGGGCCAGGGCAGAACGCAGACCACCGGAAGCGCGCACGTGCACGCCCGGCAGCTTCTTGCTGACCACCAACTGGCGCCAGGCGGGCTCGTTCTCATCAAAGGCAATGTTGAGGAAGACAATGTTCTTGCCTTCAAACTTTTTGGCCAGATCCTGTGCGTAGGGCAGGTCGCGCAGGCACAAACCGCTGGTAGATTTCCAGAAGTTGATGTACACCAGCTTGCCGGCAAAGCTGCGCAGAGAGACGGAGTCGCCTTTGGCCGTAACCAGCTTGAAATCGGGGGCCTGGGCACCAATGGAAAAGGACTTGTGCGCGTCGAAGTCGGCCTGCAGGGCGGGCAGGTACTTGCCGGACTCCGGCTGGGTGCGGAAGTCGCTGAGCATGGCCTGCGAGAGTTTGATGTGCCCAAAGCGGAATGACTCCTGCATAATGCGGCCCAGCACCAGCGGCCGGACACTGCCACTGAGATTCTCCTTGGCCACCTCATAGCATACCTGGTAGAAATCAGGGTCGGAGCGCTGGTGGCTCTGGCTCTGCGCCTGGTAGTGAACGTAGTTCAGCAGAAACTCCTGATACATTTCGTTCTGCAGGGCAGAAGCGTTGTTGATCAGGCTTTTATCATTGAGGAATTCGTAATACGTAGGCGACATTTTCAGACGTCCCTCGGTGGCTACCACCTGCTCGCGCAGGTCCTGGAAAGTCAGCCGGTCGTTGGCGTAGGTATAGGCAATTTCGGCCTTCACGTAGTTGATGAACGGCTGAGAAAGGCTCTCTTCATTTTCAGCCAGGAACTTGTCTTCAGCTTTCCGCCGATAATCCAGAAAGCTCAGAAATCCCGGCTCGTAAAGCATGATATTTTCGGGCAGCACCTGAAAACCATCGTTCTCCACAAACTTGTCATCCATCTCCGAGAGGAAAGTGTTGGCTTCCGCCCCCTTGCCCTTAAAGCGGATGGAGCCCGCCATATCGGAGCCCTTAAACTTGATTTCCAGAGCATTGCCCGGCTCCACAAACAGGGCCGTTACGTCGTCGCCGTACACCAGGTCGGCGCGGGTAGGGCCGTCTACTTTCAGGGCCAGCCGGAACTCGCCTTTGCTGTCAACGCGGGCGTAGGTCAGCTGCTCGTTGGCCTGCAGGGGATTATCGCGCACGGAAATGGCGATGGTATCACTGTCCTGGTTACTGATTTTACCGGTAAGTAAAACGGTGCCCTGCGCCCAGCCGGACAGCGGCGCCAGAAGCGCAGCCATCAGACAGCCAGCAGCTATGCGGAAGGAAAATGCCATTAGAACGTATATCGAGGTAGTACGGCGCTTACAACAAGGAGGGTTAAACTGAACTTATCCGCGAATCTGCCCGGGGCCAGATGCCTCATTCTCTGATTTTTCGCGGGAAAAGTCAATTTAGATACCGAAGATAAGGCATTTGGATTGAGAAAGTCCAATCCGCAATGTTACTTTTTTCGTAACCGGCTGCCTACGCGGCTGTTTACGCAGATTTTAGCCAAACAAACCACTGAGCACCTCATCCAGGCGGCCTACCGGATGCACCCGGATGCCAAAACGCCCCAGATCGAGCCCCCGGGCATTAAACTGCGAAATATACATTTCGCCAAACCCCAGCTTTTCGGCCTCGGAGAGGCGCTGATCCAGCCGGCTCACGGCCCGTATCTCCCCACTCAGGCCCACTTCGGCCGCTAGGCAGGTTTCGCCGGACAGCGGAATATCATTCAGCGAGGAAACCACGGCCGCGCACACGGCCAGGTCCAGGGCCGGGTCGTCGAGGCGCAGGCCACCGGCAATGTTCAGGAATACGTCGTGCTGACCTAAGCGCAGGCCGCTGCGCTTTTCCAGCACGGCCAGCAGCATCTGCAGGCGTTTGGCATCAAAGCCGGTGCTGCTGCGCTGGGGCGTGCCGTAGGTGGCGGGCGTAACCAGGGCCTGCACTTCTACCAGCAAGGGGCGGTTGCCTTCCAGCGTGGCACCAATAGCCATGCCGCTCAGCGTTTCGGTGCGCTGCGAAAGCAGAATTTCCGAGGGGTTACTCACCTGCCGCAAACCAGAGCCTTGCATCTCATAAATACCCAACTCTGAGGTAGATCCGAAGCGGTTTTTGATGGTGCGCAGAATGCGGTAGCTCAGGTGCCGGTCGCCCTCAAACTGCAGCACGGTATCCACCATGTGCTCCAGAATTTTGGGACCGGCAATGGAGCCGTCTTTGGTGATGTGGCCGATGAGCAGCACGGGTACGCCGGTTTCCTTAGCATACTTCAGCAGCTCCTGGGTGCACTCGCGCACCTGGCTCACGGAGCCCGCCCCCGATTCCACCAGCCCCGAGTGCAGGGTTTGAATGGAGTCGATGACCACGATGTTGGGCTGCAGCTGGTCTATCTGCTTGAAGATATTCTGGGTATTGGTTTCGGTGAGAATGTAGCAGCCCGGGTGCTGCTCACCAATGAGACGCTCGGCGCGCATCTTGATCTGCTGCTCACTTTCCTCACCCGACACATACAGCACCTTCAGCTGGCGCAGCTGCATGGCAATCTGCAGCATGAGCGTGCTTTTGCCGATGCCCGGCTCGCCCCCAATCAGCACCAGGGACCCAGGTACCAGGCCCCCGCCCAGCACGCGGTTCAGCTCGCCATCGTGGGTGATGATGCGGGGCTCTTCTTCATAGTGTATCTCACTGACGGGGCGCGGCTTAGACACTTTGGTGGTGCTGGCAGCGGCCGGCGTTTTCCAGGAGCCGGCGGCCTGGGTGTCTTCCTTCTGCACCACTTCCTCCACGTAGGTATTCCACTCCCCGCAGGAAGGGCAGCGGCCAATCCACTTCACGGATTGCGCCCCGCAGTTCTGGCAGAAATAAAGGGTCTTCAGTTTGGCCATTCGGGTAAGCTCAGGGGGAAATAAGAAGAATGCGCGGCGGCGCAAAAAAGTTTGGCAAGAAACACCTTTTAACCGCAGCACCGAAAGCCGCGGCCAAAGCACTTTCCACAATTAACCGGGCCGGCAAACTACCCACCCCGGCAGTTGTTCGTATAAGTCCGGGGCTGGTTATCAGCGGGGGCGGGTAGCGCTTGTGTTTTGGCTCTTGAGGCGCAGTTATGACATCTTTCTTCTCTTCTTTTTCTATTCGATTTCTTCTGGGTACCCTGCTCCTTTCTCTGGCCGGCTGCGAGTGGGTGGAGTTCAGTCCCAACGACCACCGGGCTCCGGCCGAAGAAAGCCACCTCACGCGCAAAAATCTGGCCCGCCTGGAGCAGCAGACCCTGCCGCCCGGCGACACGCTGCGGTTTGTATTCACCGGCGACTCCCAGCGGTTTTATGAGCAGGCCGATGCTTTTGTACAAAGCGTAAACCAACAGCAGGGCATTTCCTTTGTGGTAGTGGCCGGGGATATTTCTGATTTCGGCCTGAACCGCGAAATGCGCTGGGTAAATGAAAAGCTGAGTAAGCTAAGTGTGCCCTACCTCACCGTCATCGGCAACCACGACCAGGTAGCCAACGGCCGCGCCGCGTATCAGGAAATATTCGGGCCCCTGAACTACACGTTTACCTACGCCGGCACCCGCTTTATCATGACGGATACCAACGGGCGCGAGTACAACTTCAACGGCCGCATTCCGGACGTGCCTTGGGTGGAGCAGCAGCTGGCCGATACCGTGGGCGTACAGCGCCAGGTGGTGATGTCGCACGTGCCCCCGGAAGACCCCGACTTTGACCCGGCCCTGCGCCCGGCTTACACCGCCGCGCTGCGCAATGCCCCGCGGCTGGTATTTGAGCTGAACGGCCACCGCCACGATTTTCACATCGGCCAGCCCTTTGATGATGGCGTGACCTATATCAACTCCTTTGCCTTTGAGAAACGCCAGTATGTAGTGCTCACGGTGTGGGGCCAGAAGCAGTTCCGCCTCCAAACCATTGCTTTCTGATGCGGATGCTGTTCCTGTTTTTGCTGCTGGCCTTGCCGCTGACCGCCTTGGCCACCCCGCCCCTGCCCCCCGATTCGGCAGCCGCGCCTGCGGCCAAGCACTGGTATCACCCGCGCCATTTGATGCTGCAAACCGGGGGCGGCATTGGCATGGTGGCCGTGGGCGCCGGCTACAGCTACTGGCGCCAGCGGCTGAGCACGGATATTTTGGTGGGCTACGTACCGAAACAACACGCCGGCACTGAGCTCACTATTGTCACGCTGAAAGCGTCTTACTCGCCGGTACGCCTGCCGCTGGGGGCGGACTGGCAGCTGACGCCCCTGACGGTGGGCGCCTATGGCAGCTACACCCACGGGCTGCAAAACCCCGGCGAGCCCAACCAGTACCCCGATGACTACTACTGGTTTTCGCGCACGCTGCGCTACGGCCCGTTGCTGGGCAGCAGCATTGCCTATACGGCCTGGCCCACCTCACCCGACCATAGCCGCTCCCTAGCTTTTTATTATGAGGTGGGCTCGAATGACTTATACCTGCACAGCTACCTCACCAACCGCCATAGCCTGCGACCGTCCCAGCTTCTGACGTTGGCTATCGGTCTGAAAATGAATCTATAACAAGCCGAACAACCCGGCAAACCGGCAGTGATTTCAGGAGTTTTGTCGGCTTTTATCCCGCGCCGGCAACATACCGGGCTAAAGCTATGCGCAGCAGCAGTCAACATATAAGACGTGTGGGTGGAGCGTTGATGGCGGGCAGCTGGCTGATGGGGTGCAGCCTGCTGGAATCCAGCCCCAACCAGGCCTACGCACCGGCCGCCGAGCAGCACCAGACCAGCCGCAACTTAGCCCGGCTGGCCGCGCAGCCCCCTACCCACCACGGCGACACGGTACGCTTTGTCTTGGTAGGCGACACCCAGCGGTTTTATGATGAAACGGCGGACTTCGTGGCCAGCGTAAACCAGCAGCCGCGCATCGATTTTGTGACTATTGCCGGGGATATTTCTGATTTCGGGCTGGGGCGCGAAATGCACTGGGTGCACCGCCGCCTGCAAAAGCTGCGCGTGCCCTACCTCACTGTCATCGGCAACCATGATGAGCTGGGCAACGGCCGCGCCGCCTACCAGGCGCACTTTGGCCCCCTGAACTACTCCTTTGTGTACCAGGGCACGCGCTTTATCTGCCTGGATACCAATGGCCGCGAGTACGGCTTTAACGGCCGCGTGCCCGACCTTGACTGGCTGGAGCAGCAGCTGGCCGATACCGCCGGCATTGCCCGAACCGTCATCCTCTGCCACGTCCCCCCCAACGATGCTGACTTCGACCCCAAACTGGTGCAACCCTACACGCAGCTGCTGGGCCGCCATCCTAAAGTAACCCTGCACCTAGGCGCGCACATTCACCGTTTCACGGCCGGGCAGCCCTTTCACGATGGGCTTACCTACCTTACGGCTTATAACCTGCGGAAGCGGCGCTACCATATTCTGACGCTGTGGGGGCAGCGCTACTTCCGCCTGGAAACCGTCAGCTATGCTAAGGTGCGCTAAAGCCGGGGCCCTGGTGGCCGCCCTGTTTCCCCTGCTGGCCCAGGCCCAGAAGCCTATGCCCGGCGCAGGCCCATTTTTTCTGACGGTGCAGGTAGGCGGTGGCATTGGCACAGTGGCGGTAGGCGGCGGCTACCGGCTGGCCCGGCAGCGGCTGGAGCCCGAGGTACTGGTAGGTTATGTACCGCGGCGGGTGGCCGGGGGGCGGGCGCTGGGTATTATCACCCTCAAAACCACTTATATCCCCTTCTCTCCTAAGCTGGGGCAGCACCTGCAGGTAAGTCCTGTTACGGTAGGCGGCATGGTGAACTACACGCTGGGCCGGCGCTTTTTTCTTACCAGCCAGTCTACCGGCCGCTACCCCACCAGGGGGTATTACTGGTGGTCCTCGGCGGTGCGGGTGGGGGCCTTTTTGGGGCCGCGCCTTACGTATGTGGCCCCGGCAGCGCAGGGCTTCCGGCGCACCAGCGCCTATGCTGAGCTCAGCACCAATGACCTGTATCTGGTGAGCATGCTGTCCAACAAGACACTAAGCCCGGCGGAAATCCTGACGTTGGGGCTGGGCGCCAAAATCAGTCGATAGCCGCCTCGCCTTTCTTGCCGGCTTTGGCGGCCAGATAGGCCACCCGGGCTTCGTTCAGCAGCTGTAGAATAAGGGTGCGCTGCTGTAGTAGCGCTTCCATGGCAGGCCGCTGCTGCCGGAAAAGCTGCAGGGTACGCAAGCGCCGCAGCCGGCCTTCCAGGTTGCCCCAGTAGTTGAGGGCAAAAAAGCCCGCCGGGGCCAGGCTCAGAGCGTAGAGGGTGGTCCAGCGCCAGTCCTGCGTGAAATGGTGCACCAGCGCCGTTTGGGCCACATACCCCAGGCTGAAGGTAAGCATGCCCGTGACCAGCATAATGGGCGCCAGAAAGGCAATGTCTGTCGTGGCTTTGCGGGCAATCAGGGAAGGTATAATGTAGGGAATGTAGTTGTTGATAACGCCGTACACATACAGCGGCAGCCCCAGAATAAGGCGCGAGGCAGTGCTAACGGCGCGGGAAAAGCGGGTGCCGGTTTTCTGCTGACCAGCTTCCAGCGCTTCATCGGTGAGCCGGAATTTATGTAGTTGGGCCAGATACGTGGTCAGCTGCCGGCGCACTTCCGTGAGGTGGGCGGGGGCGTGCTGCTCGAAGTAGAGAATGGCCTGCTGCAGCGTGCGGCTCAGCTGGAAGTTGTCGTAGAGCGTGGTGGGGTCGTCATCGGGGTTGAGATGGTCGCCGAAGGTGCGCTCTACCTGCCGGGCCAGCTCGTCCTCGGCGGCGTCGCGGGTAATCACGAGGCGCACTTCCATGCGGCGGCGGATTTCCTCGGTCAGCAAATCGGCCGCTGCTTCGGGGTCCTGCTGGTAGGCCGCGGCATAATCGGCTACCCGGATAGGCGGGGCCACATTGATAAAGACATCGGAGCGAAACCGGGTCGGATCGAAATAATTAATACCCAGCGGTAGCACGTGCAGCCCCAGCTGAAAATTATAGCGGGCTTCCGTACCCAGGGCAATGCGCGCCGCGCCGGTTTTCAATGGCCGCAGCTTACGCTCTGATACGCTGGTGCCCTCCGGAAAAATCATCACTGTGCCGCCCTGGCCCAAATAATCAAAGCAGCGGCCAAAGGAGGCCTCGTTGCGGGCCGCTATTTCCTCCAGACTGGCGCCGCCTTCCCCGGTTTCGGCATCCTGCCGGCGGTAAATGGGAATCGAGTTGCCGGACTCCATAATGCGGCGCAGGATGGGGTTTTGAAAGAAGGTGCTCTTGGCCAGAAAGGCAATGGGCTCCCGGCGGTTTACGGCCACCACCAAAGGATCCATCAGCGTGTTGGGGTGGTTGCCGGTAATCAGCAGCGGCCCCGGCATTTGCAGCCGCTGTGGATTACGAACTTCGAGCTTACGAAAAAACACGCGCAGTGCTACCTGCACCAGCGGTTTCATAACAGTATAAAAGAGCATGGGCCCAAGTACGGCAAATCCCCATCACCGACAAGCAAGGGATGAAAACGGCAGCTGTCTACTCCTACAAATCTCTTCTTCCAACTCCTTCAAAAACAGCTGTCATCCTGAGCTTGGCGAAGGACCTTATCAGGTAAGAACGAGTCGTTGTGACGCTTGTCGTTTAGCCATGATAAGATCCTTCGCGGGGCTCAGGATGACAGAAGAACTGTGAGTGATTTAGGATAAGAGAAGCTCTTTACTCCCGGTTCATTATGGCGTTCTGCCGGTTGATGGACTCCAGGTGCACGGCGGCGAAATACTGCTCTACAAACTCCGGGGTGAGTCCCACAGACGTGCCCTGGCGCTGGGCGCGCTCCAGCACTTCGTTCCAGCGGCTGGTCTGCAGGATGGTGATGTCGTTTTCCTTCTTGTACTCGCCTATTTTTTCGGCCACGCCCATGCGGCGACCCAGCAGCTGGATAATTTCGGCATCGAGCTGGTTGATTTGCTCGCGCAGGCTGGCCAGGGCCGTCAGGAACTCGCGCTGGTTGGTGGTTTCGTGGCGCCACACCAAATCCTGAATCAGGTCCTTCAGTACTTCGGGCGTGATTTGCTGCTTGGCGTCGCTCCAGGCCGCGTCGGGGTTCTGATGGCTCTCAATCATGTTGCCATCGAAGCCCAGGTTGAGGGCCTGCTGGGCCACGGCGAAGAGCGTATCGCGGCGGCCGCAGATGTGGCTGGGGTCGCAGAGCAGCGGCATTTCCGGTTGGCGGCGCTTCATCTCGATGGGCAGGTGCCACATGGGCGCGTTGCGGTAGTCGGTGTTGCCGTAGCTGCTGAAGCCCCGGTGAATGAGGCCCACTTTTTCCAGCCCGGCCTTTTGCAGGCGCTCCACGGCGCCCACCCACAGCTCCAGCTCCGGGTGAATGGGGTTTTTCACCAGCACCGGTACCTGCACGCCGCGCAGCACGTTGGCAATTTCCTGCACCGAAAACGGGTTGCCGGTGGTGCGGGCGCCCACCCACAAAATATCTACCCCAAAGGCCAAGCAGTCTTCCACGTGCTTGGCGGTGGCTACTTCTACGGCTATCGGCAGGCCCGTCAGCTCACTGGCTTTCTTGAGCCAGGGCAGGCCCTTGGTGCCCACGCCCTCAAAGCCGCCGGGCTTGGTGCGGGGCTTCCAGATGCCGGCGCGCAGGGCCTGCACCTTGCCGGTGGCGGCCAGGCGCTGGCAGGTATCCAGCACCTGCTCTTCGGTTTCGGCGGAGCAGGGTCCGGAAATCAGGTAAGGCTTATCGTCTGGCTGGCGGTTGAAAAGGGCAGATTGCATGATGTATGGCTGGTTTTTGAGTTTTGTAGAAAAATGATGCCTTGTACCGGTCATGTCGAGCGGAGTCGAGACATCTCGCGTGCTGATGTAGTAGTAGTAATTAGGTTTACCACACTAGCGAGATGTCTCGACTGCGCTCGACATGACGTTCTTACAGTGAGCGTTACTTCAGAATTTTCTTAATGAGGTTGGCTTGCTGGATCTGCTGGTACACGGCGGCGTAGTCTTCCTGGGCAATGAGCTGGCGCAGGTGCTGCAGCTGGTGAATGTGCTCATCGAGTACATCCAGCACGTTCACGCGGTTCTGGCGGAAGATGGGCACCCACATATCGGGGGAGCTTTTGGCCAGGCGCACGGTGGAGGCGAAGCCCCCGCTGGCCAGGGCAAAAATCTGCTGCTCTTCCTTTTCCTTTTCTAATACGGTGAGGGCCAGTGCGAAAGACGTGATATGGGAAATGTGTGACACGTACGCCGTATGCAAATCATGAGCAGCCGCATCGAGGTACTCAATGTTCATCTGCAGCTGTTCGAAGAGGCTTTGCACCTGCGCCACGGCATCAGCATCACTCTGTTCGGCGTCGCAGATAACCAAGGTTTTGTCGGTGAACAGTTCCGGCACGGCGGCTTCCGGGCCGGAGTATTCGGTGCCGGCCATGGGGTGCACGGCCACGAAACGGCCCCGCTTGGGATGCCCGGCCACAGCGGTCAGCAGCATGGATTTGGTAGAGCCCACGTCGATAACTACCTGGTTTTTCACCGCATCCAAAACCTGGGGCAGCACCGTGAGCATGGCATCCATGGGCACGGCCACTACCACCAGGTCGGCCCGGCGCACGGCGCTGATCAGGTCCGGGGTGCCTTCGTCAATCAGCTGTAGCTGCCGGGCCTGCAGCAGGTTTTCGGGGCTGTGGTCTACCCCAATAATGTGGCTGGCTAATCCTTTCTGCCGGAGGCTGATGGCCAGTGAGCCGCCAATGAGCCCGACACCGATGATAGTTACAGTTTTCATGAGGCTGAAGTAGTAAAAGAGGGTTGAACCCGGGCCGCGCGAATGCGCCCTAGAGCAGCCTGCAGCACCGCCGTGGGCTGGCACAAACTCACCCGAATAAAGCCGTTGCCATTGGTACCGAAAATGCCGCCGGGCGTGAGGAAGACCCGCGCCGTGTGTAGCAACTCGTCGCTCAGGGCGAAGCCATCCGCATACCCGGCCGGAATGGCCGACCATACAAACAAGCCCACCTGCTGGCGGGCAAAGCTGCAGCCAATGGTTTCCAGCAGCTCAAACACCAGCTCCCGGCGGGCGGCATAATGGGCGTTCAGCTCCGCGTACCAGCTTTCATCCAGCTGCAGGGCTTCGATGGCCGCCAGCTGCACCGGCAGAAACATACCCGAATCGAGGTTACTCTTGAAGCGCAGCACTTCCTGCAGCAAATCGGCGCGGCCCAGGAGCATGCCCACGCGCCAGCCCGCCATGTTGTGCGACTTACTCAGGGAGTTCAGCTCCAGCACCACTTCCCGCGCCCCCGGCACGGCCAGCAAACTTTGCGGCGGCTCCTGGTTGAGAATGAAGCTGTAGGGGTTGTCGTGCACCAGCAGAATATTGTGTGCCGTGGCAAAAGCCACCAGACGGGCAAAAAAGGCGGCATCGGGTGGGGTGCCGGTGGGCATGTGCGGGTAATTCACCCACATCAGCTTCACGCGGCTCAGGTCCTGGTGGGCCAGCGCCTCCAGGTCGGGCAGCCAGTGGTTGGCGGCGGTCAGGTCGTAGTCTACGGGGGTGGCGCCGCTGAGCTGGGCGGCGGCGCGGTAGGCCGGGTAGCCAGGGTTCGGAATCAGTACTTCGTCCCCGGCTTCCAGAAACGTCATGCTGATGTGGATGATGCCTTCCTTGGAGCCCAACAGCGGCAGCACTTCCGCCTCCGGGTTCAGCGCCACGCCGTAAAACCGCTGGTACCAGTCGGCCATGGCCTGGCGCAGGGCCGGCACGCCTTTATAATTCTGATAGGCGTGGGTGTTGGGCAGCTGGGCCGCGGTAGTAAGGGCCGCAATAACGAGGGGATGCGGCGGCATATCCGGGCTGCCAATACCCAGGTTAATCACCGGCGCGCCGGCCTTATTCAGCCTCTCAATTTCGCGCAGCTTCTGAGAGAAGTAGTACTCCTGCGTGTGGTGAAGGCGGCTGGCTACGGAAACTTGCATAGATGTTCGTTTTTATCTGTCATGCAGAGGCGAAGCCGAAGCATCTCGCGTGCAGTGGTATATAATTACTATGGCAAACTCAGCAAGCGAGATGCTTCGCCTCTGTCTGATGTTCTGTGGTTTCGGGCTTACTTATAGGTGGCGCCTCTGTGATATACGCCCAGCACCTCCAGCCCTTCCGTTACGGGCTTTATTTCCCGCAACGCGGCTTCCAGCTGGGCCGGGTCGTCAAACTCCAGGTCGGCGTGGAAGTAGTAATGCCAGGTTTTGGCCGGAATGGGGAAGGACTGGAGCTTGGATAGGTTGATGCCCTGCCCGGCAATGCGGACCAGCACCTGGGCCAGGCTGCCCTGGGCGTGGGTGGTATGGAAGTACACCGAGGCTTTATTGGACTGCGCCACCGGCGCCGCATTCTCGGGCCGCGCCAACGCCAGAAAGCGGGTGTAGTTTTTCTTTTCGGAGTGAATATCCTTCTCCAGAATTTCCAGCCCAAACAGCTCGGCGGCCAGCTTGCCGGCCACGGCGGCCATGCCCGTGCGCAGCCCTTCCCGGATGCGCTGCGCACTGAGAGCCGTGTCTTCGGTTTCTACCAGCCGCCAGGGGCCGTGCTGGTTCAGGAAGTCGGCGCACTGCAGCAGGGCCATGGGATGGGAGTGCACCTCCTGAATATCGGCCAGCTGCTGGCCGGGCAAAGCCATCAGATGCTGCCGGATCTGCAGGTACACCTCGCCGGTTACGCGCAGGTTGGCCTGGCGCAGCAGGTTATAGTTGGGCAGAATGCTGCCGGCAATAGAGTTTTCAATGGCCATCAGGCCATAGGGTGCCGTGCCGCTGGCTACCTGACGCACCACTTCTCCAAACGTGGCGCAGGGCGCAGTCAGGGCCGCGGGGCCGAAGTAGTGCCGGGCAGCTATCTGGTGGAAGCTGCCTTCGAAACCCTGAATGGCAATGGTATGCGGCATGGTAATCAGCGAAAAACGGAAATAAAAAAGGGCCGGCGCGGTTGCGGGGCCCTAGGTAGTTGCTGCATTCTGAGTGGTTAGAACATGCAAAAGGGGCCCCGCTGCTTCCGGTAATAGAAGTAGTAGCGAAAGAAGAAGCTGAAAGGAGCGGTACCGGAACGCATGGAATCAGAAAGGGCGTAAAAAAAGCCTCCGGGTAGGGAGGCTTGCATGAGTTTGTGGGATGATGCTACAAACAGGGGCCTCGCTGCTACGGTTTGCCGTAGTAGAAGTAGTAGCTAAAATAGAAGCGGGCCGCGGGCGTAGGCATGATCTGCAGGGGGTTGTTGACCAAAGCTAGCCAAGGATTTCGAAAATGCAAGGTACTGGGGGCAGTTTTCGATGACCTTTGCCGTCAGCCGGCCCGGTTTATGCCCTGAATGCGGCCGGGGCAGTATCTTGCTTCGCTATTCTCCTGCATGATGCGTTTTAGAGTGTTGTTATTGTTGAGCTGGCTGCTGCCAGTGGCCGGCGCGTGGGCGCAGGGCGAGTCTATTGTGCTGCAGCGGGCCAACCAGCTGATCTTGGAGCGCAAGTATGAGTCGGCCTTTGTACTGCTGCAGAACTTTGACCCCGAGCATAAGCGCCCGGCCGTGGCGCTTATGGCCTCGGAGCTGGCGCTGCAGTACCACAGCCGGCACCTGAACTACCGCCGGTTTGCCTTCCGCAACCTCTCGCTCACCCAGCCGCTGGACTCCATCCGGGTGCTGGCCCGCACCGATACGCTGGCCTTTTTCTTTCCCGTGCGCACCATTCTGGAAGGCCTGCACAAGAAGTACCCCGATAACTATAAGCTGGATAAAGGCCTGGCCGACTACTATTTTGAGGTGCAGCAGTGTGGCTGCGCCGAGCCCGGCCGCACCGAAGACAACCTGTTCCCATTGATGGTGCAGCATTACGAAGCAGCCCACAAGCACGGTTACGGCGACTACCTTTCCTACTATGCCCTGGGCTATGCCTACATGCGGCTGGGTCAGTTTAAAGCCAGCTCAGGGGCCTTTGAGCACACCATTTCCCTGCGCAAGAACTACGCCCTGGCCCATTTCAACCTGGCTTACGACTACATAGAGCTGCACCAGCTGCCCAAAGCCCGCCACGAGGCCCAGCTGGCCGTGGCCCTGTTCACGGAGCCACAGTTTAAGTCCGATGCGCAGTACATGCTCGAGAATCTGGAGCGGCGCATTACCAAGTTAAAGGCCGAGGCGGCGGCCGCCAAAGCTGCGGCGGCTAAAAAGAAGAGCACGCCCAAGGCCACGGCGGCCCGCAAGCCCAAACCATCTAAAAAACCCATTCCCAAAATAGCACCCATGCCGCGCCCGGCGGCCCTGCCCGACAGCTTGCCCGTAGCTCCCGCCCCCATCGATACGCTGCGCTCCGCTGCCCGCCCGGAATAACCGTCTGGCAGCTTTAAAAACAGCCTTATCACACTCTATTTGGTGCTGTTAAACACCGGTTATTAATTATAATATTCTGATTATCAATCATTAAATAATTCATTATTCTGGGCTACAAATAACTGGCACGGTTTTGTAATAGTACTGTTCAGAAGCCGGACGGCCCGTAGCGCGCACTGTGGTTACCGGTCCTTATTCTTCCTCCGCACTCCTGATTTTTACTGCCATGATTTTGAAGCGACTTTTCGGCCGCCTGGCCGCGGCTACCCTATTGTTTTCGGCGTTCGGCAACCTGGCCCAGGCGCAGGTGCAAACCCACCGTGTACCCGCCTACACCGGCCGCACCCCCACTCGCACTACCTATTCCACTTCCGCTGCCTCTACCACCAAAGGCGTACAGCTGGGCATTAAAGCCGGCGTGAACGTAGCCGACTGGTCCGGTGATGCCGTGAACAGCGTGATGGACCTGGCCGATTTTACGGAAGGTGCCGTTACCAAGGAAATGAAGCCCGGCTTCCACGCCGGCCTGTACGCTACGCTGCCCCTGGGCGAGCATTTCGCCATTGAGCCCGGCGCCCTGTACTCGGAGAAAGGCATGCAGCTTTCCGGCAAGATTCCCTTCGAGCAGTTTGACTTCCTGAATACCCGCGTGACGGCCACGGCGCGCATGGCCTACCTGGATGTACCCGTGCTATTAAAAGCGTACCTCACCCCCGGCTTCTATCTCTATGCCGGGCCCCAGGCCTCTTTCCTGCTGAGCAACAAAGTGCGGCTGCAGGCCGGCGCTCTTGGCTTCTCCGCTTACCAGCATGATTTTGACGTGAAAGATCAGTTCCGCCCCGTCGATTTTGGGGTAGTAGGTGGCCTGGGCTACCAGTCGGATATGGGCCTGGGCATCAGCGCCGGCTACGACTACGGCCTGTCTTCGTTGGATAAGAACAACCGCTTTGATGCGCAGAACCGCGTGATTAAAGCCTCGCTCAACTACTCCTTCTAAGCTCCGCTGAGCTCTTTCTAATAGATTAGTAAGCATGCAAAAAGCCCCGCTGTGCAATCAGCGGGGCTTTTTGCATCTGAATAGCCGGGAAGGCGGCCCCGGCCATAACAACTAAAACGGCGCCGGGGCAGACCAGGCCTTACAGGGGCAGTAGCTCCAGCCGTCTGCAAACAGCTGGCCGCCCCTGACTGGGCTGGTGAGTACCGGACCCAGCCTGCCCCTATGCTTTCACCGCGGAAAATTCTGTTGGGTTTGTGCGTTGCTTTCGAGCGGTTTCCGATGGCAAAGCATTTCTGTTTTTATCCTGATATTCATTGCTGCCGGGCACCTTCCTGCGCCTGCTTTGCGGCGCATTTTTGGGCGATGAGCGGGCCAGCAAGGCAACTTCGGTGCGGCAGTTGCCGAGTAAGTTTTTATGCGGGTATCACGAAGTATTTTCTGTCTGATGCCGGCCGGCATCCGATTCCACACGGGGCCGTTGGTTTTTCGGTAAGCACACCAGGGTAAGCTGAGCCCTGCAAGCTTACGCGCTGCAGATAAACCGCAGACCCCGTATCTTATGGCAACGAAACCGTAGCTTTCCCGCTTACCTGTTGGGTTCTGCATCTTATGTGGTTCAAACGTCGCCCTACGCTGCCGGCTGCCCTCTCCGATGAGGAGCTGCTACTACGCTACCGCCAGCACGGCGACGTAGCCGACCTGGGCGTGCTCTATGAACGCTACATGACGGAGGTATTTGCCACCTGCCGGCGCTACCTGCACGAGGAAGAAGATGCCAAGGATGCCGTGATGCAGCTCTTTGAAAAGCTGGTAGATACCCTGCGCCAGCACGAGGTCAGCAACTTCCCGGCCTGGCTGCACACCACGGCCCGCAACCATTGCCTGATGGTGCTGCGCGCCCACAAACGCACCGGCCCCGACAGCGGCGGAAGTCTGGTGTTGCACTTTTCTGATGCCGCCGATATGGAATCGGTAGTGGCGCGGCATCAGTCAGACGATGACCCGGAGGAAGCCCTGTTTACCGAGGAGCGCCTGCAGGCGCTGGAACATGCCCTGGCCGAGCTTCCGCCCGGCCAGCAGCAGTGCCTGAGGCTGTTTTACCTCGAAAACAAATGCTACCGCGACATCTCCACTGAAACAGGATACGACCTGAACGCAGTAAAAAGCCATATCCAAAACGGCAAGCGCAACCTGCGCCGCCACCTCGAATCACCTTCTTCCTTCAATGCACCCTCATAGCTCCGCCTCCTCCGCCACCTCTGCAGCTAACCGGCATTTGCCCGTAGAGCTGCTACGGCGCTACGTAGCCGGAGACCTTCCCTCTGCTGAACAGCATACCATAGAAGCCCACACCCTGGCATGTACGCAGTGCGCCGATATTCTGGAGGGCCTTTCCCAAACCGATGCGGCCACCACGGACCGGGCCCTGACCGAGCTACACCAGCGCTTACAGGCCCGCGTAGGCAGCGGGGCCGCTGGTCGGCCCATAGGCGGGATGTGGTGGCAGGCCGCCGCGGCCATTTTAGTACTGGTTATAGCCGGCACTTTCTTCTGGATGCGGCCGCACCGCCAACCAGCCGCTTCTTCCCCGGCTCAGCAAGCCGTAGTTACGCGCACCCCAGCGGCTGCGCCGCAGCCGGAGGCCGCGGCCCCCGTGACCACGCCCGCGCCACTGGCTGCAAAAAAAATAGTGGCAGTCGTTCAGCCGGTTAGCAAGCCCGTAGCTCAGAAAAAAACGAAAGCCCGTCGCACCCGCTACGTGGCCACGATGCGCAACAAATGGCGCAACGTACCACCTGCACCGGCTGCAGGCGCCGGTAAGGCATCTTTAGCTACCACCAAACCTTCCCCGGACAGCGGGCAATACGCCGCGCAGGTGGCGCCATTGTCAGCAATGGATTCGGCAGCTGCCACCACAACTGCTGCCGGTAAAGCCCCGGCAGTTTCCTCGCCCGAAACCCTGAAGCCCGCCACACAGCCGGCCCGCCGCATCAGTGGCCGCCTGACCGATGGGCCTACCGGCAAAGCGCTGGCCGGCGTAGCCGTGCATGCCACCGGCACTGCCGTGCAAAGCAAAACCAATGAAGACGGCCGGTTTGAGCTGCTGGTGCCGGCCGGGGTATCCAGCCTCACGTTTATGGCCGCCGGCTACCGCGACAATGAGCGTGTGCTGGGCCCTGACTCCATGCTGGCCCTGAGCATGACGCCCCTGACCAGCACGGCACCCAGTACCGTAGTGCCGGAAGGCCGGGGACGGGCGGCCAAAATGCCCACTATCCCGGATATTGCCCCCACGCCCGCCGGGGGCCTGGCCGCCTTCAATCAATATGTAGAGCGGGAAGTTCGCTACCCGGAAAAAGATCCGCCTGCCGCCGCCTACGGGGCCAAAGTGGCCGTAAAGCTGCGCTTTATTGTGGCGGCCGATGGCTCGCTGCAGGATATTAAAGTAGTAGAACCCCTGAGCGACGAGTACGATGCGGAAGCCATCCGCCTGCTGAAAGAGGGCCCGGCCTGGTACCCGGCCGTGGTAAATGGGCAACGCATTGCCCACAAGGCCCAGGTAAGCGTGATATTCCGCTTCGACAACCGCTAACCAACTAGCCGCTGTAGCCACCCCCGCTTTCGGGGGCGGTAGCGCTGCCGCCGGGCTTTACCTCCAGGGGCTCATCGGGGTGCGTTTTTATTTCCACGCCACTATAATCGGGCATGCCGGATCCGGCCACGGCTTCCGCGGCACCGGCTCCGTGGCCTGGCACCCACTTGTGCATCACCTCAAAGCTGATTTTGGCGGTGACCCGGTACTCCACAATTTTATTGTCGCGCACCCGGCAGCTCTGGTCTTTTATGTAGATAGATTTGATGCCTTTTACCGTGGTGCTGGTCTCCGTGAGGGCCCGCTGCAGGGCATCTTCGAAGCTTTTCTCAGAGCTGGCCAGTACTTCAATCACTTTTTTGATAGTGCTCATAGGGCGTAACAAGGTAGAGATGAGAGGAGAGTAGCACGTAACAGGGGCTGGTGTGTACGTAGTCAGCGGCGGCATGGCTGGTATTCCAATGGGCAGCAGAGTTTTCGGGGCAGCACGCTTTGGGCTCCCGGCCGTTGTGTACTTTTGCCGCGCCGCCTGCCCGGCCCATGCCGTATACCGCGGTGCCGCCGGTTGGCCAGTTTACTTGTTCTCTGTTATCTCATTTCCTTCTCACCCCATAGCGTTATGACCCAGTTCCGCAAGGAGAAAGACACCATGGGCACCGTGCAGGTGCCCCAGGACGCCTACTACGGCGCCCAGACCCAGCGCTCCATCGACAACTTTCAGATTGCCCAGGACATCAACCGGATGCCCAAGGAAATCATCCGTGCTTTTGCTTATCTGAAGAAAGCCGCCGCCCTCACCAACCGCGACGCCGGCATTCTGACGGCCGAAAAAGCCGAGCTGATTGGCCGCGTGGCCGATGAAATTCTGGAAGGCAAGCTGGACAAGGAGTTTCCGCTGGTGGTGTGGCAAACCGGCTCGGGCACCCAGAGCAACATGAACGTGAACGAGGTAATTGCCTACCGTGGCCACGTGCTCAACGGCGGGCAGCTCTCGGATGAGAAGAAGTTTCTGGCACCCAACGACGACGTCAACAAGTCGCAGAGCTCAAATGACACCTTCCCCACGGCCATGCACATTGCGGCCTACAAGATTCTGGTGGAGGTTACCATTCCCGGCATTGAGAAGCTGCGCGACACGCTGCGGGCCAAGAGCGAGCAGTTCATGCACATCGTAAAAATCGGCCGCACGCACCTCATGGACGCCACGCCGCTTACGGTGGGTCAGGAGTTCAGCGGCTACGTGTCGCAGCTCGACCATGGCCTGCGCGCCATCAAAAACACGCTGGCGCACCTTTCTGAGCTGGCCTTGGGCGGCACCGCTGTGGGCACGGGCATTAACACGCCTCCCGGCTACTCCGAAAACGTGGCCAAACACATTGCCGACCTCACCGGCCTTCCCTTCATCACCGCCGAAAACAAGTTTGAAGCCCTGGCCGCTCACGATGCCATTGTGGAAGCCCACGGCGCCCTGAAAACGGTAGCTGCCAGCATGATGAAAATAGCCAACGACATCCGCCTGCTGGCGTCAGGCCCGCGCGCCGGCATTGGCGAGCTGCACATCCCCGACAACGAGCCCGGCTCCAGCATTATGCCCGGCAAGGTAAACCCCACCCAGTGCGAGGCCATGACCATGGTAGCCGCGCAGGTAATGGGCAATGACGTGGCCATCAACATTGGCGGCATGAGCGGCCACTTCGAGCTGAACGTGTTCAAGCCCGTGATGATCTATAACTTCCTGCACTCCGCCCGCCTGATTGGCGACGTGTGCGTGAGCTTCAACGATAAGTGCGCCGTCGGCATTGAGCCCCTGGAAGCCAACATCAAAAAGCACGTAGACTCCTCCCTGATGCTGGTAACGGCCCTCAACCCGCACATTGGCTACTACAAAGCCGCCGAAATTGCCCAGAAGGCTCACAAAAATGGCTCTACGCTGAAGGAAACCGCCCTGCAGCTCGGCTACCTTACCGAGGAGCAGTTCAATGAGTGGCTGAAGCCCGAGGACATGGTAGGCGAGATTAAAAAGTAGCCAAAAAGTAGCGCGACGCTCCGGCTTCGCGCACGAGTGCAGCGAGTAGCAGGCGTCTGCATACGTCATAACTCGCTCTGCTCGTGCGCGAAGCCGGAGCTTCGCGCTACTTTTGTTTTTCTCTAACCGTTCCACGCCCACATGGATTTCACGCGCTGCATTACCCTCGAAAACGACCGGGTTCGGCTACGGCCCCTGGAGCTTACCGATTTTGAGGATTTGAAGGCCGTCATCTTCGACCCTGAAATCTGGCGCTTCACCGTGGACCCCAACCCCGGCGACGCCGTGGGGCTGGCCGGTTACCTGACCAAGGCCATGCGCGAGCGAAAAAAAGGACTGCGCTACCCGTTTGCCATTGTAGATAAGCAAAGCGGCCGGGTGGTGGGCAGCACCAGCTACGGCAACCTGGCGCTGGCCGACCACCGCCTGGAAATTGGCTGGACGTGGCTGGGCGCTGACTATCAGCGCACCGGCCTGAACCGCGCCGCCAAGCACCTGCTGCTGAAATATGCTTTTGGCGAGCTGGGCTGTGAGCGGGTAGAGCTGAAAACCGATGCCCTGAACTGGAAATCCCGGGAGGCCATGCGCCGTATGGGCGCCACCGAAGAAGGCATCCTGCGCAGCCATATGGTTACGCAGGGTGGGCGCCGCCGCGACTCCGTGTACTTCAGCATCCTGAAACCAGAGTGGGATATGCTCCGGATGACCATTTTTCAGGAGTTCGACGCCCGTGGCTAGCCAACCGCAACGTTTCCGGGTATTGCGGCAGCGCGCCGCCAGCTTTGGCCACGCCTTCCGGGGGGTGCGCCTGGCCCTAACCTCCGAGGTGCACCTACGCTTTCATGCGCTGGCTACGGCGGGCGTGGTTGCGCTGGGATTTTACTTCCGTCTGGAGCGGTGGGAGTGGGCCCTGGTGGCCCTGGCGGTGGGGGCCGTGTGGAGCGCCGAATTGCTGAATACGGCAGTAGAAGCTATTGTCGACCTGGTGTCGCCGCAGTATCATCAGCTGGCTGGCCGCGCTAAAGATGTAGCGGCCGGCGCGGTGCTGGTAGTGGCCCTGGCAGCCCTGGCGGTAGGCCTGCTGATTTTTGGACCCCGCCTCTGGGAGTTGCGGACCCACTTTTAGGGTTTGGCGGCTATAGAACCACGCCGGCCCCGGCGGCGTAAGCAGTAGCCCGGGCGCATCCGGCCTTGTATTTGCATTCTGCCTGTTACTTTCGCGCCCCTATTCCTGTCTGCTATGCGTTTGCTTTTCTCTTTTGCTCCTTTGTTTGCCGCGGCCCTGCTCAGCACTACCGCGTGTCAGCGCCAGGTGGCGGTAACCACGCCTACTGATGATACTGCCGGCCCCGTTAGCGGGCCTTCCACCCCGGCTCCGGTAGCTAATCCAACCACCGAGGCTACTCCTGAACCTGCTATGGTACGCTTTGATACGACGGCCCGGCCGGCCTGGCTGCAAAAGAAAATCAGCGCCCTGCAGGCTGATAAGCCCCAGAACCCGCGGGCCCGCATTCTGAGCTACACCTTGGAGGGGCAAACGGTATACTACCAGAGCGCCCCCTGCTGCGACCAGTTCACCACCCTGTACGACGCCAAGGGCAAAGTAATTTGCCAGCCCGACGGGGGTATTACGGGCCGCGGCGACGGCAAGTGCCCCGATTTTGAAAAGAACCGAACCAATGAGAAGTTGGTTTGGGAAGATGCGCGCTAAAGCGGCTCTCCTCCCAACCGGGCCCTAGAGCTGCGGCCTGGCGTATGGCCGGCTAACCCCGGACGCGCGCTTTCTGCTTCCTCCGCCTTTGCAACCACTTATATTCATGAGTAACACCATTGAAAAACTGGCGGCCTACAACGTGTGGGCCAACAACACGCTCTTGCGTCGATTAGACGAGATTGAAGCCTCCGGGCAGGAAGTTCCGGCCGTGTGCCTGCGTCTGTTCAGCCACGTACTCAACGCCCAGGCCATCTGGATTGGCCGGCTGACCGATACCAAGAGCCCCGTGAAGGTTTGGCAGGAGCACACCCTGGCCCAATGCCACCAGCTGCACGAGCAAACCTCCGGGCGGCTGCTGCACTTAATCAGCAGCGCCGATGAAACCGAGCTTAACCGCCTGATTGCCTACACCAACTCGGCCGGGGAGTCTTACGTGAGCCAGGTAGCCGATATTTTTACCCACGTGCCGGTGCATGCCAACTACCACCGGGCCCAAGTGGCCCTGCGCCTGCGCGAAAACGGTCTGGAGCCCATCAATACCGACTTTATCACCTACTGCCGCGAGCTGACTGCCCAGGCCGCTATGGCCGATACGCCCAGCTTATAGGTAGATACAGATAGCGAAAACCTCCCTTTAGCCGGCTCCCCGCCGGCCAAAGGGAGGTTTTGTTTGTTATACCTCTTTTGACATTCACGCTGTACAGATGAACTCCATTATCACTACGGACCCTGTGCTCAGTCCCGAGCGGCTGGCGGGGGCTCATTCCTATAACTCTTACCGGACCCTGATTGATGAGCTGATGGCCGAGGGTAAAACCACGGGCCCCCTGCAGTCAGAGGACCTCACGGACTACGCCCGCCTCAACATTCAGCGCATGGAGCGCCTCGACAAAAAAACGGAGCTGCTGCCCGAGCTGCTGCAAGCATTAACGGGCCTGGCGGGCCGCTACGAATGGCTTATCCTCACGGAAGGCTGGTGCGGGGATGCCGCCCAGATTGTGCCGGTGCTGGAAAAGATAGCACAGGCCAGCAACGGCCGCATCAGCACCCGCTATTTCCTGCGCGACGAAAACCCGGACCTGATGGACCGCTACCTCACCAACGGTGCCCGCTCTATTCCGCGGCTGGTGGTGCTGCACGCTGATTCCCTCACAGAGCTTGCCAGCTGGGGGCCCCGGCCCGTACTGGCGCAGGAGTTGTTCTCCAGCCTGAAAGCCAGCGGGGCCACGCACGAAGAATATGCGGAGCAGGTGCACGCCTGGTATGCCAAAAACAGAACGCAGGCCACGCAGCAGGAACTCCTGACTCTGCTGCAGCAACTGCCTGGCTAGGGTTGAAGGCTGGTAATTTCAATGCCATAAAAAAAGGACCTCCGCACAATGCGGAGGCCCTTTTTTTATGGCATTGAAATTACCTTAGTCCAGGCTGATAACGCCCAGATCAGTAGTGTGGTCGTTGGTCACCTGCACATCCGTCTTGTCAACGTTTTTGTAGGGCTCGCCGGCGCGGAACTCCACCCGGTACGTACCAGCCGATACACCCGGAATCAGGAAGCCACCATCGTTATCAGCGAAGGTGCTGAGGGTATCTACTGCGCCACCGGCCGTGCGGATAGCCAGCACCTGCGGATGAGCCGCCGCCGGATCTACCGTGCCACGAATAGCACCCGCCGCGGCCAAAGCTACGGCCCGGATTACCGGCTTCAGGTTGTATTCGCCATTGCCGCGCGCCACAATGGACTTAGCCACGTCAAAGTCGAGCACAATGCTATAAGTGACGCCTTCTTCCAGATCGGTGTTCAGCTTTACTTTCAGGCCGGAAGTCTGGCCGCTGGGAGTTTTCAGCGCTACAGTGGTTCCGTCTTTCAGGGTCAGGGTGTTGTTGTCGCCCAGTACCAGACGGATCTGCTCAATGTGCCCCGCGGGGAAGGTGCTGCCGGCAATAACGGCGGCGCGGCCATTCACATAGTCCAAGAGGTTGTAGCGGGTGGCCGCTACCTGATCCAGGGTCTGCCAGCCGTCCTCACCGTTGGTATCAGTTACGTTTACCTGTACGTTTTTCAGGTCGATATTCACGGCTTTATAGTCGCCGGGGGCATCTACCAGCAGCACGCGCACCTGGGCGGCGGCCGGGGTATTATCGTTGTCGTTGTTACAGCCGGTCAGAGCCAGCGCGCCGGCCATAGCCAGCGGAATCAGACGAAAAATCTTCATATAAGCGGTTTGAGGGAAGGGGAAGCTAAAATACGTTCATCGATGAGGCTACTGCCTCCGCGGCCAAGAGCAAGTATTATACCGCATATCGGCTTTAAACGTTACCCAGCAAAATTATATTGCCCTTTATATTGTCCTATGACTTGGTAGTGTCCGCTTTAGCGGGTTCCGGGGCCGGTACCGGGGCGGCTTTGGGCTTGCCGAACAGAATGTTGCCGAGCTTCTCTTTGGCCTGGGTTTTCAGTCTGGCTTCGGTTTCGAGGCGCTTTTTTTCTATTTCCAGCCGGGCGCGGTCTTCCACGGCCTGCTTCTGGTCGGCCAGGCTGCGCTTCACGCTGTCCTGCTGCAGGCCGGCTTTGGCCAGCAGCTTGTTCTTGGCGTCGCTCACCTTCGATTCTACTACACTGGTCACCAGGCTTTTGGCTATGTCTTTAGCCTGGCCTTTCACGCTACCGCTGCTCAGGGCCACTTTGGGGTCGGCCATGGAGCCGCCAATCTTCACGCCCAAGGTCACGCGCTCCGTGCCTTTGATATCCGATACGCCGGTCAGCTGGGTGAGCTTGCTGTTGAGCTGGTTGCCTACTTTGCCCGTGGGCATATCAATGGCCGTGACGTATTCCAGGTTGCCATCTACGTTGCTGGAGCCGCCCACCGTGAGCTTTATCTGCCCCACATTAAAGTCGAAGGGCTTCACAATGAAGTTGCCATTGAGCATTTCGGCCGCTATGTCTTTGTGCTCGACGGCAAAATTCTTGAGCTCCTGCAACTGCGTGAGGGCGCTGATTTTGTTCATTACCGGCGAGTTGCCTAGCGCCGCCCGAATGATTTCGAACACGCCCTTACCCGTGAGGGAGCTGTACACCGGCATCATGTCCTGGCCCATTTCCCCGCTCACGTTAAAGTTGGTGGAGAAAATGCCTTCAATCTGCTGGGCCAGGGGCACAAACTTCTTGATGGAGGTAAACGCCTGAAAAGCATTCTGGAAGTTCAGGTTCTTGATGTTCAGGCCGAAATCAAACTTGGGGTGCGCCAGGTTTTTGCTGCTGTAGCTGCCGTTGGTGGCAAAAGCGCCGCCCAAGGTATTGAAGGTGAGCCCGTTCAGGCGCACGGCCTCGTCGCGCACGGTTACGGTGCCTTTGGCATTGTCCAGCTTCAGGTTGTCGTACACAATGGTGCCCACATTGGTGTTCAGCGTCAGGTCGAAGAACTTGGGAATCTGCAGCACGCCATCGGCCTTGGTAGCGGTGGCGGGGGATTTGGTGGCCGCTACGGCGCCGGTAGTGGGCTTGGCCGTTACCTCGTCCACCATCCACTCGTTCACATTAAAGCGGCGGCTGTTCACCGTCAGGTTGCCTTTCAGGGACTGGCCCGGCGTGAACAGGTAGCCCAAATAGTTGCTGATAACGCCCGAAGCGGCAATATCCGAGGTGCCGACAAAGCCCTGCATGTCTTTCAACACAATCTGGTTGTTGTTGAAGGTGGCCGTGGCGCGGCTGATTTTCACGCCCTGGGGCAGGTCTTTGCTTTTGTAGGTGACGTTGTTGGCATTCACGGTGCCCGAGGCTACCACATTCTGGTACCGCTCGGCTTCCACATCGGCCATGCTGCCTTTGGCGGCCACGTTGCCGTTCAGGCGGCCGGTCACGGTCATGCCTTCCAGCGGGAATATTTTGGTGAGCTTGGTCAGGTCCACGGTGCCACGCACATCGGTGTCAAACAGCGGCTTGTCGATGTTCTGCAGGGCAATGCGGCCTTCCAGCGGCTCGCCATCCAGCAGCATTTTAAACTGGGGAATGTTGATGCGCGTGTCGTTGGGCTGGCCGGTGGCGTTGACCACAGTGCCGTTGAGCGTCAGGTTTTCGATGGGAGCCGGGAACTGCTTGCTCTTCACGTAGCCGTTGGTCAGGTTCAGCTTGGCCTGCACCACGGGCATCTGGGTTTTGGAGTAGATGCCTTTAGCCGTACCATCTACGAACAGCTTGCCGCGCATCAGCAAATCTTTCACAGGGTACACTTTCAGCATTTCGGCCAGGTCCACGTTGGCTTTCACGCGGCCGTCTACCTTCATGGGCTCCAGCCCGTCGATGGCCACGTTGCCGTCAATCGGGTTGGTGCCTAGGTCCAGGTGAAACTGCTTCACGTTCACTTTCATGTTGTTGGTGAAGCCCGAGGGGTTATCCACCACCATATCCACGTTGATGTTGCGGGCGGCCTGTGGCAGGTCGGGGTACTTGAACATGCCGTTGTTTACCTGCAGGTTCACGCCGTAGCCGGGCATCTTCACGTCGTTCTGCACGCCTTTCAGATAGCCGTTGAAGGCCATTTTGCCGCTGGTCTGAATGTCCTTGAACTTCTCAGTGAACACCCCGGGCACCAGGCTCAGAATGTTCTTGAAGTCGGTTTCCAGGGCCTTAAAGGTCATGTCGTAGGTGATGTCCGTGTCGTTGGGCAGGCCCACTTTCCCGGCGAAGGAGAAGGGAAAGTCGTTGAGGCGCACCTGATTTTCCTTGAAGGTGAACAGGAACTTATCCATATCCATGCCCATAGTCACGTCGGCGTCCAGCTTGGTATTTTCGAGGTAGTTCACCCCGTCATAGTTCATAGTGAAGCCGTCGGCCGTGGTCTTCGACACCATATCGAAGATATTCCGGGCGAAGTCGCCGGAGCCGGTGTGGTTTACGTGGCGGGCCTGCATGGCAAACGGTATGCTCAGGTCCTCGTAGCGCAGGCGGCCGTTAGTAATTTCCCAGCCTTTGATGGCCACTTTCACCTGGCTGGTATCCTTGCCCTGGGTAGCGGCGGCGGAGTCAGAAATAAAAATATCCCAGTTGGCGCGGCCGCTTTTCAGCACCCGCAGGCTGATGTCGGGCTCATCCAGTTGCACCGATTTGATTTTGATTTCGTCGCCGCGCACCACGCTCATTAAGTCCAGCCCCACCCGGAAGGAAGGCAGGTAAGCCAGCGTGTCGCGGGCAAATGAATCCTGCCCGATAATGCGCAGCTCATCAATGCTGAGGGCCAGATCCGGAAAGGAGCGGAGCAGGCTTAAGCTCACATTTTCAGGCTGATACTCTACCCGGGCGGCAATGCGCTCGGCCAGCTGCTTATCCAGCACCTGCTTGAGCTTGTCTTTGAACAGCACCGGCGCCAGGGCAATGGCAGCCACCAGCACCACCACGAAAATCAGCAGACCTAACAGGAATTTACGCATAACGGTAGGAGGGAAGAAAAAAGAATAACGCGCCTTGGGCCCGGTTTGGTGCCAGCACCTTACCAGAGCTATATCGGTAAAGATGCCGGGATTTTGCCATTTTCGAGGCCTCAATGCCTTTGCCTTGCACCAAATTGCGGGCCAGCCTCGTTTAGCACCCCCTATGCGCTTTCCACTATTGGTACGCCCCGGCTTTCCCGGACGCCGTTTGGCGGCCTGGCTGGGCGCGGGCCTGCTGCTGCTGGGTGCAAAGGAGCAGGCAAAGGCGCAGGACCTATACTTCTCCCAATCCTACGCCACCCGCCTGCACCTGAACCCGGCTTTCACGGGCCTGCAGCACGACTACGGCATTTCCCTGGCGTACCGGGAGCAGTTTCCATCACTGGCGGGCTCGTTCCAGACCACGCACCTGGGCGCCGACTACCGCTTCGAAAAGCAGCGCAACGCCGTGGGCCTGCTCGTGAACATGGACCGGCTGGGAGCCGTAGGCTACACCCGCCTGGAGGCCGCCGCCCTCTATGCCTACCATGCCCGCCTGAGTGAGGACGTGCACCTGAGCGCCGGCGCCCAGCTCACCTACGGTTCCCAGCGCATCAGCTACAGCAACCTGGTGTTCGGCGACCAGCTCTCCGACGACGGCCTGCTGACCGGCGCCAGCGCCGAACCGGTGCCCTTTGACCCGGTGCATTACCTGAGCGGGGGCGTGGGTGGATTGCTGTATAACCGCCAGGCCTGGGCGGGTTTAGCCCTTTATCACCTGAATCAGCCCAACCTGGGAAACCAGGCCCAGGGGCGCCTGCCCCTGCGCGCAACATTTACCGGCGGCGTAAAGCACTTTTTTTCAGAGTCCACCGTTAAACAGTCCTACCGCGAAATCAGCGTTTCGCCTACTGTGTCGTACACCCATCAGGGGGCGTCGCAGCGGGCTGAGGCGGGGTTGTACGGAACTGTTACTCCCATCACCATGGGCCTGCTGTACCGGGGCATACCGCTGCCCGGGGCACCGCGCCCGGCCTCGGTGCTGGCCGTGGTGGCGGGCGTGCAGCTCACGGGCTTTCGGGTAGGCTATAGTCATGATGTGGAGCTGGGCAGTAGAAACCTGGGCGCGGGCGGTGCTCACGAAATTGTACTGGTGCTAGAGCAGGTAGATATGCTGGCAGCGGCTCGTCGTCGCATTAGCCGTAAAAATTACCGCTTGCTTCCTTGTCCGGCCTTCTGAGTTTTTGTATTATTGCACTCGAATTGCCTTCTTACAACTCTTTTCTTCTCAGGTATTTCCGCTACCGCTATGAATTTCTCTAAGTACCTGCGCTACGCTGCTGTAGGAGCCGTTGCGCTGGCTTCCTGCAAAGGGGGGCCGCCTACTAGCACTAAACCGGGTAAGTACAGCTCCACTACCGGCTTGGAATATAATACCGAGCAGGGCATGAAGGTAGCTGATTACCAAGGTATTCCGGAAGGCCCCGGTCTGGTATTCATCGAAGGCGGCCGTACGGTACTAGGCTCGGCTGAAGAAGATGTGGCCATGACCCGCGACAACATTGAGCGCACGGTAACCATTGCTTCCTTCTACATGGATGAAGCCGAGGTGGCCAACATTCACTGGCTGGAGTATTTGCACTATGTCCGTAAAGACTCGGCGGAAGAATTCTATCAGTCGGCTTTGCCCGATACCACCGTATGGGCCCGTGAGCTGTCGTTCAACGACCCTTATGTGGATTATTACCTGCGTTACCCCGGTTTCCGCTACTTCCCCGTGGTGGGCGTAAGCTGGCTCCAGGCCAACGACTTCTGCACCTGGCGTACTGCTAAGGTGAACGAGAAGCTGGCGGGTGTAGGCGAAGGCGACGGCTCCGGTAAGAAATCAGGCGGCTTCAAGCTGTTCGGCAAAAAGAAAGGTGGCGACGCCGCTGCTCCTGCTGATGCCGGCGCTGAAGGAACCGGTGCTGCTAAAGTTTCTATTGAGAACGGCAACACTCTGCCCAACTACCGCCTGCCCACTGAGGCTGAATGGGAATATGCCGCTCAGGCCCTCATCGGTACCCAGGAGGCTGGCAACGAAAACCAGGAAAACAAGCGTATCTATCCCTGGGATGGTCGCCAGATGCGGAACCCGTATGGCAAGAAGCAGGGCCAGTTCCTGGCTAACTTCAAGCGCGGCCGCGGTGACTACGCCGGTATTGCCGGCAGCCTGAACGATGGCGCCATGATTACGGAATACATCTACGCTTACCCACCAAACGACTACGGCCTGTACAACATGGCCGGCAACGTGAACGAGTGGGTGCAGGATATCTACCGTCCGCTGTCCTTCCAGGATGAAGAAGATCTGAACCCCTTCCGTCGGAACGGCTACCTGGATAAGGCAGAAGGCTACGACAAGAAAGGCTACCAGTCGCTCATCGATGACGAGGTTCGCGTGTACAAAGGTGGTTCGTGGAAAGACGTAGCCTACTGGCTGTCGCCCGGCACGCGCCGCTTCATGGCTCAGGACTCGGCTACCGCTGCTATCGGTTTCCGTTGCGCCATGATCAACGCCGGCTCAAACAAGTAATCTTCGGTTTCAATAGCTGAACCACAAAAAAGCCGCTCCCGAAAGGAAGCGGCTTTTTTGTGGCTTTTAGTTAGCGGTCGGCCGTGGCAATGGTGGCAATACTCACCTCCCGGCAACCGGCGGCCAATAACACCACGGCACAGGCTTCCAGGGTAGCTCCGGTAGTCAGCACATCATCCACCAAAAGCACCCGTAGCCCGGCCAGCGCAGCCGGGTTGGGTACTTCGAAAACCGAAGCCACGTTTTCCCAGCGCGCCACGCGGTTTTTCCGGGTTTGGGAGCTGGTGTGCTCCGTGCGGCGCAATACGTTGGGCAGCCACGGCACCTGCAGGCCCTGTGCTAAACCTTCGGCAAAGAAGTCGGCCTGGTTGTAGCCGCGCTTGGCCAGCTTGCGCGGGTGCAGGGGCACCGGCAGAATGAGGTCAAACTCCGGCGTGAAGCCTTTTTCAGCCAGCTCATAGCCATACCAGCGGCCCAGCACCAGGCCTACTTCCTGCTGCCCCTGGTATTTAAGCTGATGCAGTAGGTGCTGCACGCGGCCGTGCTGCAGAAAGCGCAAGTAGCTGAATGCATGGCGCACGGGCACTTTGCCCCAGAAGCGTCGTGTCAGCGGATTGGCCTCAGCCGGCAGTAAATGATAATCGGTGTAGGGCAGCTCGGTGCGGCAGCTGGTGCAGATATACTCCTCGCCCCGGGCCAGGGAATCGGCACAGGCCAGGCATACGCGCGGAAAAACCAAGGAAACGAAGTCGTGCCAGATAGCGGGTAAAGGCATAACACCAACAATAGATAAGGTAGATAACAACCTTGGGAAGATAGGAAAAGGCGGCTTACTACCGCAGTTCTTCGCCGGGGAACGAAGCATTTGTGCCTACTTTCGTGTTACCATCTTCCATCGTCTTTTTAATCTAAGCTATATGAGCCTCGTCTCTGAATTTAACGACTACCGCCAGCGGATGAATGAAAAAATCATGGCGGCCGATAACAAGGTCATCAAGCGTTTTTTCAACCTAGATACGAACACTTACCAGGAAGGTGCCCTGGACGTAAAAACCAAGGAAATGCTGGGCCTGGCCTGCTCCATGGTTCTGCGCTGCGACGACTGCATCAAGTATCACCTGGGCAAATGCTACGAGGAAGGCATCAGCGACGAGCAGTTGTATGAAGTCTTTGCCATTGCCAACCTCATCGGGGGCAGCATCGTGATTCCCCATTTCCGCCGCGCTGTGGAGTACTGGGATGCCCTGAAGGAAGAGTCTGCTGCGCCCGTGCCGCCCCATGCTGAGCACACTGCCTAAGTCATGCTGAACCCCGAGGAAACCGAAGCCCAATTTGAGCAGCGCTGGTGGGAGCTGATGAACCAGATGCGTGAGCGTTTCGGCAAAAAGCCCGACCTGAATGCCCTGCTCCTGCTCATTGGCGTGCAGGAGCTGGGCCAGGGCGCCGGCCCCTTCACCAAAGAGCAGAAGCAGGACCTGATGCACATTGCTACCTGCCGCCTCTTCAGCCTGTCGGGCTATTACGAGCAGGAAAGCGTGGACGAGGAAGGCTGGCCGCATTACAAGCTCATCCGTCCCGTGCCGTTCTCCACTCTGAAAGAGCAGGAGCGGATGCTGAAATGGCATATGCTGGAGTATTTTGATGCCTTCCTGCGCGAAGAGGAGTAAAATCACTCTACCTGTGTCCTTCCAAAAAACTTGTCATCCTGAGTTTGCGAAGGACCTTATCAGGTAAGAGCGATACTCGTCACAACGACTCGTGCTAACGTGAAAAGGTCCTTCGCAAGCTCAGGATGACAAGCGTTTTTTATAAGCCATTTCAAGTTTTTCATTCTTGAAAATTCTCTCCTACAACGTCAACGGGCTGCGTTCAGCCCTGAGCAAGGGCCTGCTGGATTGGGTGCAGCAAACCGACCCGGATGTGCTGTGCCTGCAGGAAATTAAGGCCGGGCGCGAGCCGCTGGATGTATCGGGATTTGAAGTGCTGGGCTACCACGTGTACCAGCACCCGGCTGAAAAACCCGGCTACAGCGGCGTGGCAACCTTCAGCAAACAAAAGCCTAGGCACGTAGCTACCGGCTGCGAAATTCCGCTGTATGACTGCGAGGGGCGCGTGCTGCGCCTGGATTTTGATGATTTTTCGGTGTTGAACGTGTACATGCCCTCGGGCACCAGCGGGCCGGAGCGGCAATCGTTTAAGCTGGAGTGGCTGCGGTTCTTCCGCGAATACGTAGTCCAATTACGCGCCGCCGGCACGCCTCCGCTGGTTATTGCCGGCGACTTTAACTGCTGCCAGCAGGGCCTGGACCTGCATAACCCCAAAGCCAACCAGAACAGCCCCGGCTTCACGCCGGAAGAGCGGGCCTGGTTTGCCGCCTTCCTGGCCGATGGCTTTACTGACTCCTTCCGCCACGTGCACGGCGACGCCCCCGGCCACTATTCCTGGTGGACGTACCGCAGCGGGGCCCGCACCCGCAACGTGGGCTGGCGCTTGGATCATTTATTAGTAGACCAGGCGCTGCAACCGCGCATCAGCGGGGCGGGTCTGTTAACTGATGCGGTGCATTCCGACCACTGCCCGGCGCTGGTAGAGTTGCGCTAGGGAACAAATACCGGCTGTGGTGTTGTCGTTGAGCGAAGGGCCGCCGGATAAGCCGGCAGTGCTGATAATGCGTATCTTGTCCGGTCCTGAACAGGCGTGTTTTTATGCTGGTGGAGAAAGAAACTGAGTTGGTTACAAGGCATATGGCGGCCCAGCCGGGCGCCCTGGCCCAGGTACTCACGCAGCTGGAGGCCTTTAAGCGCAAGTTTTATTTAAATCTGCTGGTGCGGGGGGCGCTGGTGGCAGGCGGCCTGCTGCTCACCCTTTTTCTGGTTTTCAACCTGCTGGAGTACTTTCTGTACCTGCCCACCTGGGTGCGGGGCGGGCTGCTGTTTGGCTTTCTGGGCCTGGCCGTTTACGCCTTTGTGCACTGGATCTGGCAGCCGCTGGCCGCGCTTACCAACCTGCGCCGCCTGCTTTCCGATGAGCAGGCCGCCCTGCGCGTAGGGGAGCTATTTCCCCAGGTACAGGACAAGCTGCTCAACGCTCTGCAGCTGCAGGGCCAGGCCCGCGAAAACGCCCTGATTGCCGCCAGCCTGGACCAGCGTGCCGCCCAGCTTACCGGGCTGGAATTCGCTGAAGGCATCAATATCAAATCCCAGACCCGGCCGCTGTGGAAGTACGTGGCCATTCCGGTGGGTATTGTGGTGCTCCTGCTCCTGGTATATCCCAGCCTCTTTGTGCAGGGCACCGACCGTATTCTGCACTACCGCCGCACGTATTCGCCGCCGGCACCTTTCCGGTTTGTGGTGGAGAATAAGAATCTGAAAGCCTTTAAGGGCGAAGATTTCAAGCTGGAAGTTGCTGTGGAAGGGGAGGCCCTGCCCAATGAAATCAGCATACAATACGGGGGGCGGGAGCGGCGCCTGCAGAAAGAATCCGGCAACCGGTTTACCTACCAGTTTCAGCAGCTGCAGCGCTCCGTTGATTTTCAGCTGGCCGCCGCGGGCTTCACCTCCGATGAATATGCACTGACGGTGCAGGAGCGCCCTAACCTGCGCGACTTTACCGTGCAGATTACTTACCCCGGCTACCTGAACAAAGCCAGCGAAACGGTGCAGAACACCGGCAACCTGACGGTGCCCGAGGGCAGCACGGTGCGCTGGGAGTTTGCCACCGCCGCAACTGATCAGCTCCAGCTGCTCTTCAAAAACCCCGAAGAAACCGTGACGGCCCAGGCCGACGACGACCAGTTCCGGGTAACGCGGCGCGTGCTTCGGTCCCAGGAGTACGCCGTGCGCCTGCAAAACGCCGCCAGCCTCAACCGCGACCCTATCCAGTACCAGCTCACGGCTATTCCAGACCAGGTACCGGACATCACGCTGGAAACCTTCCCCGATACCACTTCCCTGCGCTACCTGGCGCTGGGCGGCACCGTGCGCGACGATTATGGCCTCACGCGCCTGCAGCTGCACTACCGGGTGCTTTCCAAAGCGCGGCCTAATGCCGGCTATCAGACGCGCGCCCTGCCCCTGCAAAGCGGCTCGGCCCAGGTGTACGCCTACCAGTGGGATTTACGGCCGGTGGGCATGAAGCCCGGCGACCACCTGGAATACTATGTGCAGGTGTGGGATAACGACGGCGTGCACGGACCTAAATCGGCCCGGAGCCGAGCCGCGGAGTTTAAGCTGCCTTCGCGCTCTGAGTTACAGCAGCAGCTGAGTGCGCAGTCGAAGTCGGTGCAGAGCCAGCTGAGCCGCTCGGCGGAGCAGTCGAAAAAGCTGGAGCGGGAGCTGGCCAAGGCCGAAGATAAGCTGAAGGTGAAGCGCGACCTGAACTTCCAGGACCGCAAGCAGCTGAAAGATATGCTGGCCCAGAAGCAGCAGATGGACGACCAGATTGCCGACATGAAAAAGCTCTTTGAGGAGCTGAATCAGAAGCAGAATGAGCTGGACCCCAAAAGCCAGGAGCTGGCCGAAAAAGCCGAGGAGCTAAAAAAGCTGATGGACTCCCTGCTGGACCCCGAAACCAAAAAGCTCTACGACGAGCTGCAGAAGCTGCTGGACCAGAAGCAGGACCAGAACCAGCTGGAAATGCAGCAGCTCATGCAAAAACTCGAAAACAAGGAAAACACCCTGCAGAAAGAGCTGGAGCGGGCGCTGGAGATGTTCAAGCAGCTGCAGTTTGAGCAGAAGCAAGAGCAAACCCTGGAAAAGCTGCAGCAGCTGGCCAAGGAAGAGCAGCAGCTGGCCGAGAAAACTGAGCAGAACGACAAGAACAACCCCGAAAACAAGCTCAGCAACCAGGAGCAGAAAGCCAAGAACGACCAGCTCAAGCAGGAGCAGGCCGAAAAGCAGCAGCAGTTTGACGAGGTGCAGAAAAACCTGGACGAGCTCAAGAAGATGGACGACCAACTCAACAACGAGAATGGCGCCGACGACATGCAGCCCCAACAGCAGCAGGTAGACGAGCAGATGCAGCAAAGCCAGGAGCAGCTGGGCAAAAACCAGAATCAGAAAGCCAGCCAGAACCAGAAGCAGGCCGCCCAGCAAATGCAGCAGATGGCCCAGCAGATGGAGCAGCAAATGAGCGAGGAAGAGTCAGACCAGCAGCAGGAAAACATTGATGACCTGCGCGACATCCTCGAAAACCTCCTGAAGCTATCCTTTGATCAGGAAAGCCTGATGAAGCAGTTCCGCACCGTAGACCAGCAGGACCCGCGCTTTGTGCAGCTGGGCCAGCAGCAGCGCAAGCTCAAGGACGATGCCCGCGTGGTGCAGGACTCGCTCTACGCGCTGGCCAAGCGCGTGTTCCAGCTGCAAAGCTTCGTGACCCGCGAAGTAGGGGAGATGAACGGCCGCATGGACGAGGCCATGGACCAGATCCGGCAGCGCGACGTAGCCCGTGCCACCGCCCATCAGCAGCAGGCCATGACCAGCATGAACAACCTAGCCCTGATGCTGAACGACGCCCTGAAACAGATGCAGGACCAGCAGCGCCAGGCGCAGCAGCAACAGCAGAGTGGCGGCAAGCCCGGCAAGAAAAAGAAGAAAGGCAACCAGGCCGGCGAGGGCCAGTTGGGCAAGATGCAGCAACAGCTCAATCAGCAGATTCAGCAGCTGCAGCAAAGCGGCAAAACCGGCCGGGGCCTGTCCGAAGAGCTGGCCAAGCTGGCTGCCCAGCAGCAGATGCTGCGCGAGGCTTTGAAGGAGCTGGAGAAAATGCAGCAGGGTGGCAAAGAAGGAAAAGGCCAGCAGGGTGGAGGAAACCTAGGGGATGTGAAAAAAATGATGGAACAAACCGAGACGGACCTCGTAAACAAGCGGCTAACGGAGCAAACGGTTATGCGTCAGCGTCAAATTCTGACCCGCCTGCTGGAAGCCGAGAAATCGGCCCGGGAGCGGGACCAAGATGACAAGCGGGAAGCGCAGACCGCCCAGAACCGGCCGCCGGTTTTTCCGCCTGCTTTCGAGCGCTACAAACGGCAGAAAGAGCGGCAAACGGAACTGCTTCGGACAGTGCCCCCGGCCCTCACTCCGTACTACCAACGGGAGGTGAGTGAATATTTTCAGAAAATGAAATAGCGTCTCGCTAAATTTACCCCCCTTCCGCGTCCCTTCCCCTTTTTATGAAGCAGGTAAAAATTCAGATTCCTTCGCTCGTTGAGAATATCCGCGTGGTAGAGAGTTTCATCGACAACTCGAAGGATACCTTTAATATTGAGGACGATATCTACGGCAACATCATGGTGGCCGTGACGGAGGCCGTCAATAACGCCATTCGTCACGGCAACAAATTTGATAAGGATAAGAACGTTTTCCTGTCGTTGCAGATGGGGCAGGATAAGGTCAAGTTTGAGGTGGAAGATCAGGGCGAAGGCTTTGACTACACCAATCTGCTGGACCCTACTGCTCCGGAAAACCTGGAAAACCCCGGAGGCCGCGGTATTTTCCTCATCCGCCATCTGGCCGATGAAGTAGAATTCAGCAAGGAAGGCCGCCATGTGCAGCTCACGTTCCATTTGGTACCCGAGGCTGATTCTGAAGGCTCCACTACTACCTCTTCCGCCACTGACCATAACGCGGCATGAACTCCCTGCCCCCGAGCACGAAGAAGACCACGATGACGACACCCGCGGGCGCGAAACCCACGGCATCGAATTCCTGGTAGAAGACGTTGATTTTGAGCTGGGTGACGCCGAAGCGCTGACCTCCTGGATTGAACGGGTGGCCGCGGTGCACGAGCACGAAATCGTGCAGCTCACCTACATCTTCTGCTCCGATGAGTACCTGCACCGGGTGAACGTGGAGTACCTCGACCACGACACCTACACCGACGTCATCACCTTCGACAATGCCGATGATGCCGATATCATTGAAGGGGACGTGTTTATTTCGGTAGAGCGGGTGCGCGAAAACGCCGCCAAAATGGGGATTCCCTTCAAGGATGAGTTGCACCGCGTGATGATTCACGGCGTGCTGCACCTGCTGGGCTACCAGGACAAAGACCTGCTGAGCCAGACGGCCATGCGCAAAAAAGAAGACGACTGCCTCTCGCTGCGTACCTTCTAATACCTCAGCTTGCCCGCATTACAAACGCCCGCCCTCCGCGCGGGCGTTTTTTTATGGCTACCGGGCTATCTTAGGAGCCTATATCCTGCTGAATTTTGCGAAGTATCCTGGTTATACTTATTGGCCTGCCTTCCTGACTGCCCCATGGCTGCTACCCCACATTCTCCCTTGTTTATTCCCGGCGAAGCGCTGGATTTTTATCTGGGTCAGGGGTATTACCGCATGCATCAGGACCTGTTCACCTGCCATTTCCTGCCCATTGAAGAAGAGCTGTACACGGCCCATTGGCTCCGTATAGTTCTCTCCCGGGTGCAGTATGGCCCCCAGCAACGGCGTCTGTTACGGCTAAATGAGCGGTTTACCACCACCACGCAGCCGTTTCACCTCACCCAGGAATACGAAACCCTGTATGCGCTTTACCGCAACAGCATCACCTTTGATGCCCCGCCCACAATAGAAGCCTTTTTACTGGCCGGGGCCTCGCACAACGTCTTTACCACGGAGGTAATCGAAATCCGGGACGGCGGCCTGCTCATTGCCCTCGGCATTTTCGATAGCGGCCTCCGGAGTATGGCGGGCATTATGAATTTCTACCACCCGGCTTACCGCAAATACAGCCTGGGCAAGTACCTGATGCTGCGCAAGCTGGACATAGCGCAGGAGCGGCAGTACCACTATTATTACCCCGGCTACGTGGTACACCAGTATCCCAAATTCGACTACAAACTATTCCCCTGCCCGGCCGCCACCCAGGTATATGACTCCCGGAGCGGGCGGTGGCGGGCCTTTTCCTGGGCGGAAGTAGCCCGGCAATCAGCTGAGCTATTGCGGGAAATGCCGGAGGATGAGCCCGACAGCAATTCCGGCGAGTAAACTGCCCCTGCACAAAAAAGCCGCTGACTGCGTATCTTTGCGCACGTTTTGAGCGGGTTGCGTTTGGCTTTCTGATTCTGATTTCTGGATGAAGCGCCTGCCCAACCGCGGGCGTTTTCTGTTTGATTTATACCGCGCGAAGCTCCAGCCAGCGCCTGATTGAACGCCCGGCCTTGCCCCTGATGTTACCCCCGAACTGTTAGTTCACCGACGTGCGAAGCTGGAGCTTCGCGCTACTGTTTGCCCGCCATGTTTCAGCAAGAAGATTACGATGTTATTGTAGTAGGAGCCGGCCACGCCGGTTGTGAGGCCGCTGCCGCGGCTGCCAACCTGGGGTCCAAGGTGCTGCTGGTAACGATGAACATGAACACCATTGCGCAGATGTCCTGCAACCCGGCCATGGGCGGGGTGGCTAAAGGGCAGATTGTGCGCGAGGTGGATGCGCTGGGCGGGCAGTCGGGCATTATCACCGACAAAACCATGATTCAGTTCCGGATGCTGAACCGCTCTAAAGGCCCCGCCATGTGGAGCCCGCGCGCGCAAAGTGACCGGATGCGCTTTGCCGAGGAGTGGCGCATGACCCTGGAGCAAACCCCCAACGTGGACTTCTGGCAGGAAGCCGTTACCGGCCTGGTAGTGGAAGATGAAACCGTGGTGGGGGTGAAAACCGCGCTGGGTATCGAGTTCCGGGGCAAATCAGTAGTGCTCACCAACGGGACTTTCCTGAACGGCCTTATTCACATTGGTGAGAAGCAGTTTGGCGGCGGCCGTGCCGCCGAAAAAGGCAGCACCGGCATTACCGAGCAGCTGATTGAGCTGGGCTTTGAAGCCGGCCGCATGAAAACCGGCACCCCACCTCGCGTGGATGGCCGCTCCCTGGACTACTCCAAAATGGAGGAGCAGCCCGGCGACGAAGTGCCCAGCAAATTCTCCTACCTCGATACGCCCACGCTGCCCAAGCAGCGCCCCTGCTACATTACCTATACCAACCCCGAGGTGCACGAAATTCTGAAGGAGGGTTTCGAGAAGTCTCCTATGTTCCAGGGCCGCATTAAGGGTCTGGGGCCGCGCTATTGCCCTTCGGTGGAGGATAAAATCAACCGCTTCGCCGATAAGGACCGCCACCAGATTTTTGTGGAGCCCGAAGGCTGGAGCACAGTGGAGGTGTACGTAAACGGCTTTAGCTCTTCTTTGCCCGAGGACGTGCAGTACCGCGCCCTGCGCAAAATTGCTGGCTTCGAAAACGCGAAGATGTTCCGGCCGGGCTACGCCATTGAGTACGACTTCTTCCCGCCCACCCAGCTGCAGCTCACGCTGGAAACCAAGCGCATCAAAAACCTCTATTTCGCGGGCCAGATTAATGGCACCACGGGTTACGAGGAAGCGGCTTGTCAGGGCCTGATGGCGGGTATCAACGCCCACAACTGCGTGCACGGCAAAGAGCCTTTTATCCTGAAGCGCAGCGAAGCCTACATTGGGGTGCTCATTGATGACCTGGTCAACAAAGGCACCGACGAGCCCTACCGCATGTTCACCAGCCGCGCCGAGCACCGCATTTTGCTGCGCCAAGACAACGCCGACCTGCGCCTCACGCCGCTGGGCTTTGCCTTAGGGCTGGCCTCGGAAGAGCGTATGGAGCTGGTACGCCAGAAGGAGCGCGAGACGGCTGAGATATTAGAGTTGCTGCAGCAGCATGCCATTGAACCCGCCGAAATCAACGGGCTGCTGGAAGAGCTGGGCTCGGCTACCATTCACGAGAAGACCCGCGCGATTAACCTGCTGCGTCGCCCCAATATTGAGCTGGCAGACCTCACACGCACCTTGCCTACGCTCACGCTGGCTTTGGCTCCCTTCCGCGCCGACTCGCTGGAGCAGGCCATCATCCGCATCAAGTACGAAACATACATTGAGAAGGAACATCAGCAGGCCGGCCGCATGCAGGAGCTGGAAAACTTCGTGATTCAGGGCCGGCTGGACTACCAGCAAATGCCGGCGCTTTCCTATGAAGCTCGTGAAAAGCTGCTGCGCGTGCAGCCCGAAACTATTGGTCAGGCGGCCCGCATCAGTGGCGTTACGCCCGCCGATATTTCGGTATTGATGGTATACCTAGGGAAATAATGCCGATTTTTGAATTCTGAATCCCGGCCGGGCAGTGGAGTTACTCTTCTTGCTGGTCGGGATTCAGAATTTGTTTTTTAGAACTTTGCCTACTGAATAGGGCAGGAGCTGGCTTCCGTTGCTATTCAACCCTATAGAATTCAGAAGAAAAAAGCGTGCTGTACGAACGTCTGGAGAAGTGCCCGGTTTGCGGGAAGAGCAGCTTTCGCAATAAGCTGGTGGTGGAAGACAAATCGGTGAGCCAGGAGAGCTTTGCTATTGTGCAGTGCGAGGCCTGCACCTTCCAGTTCACCAACCCCCGCCCCGATGCCCAGGGCATAGGCCGCTACTACGAGTCGGAAGCCTACGTCTCACACAACAGTACGGCTGCCGGCGTTATCAACCAGGTGTACCGGCTGGCGCGCATGTTTACCATGCGCCGCAAGGTGTCGTTGCTGAACCACCTAGCACCGCGCCGGGGCAAATTGCTGGATTACGGCTGCGGCACCGGGCATTTCCTGGCCGCGGCCAAGCGCAAAGGCTGGCAAGTGGCCGGCTACGAGCCCAACGCCCGTGCCCGCGAGGAAGCCACACGCCGCGTGGGCCAGCCCGTAGGCAGCGAGAGCCTGAGCTCCCTGGAAGCCGGTTCTTTTGATGCCATTACGCTCTGGCATGTATTGGAGCACGTGCACACGCTGAATGAAACGCTGCACCAACTCATCGGCCTGCTGAAGCCCGACGGTGTGCTGATCATAGCCGTGCCCAACGTGGAAAGCTTCGATGCCCAGCATTACAAGCAGGATTGGGCGGCCTACGATGTCCCCCGCCACCTCTACCATTTCAGCCCCAAAACCATGGCGCTGCTGCTCAAAAAGCACAAGCTGCAGCTACGCCAGACCCTGCCCATGCCGCTGGATGCCTACTACGTGAGTATGCTCAGCGAAAAGCATCAGTCGGGTAAGGGCAAAGGAATGCTGAGCGTGTTGCGTACCGGCTACGCCTCCAACCAGTACGCGGCCGATAACGAAAACCAGTATTCCAGCCTGATTTACGTAGCAGGCCGGCGCTAACGGCGAGCCTCTTTAGCGGGCGCTGCGTAAGACCGCACCCGTACTTTGCGGGAACGGCAGGAGGGGAGGGGAGACCAGCTGTTGCGGCGGCTGCGGCTGCATGTGGTTTCCGGTTCCGATATTGCCGGCCGTTTCACGTTGTAGCCTGCCATGCCAGCCCGCGCTTACCTGCCCCTGTTTTTTCTTGCCGGAACCGTGCTCAGCGGTTGCGCGGCTATCAGCTCGCCGGAGGGCGGCGCTCGGGATACTGTGCCGCCCAAGCTGGTCAGCACCCAGCCCGCCGACCGCTCCGTGAACGTAACCGGGCGCACCATCCGGCTGGAGTTTTCCGAGCCGGTACAGGTAAAGGACCTAACCAAAAACCTGCTGGTAGCACCCCTGCTTTCCGACGAGAACAAGTATAAAGTACGGGAGGAGCGCAATGCCATTGAGCTTCAGTTCGAGAAGCCCTTCGAGGCCAACACTACCTACTCTTTCAACTTCCGCGAAGCCATTTCCGACATCACGGAAAGCAACCCGGCGGCTGATGTTATCCTGAGTTTCAGTACCGGCCCGGCGCTGGACTCGGGCTCGGTGCAGGGCCGCGTGCGCGACCTGCTGACCCAGGCGCCTGCCGCTGATGTATCCGTAGTGCTGTACCCCGAAACGGATACGGCCAACATCCGGCGCGGCCGCCCTTACTACCTGGCCCGCACCGATAAAGAAGGCCAGTTTGTGCTGCGTAATCTGAAAGTAGGCCGGTTCCGGATTTTTGCGCTGGCCGATAAAAACCAAACCAGCCGCTACGAGGAAGGCGAAAAAATAGCCTACCTGCCCGAGGTGCTGGCCGTGCGCCCGGGCCTGGATTCGGTGCAACTCATGCTCACCCGTCCCGACTCCCGCCCGCCCATCATTCTTTCCCAGAAAGCCGAAGCCGCGCGCTTTGCCGTCACCTACAATGAAGGCGTCCGCTCGGCGGCGCTGGCCTCGCTGGCAGGCAGTACCGTGGCTCCGGAATTACTGCAGGTAGCCGAAGCCGGTAAGCGCGTGAACCTATACCAGACGCTGGCTCTACCGGCCGGCCGCTACCTGCTGGCCGCCACCGACAGCGCCGGCAACGTAGCCCGCGACACGGTAAGCGTGAAGTTTGCGGCGGCCACCCCAGGAGCCAGCCAGGGTATTCCCTGGACCATTGAAGGCAATGCCAAGGAAGTTTACCGGCAGGGGCAAATCACGGTGAAGTTTTTTGAGCCGCTGCGCCTGGAGCCTAAAAAGCCGGTGGGCGTGTTGGTGGAAGATTCTACCACACGACGCCCGCTTCAGCCGGCCAGCGTAGTCCTCAGCCCCGACCGCACCCAGCTAACCGTGGCCCTGAATACCCGCGCCCGCAACAACCTAACGCTGATACTGGATAGCACCGTGGTGCAAAGCGTAACCGGCCAAAGCCTGCGCCTGCGCCCCATGCGCTTTACCCTCACAGATCAGGCTACTACCGGCACGGTAGCCGGCACGGTGCAAACCACCGCCAAGCGCCGGTATGAGCTGCAGCTGCTGGATGAGAAAGGCAATCTGGTTCGTTCTCTGGCCTCACCTAAAACTTTCCGCCTGGACAATCTGGCCCCCGGCTCTTACCGCATTCGGGTGCTGATTGATGCCAACGGGGATGGCCGCTGGCAGTCCGGCGACCCACAGCTGCGCGTGCTGCCGGAACCTGTATTCATCTATCCGCAGCCCATTCAGGTACGGGCCAACTGGGAAGTGGAAGACGTTCGGGTTACGTTCTAGCAGTTGCCATTTCGCCTTTTAGAACCGCCGGCTCCCGGGAGTCGGCGGTTTTTTTATGCCTAGCCCGCGCATGGTTTTTCGCCGCGCCCGGGTGGGTTATCCACCCTCCTGCCTGAGCTATCCACATCCGTTTTCCCTGCTGGGAAGCGGCAGAGCGGGTTTTTCTCCAAGCGCTAAACCGTATTCCACAGGGTTATCCACGGGGCACCGGGGCCGGGAGGAAATCTGTGGATAATGATGTGGCAACGTGGGGATAACACGTGGAGAAATTGCGGATAAGTTTTTTTGCGCATCTGCGGCCCAGCACAGCCAAAACCGACGGTGGATAAGGGTGGATAACTCGGCCTGTGGAATGAGCTAATCCACACAGGGGGGTAAGTGTGAATTGTGGATTCGTGGATAAGCCTGTGGATTGTTAATAAATCAAACAACTATTTATAAATCAGTAATTTATAATCCACATTGCCTGTGGATTGTGGGTGTATAAGGGTGGACTTGTACACAAGTTTTCAGCCTGTGAATAACTATTCCCGATTATCCACTTATCCACTGCCCTAACGATGGGGATTAAAAAAGAATATTTAAAAAAAGACTTTTAAAAAGTTATTAACGGAGTGGAAAACTCCGGGCCGGCCAAAAAAAATGCGGGGCCGGAAAATGCATGAGCGGCCCGGCCACTTCTGCCGCCGGCCGGCGTATACGGGGCAGTCAGCCACCCCAGCCGCCATGCCCTTTAACTACGACCAGGATTTTCAACACACCGATTTTCGCCAGCACCCGGAACTGTATCGGGTGGGCAAGGGTGAACAGGGCGTGCTGCTGGTGCAGCCTTACAAAAGCGAGATACTCCCGCACTGGCGCTTTCGTACGCCGGAGGTAGCCCGGGAATCATCGGAGCACATTTTTGGCCTGTTCCTGGATTATCTGAAAGCCGAAGATTTTGTGGGAGCTGATATGGCCCGCAAGTTTCTGCAGATGGGCTACACCCGGGCCCGGCGCTACGCCAACCACCGCGGCGGCAAGAAATACGATGGGCCGGTGCCCGCTGATAAAAAAGGTCAGAGCGGCGCGCACGGCAGGGCCGAGCTGCCCCGCGCCCCCGAGGACCCCGAAAAGGCGGCCGCTGCGAGCATCTTTAAGCTGAAGTGGGATGAGGCCCGCCTGCACCCCGAGTACGTGCGGCAGCGGGCCGCCTTTGAGACGCGCTACGGAAAGTGAACCCCTCCGCCCGCCCCGGCGTAAGCAAGCCCGGCGAAAGACCCCCGGAGTGCCGCTCCATTGTCTACCTTTACGCCTCAAACCTCCCAACCAATCAACTCTCGCTATGAATACGCCCAACCAAAGCCCCAGCAGCATCGACGAAAATGAAATTACCCTTGGCGTTGGAATGGGTCCGCTGAAATTTGGCGCCAGCATGGATCAGGTGCGCGTCCTGATGGGCGAGCCCGAAGAAATTGAGGAATCAGACGACGACGACGAGTTTGAGCACCAGGCCTGGAATTACCTGGACGAAGGCTACTCGCTGTACTTCGACCGCGAAGACGACTACCGCCTCAGCTGCATTGAAACCGACAACCCCGGCATGCGCCTGTTTGGCCAGGCCATTCATGGCAAAAGCCAGCAGGAAATTCAGGACCTGATGACGGCGAATGGCTTTACCCACAGCGAAATAGAGAAGATGGATACCGGCGAAGTGCGCCTCTCATACGAAAAGGAAATGATTGACCTTTACTTTGATGAAGACCAGCTGCAGTTCATCAACTTCGGGGTGTTTATCAACGAGGACCTGGAAGTGCAGTGGCCTGCGTAAGCAGAGTTTTCCACAAAAAGCCACTTATTTACTGTGGATAAGTGGATAAGTGGCTAATTCCCCGCACGTTTCGTTGGCCGGAATCCAGTAAAATTCAATTGTCAGTGCAATAGTCCAGATTAGCCCGGCCCGACCGGAAAACAAAAAAGCCACCCCGTAAGAGGTGGCTTTTTTGTGCTTATTCAAGAGTAGCGGTTGCCTACATCAGAGCCCGGAACAGGAGAAACAGGCCCCCCGCGAGGAACATAGTAACCGGCAGGGTAAGTACCCAAGCCAGGGCAATGTTGCGCACCATTTGCGGGTTCAGGTTTTTGATGCCGCGGTTGGCCACCATAGAGCCGGCAATGGCCGAGGACAGCACGTGCGTAGTAGATGCCGGCAAGCCTGCCCAGGTAGAAATGCCAATCATGCTGGCGGCTACCAGCTCGGAGGAAGCGCCCTGCGCATAAGTCAGGTGTTCCTTGCCAATCCGCTCGCCAATGGTTTTCACAATGCGCTGCCAGCCCACCATAGTACCCACGCCCAAGGACAAAGACACCATCAGCAACACGCCCCACGGCGCGTAGTCGGTGAAGGAGCGCATGTCCTTGATGCCATCGTCATAGATTTTACGGTCGGCAGTGCTCAGGCTTACTTTCTCGCTTTCCATAATCTTCTTGGCCCGGCTGTAGGTCAGCAGAATGGCTTTGCGGATGTGGAAGCGCTGTGCCTGGGGGAGCTGCGAAACATCGGTTTTACCGAGGAAAATGCTGTCCAGTGTGGCAGTCTGCAGTTTTACTTCCGTCAGGTTTTTACGCTCTGCGGCGCTGAGCTCTGCCGGATTTATCTTGTTAATCACCAATTCTACCCGGGCCAGTGACTCGCGCATATCCAGGGGATTCTTGCTATGGTCGAGCGCGAAATAGGTGGGGACAATGCCAATCAGAATGAGCATAATTAGACCCACGCCTTTCTGGCCGTCGTTGGAGCCGTGGAAAAAGCTCACCAGCGTACAGGTAACCACCAGCACCAGCCGGATCCACAGGGGTGGGGGCTTGCGCTTGTGGGGCTCCTTGAAGATGGCCTTGTTGCGTACAAAGCGCTTCAGGATAAACATCAGAATGATGGTGAGCGTGAAGCCGAACAGCGGACCAATAAGCAGGGCTATACCGGTTTCGCTGGCTTTACTCCAGTTTACGGCCGCCCCGCTAGAGCCCGGCAGCAAGGAGAAGGCAATGCCTACCCCCAGAATGGAGCCAATTAGCGCGTGGGAGCTGGAAGCCGGAATGCCGTAGTACCAGGTACCCACGTTCCAGAGAATAGCTGACAGAATCAGAGCCCCTACCATGGCTATACCATGATACACGTTCTGGTCTACCAGACTTTCCACCGGCAACAGGTATACAATACCCATGGCCACGGCAATACCACCGGCAAATACGCCAATGAAATTCCAGAATGCCGACCACACTACCGCCACCCAGGGCCGCAGCGTGTTGGTGTAAATAACCGTAGCCACGGCGTTGGCCGTATCATGAAAGCCGTTTACAAATTCGAATGCGCAGGCTGCTACCAAACAAAGTACTAGCAGTAGCAGCACATGAGGCTCTAAGCCAAACATAGGGGGAGGATTGGTAAAAAAATGAATACGGCAAAGGTAGGCTTGTCGGAAACCGGCGCAATGTTATCAAATTGTTACGGACAGGAGGCCCTGTTTGCGGTTAACGTAGGATTACCGTTCATGTTCCGCGCGCAGGCTTTAGGCAGGCGCCATGCTGTGACAAGCTAAAGCTTCTGCTACTTTTGCAGCTATGAGCAAGCAACCGCAGCAAACTGCCAATACCACCGAAGGCACGCTGGCCGACATTGTGGCCCACGCCAAGGAATACGGCTTCGTGTTCCCTTCCTCCGAGATTTACGATGGCCTGGCTGCCGTATATGACTACGGCCCCAACGGCGTGGAGCTGAAAAACAACCTCAAGCAACTCTGGTGGAAAGCCATGACGCAGCTCCACCAGAACGTGGTGGGCATTGACGCGGCCATCTTCATGCACCCGCTCACGTGGAAAGCCTCCGGCCACATTGATGGCTTTTCTGACCCCATGATTGATAACCTCGACAGCAAGAAGCGCTACCGCGCCGATGTACTGCTGGAGGAAAAAGCCGCCGAGTACGAAAACGCCGGCGACAAAACCCGCGCCGACGCCCTGCTGGCCGAGATGGGCCGCCTGCTCACGGCCGAAGATCTGGCCGGCGTCAAGCAGCTCATCCTCGACGAGAAGATTCTCTGCCCCGTCAGCAAAACCGGCAACTGGACCGATGTGCGCCAGTTCAACCTGATGTTCTCCACGCAGGTGGGCGCCGTGGCCGACGACTCCAGCAAGATCTACCTGCGCCCCGAAACGGCCCAGGGCATTTTCGTCAACTTCCTGAACGTGCAGAAGTCGGCGCGGCAGAAGGTGCCGTTTGGCATTGCCCAGATTGGCAAAGCCTTCCGCAATGAGATTGTAGCCCGCCAGTTCATCTTCCGCATGCGGGAGTTTGAGCAGATGGAAATGCAATTCTTTGTGCGCCCCGGCACTGAGGGCGAGTGGTACAACGTGTGGAAGGAAACGCGCCGCCGCTGGCACGAGGCCCTGGGCCTGCCCGCTGACAAGCTCCGCTTCCACGACCACGACAAGCTGGCCCACTACGCTAAGGCTGCCGTGGACATCGAGTTTGAATTCCCCTTCGGCTTCAAGGAAATTGAGGGCATCCACTCCCGCTCCGACTTCGACCTGACCCAGCACCAGGCGCTGAGCCGCAAAAAGCAGAACTACTTCGATAACGACATCAACCCCGAAACCGGTAAGCCCTACGGCAACTACGTGCCCTACGTGGTAGAAACCTCCGTGGGCGCCGACCGTCTGTTCCTGGCCACGCTCTGCCAGGCGTTCCAGGAAGAAACCATTACCGAGGGCGAAGGGGAGGAGCAGAAAACCAAAACCCGCAAGCTGCTGCGCCTGCACCCGGCCGTGGCCCCGGTGAAAGCCGCCATTTTCCCGCTGGTAAAAAAGGATGGCCTGCCCGAGAAAGCCAACGAAATCTACAACAGCCTGCGCTTCGATTTCCGGGTGGTAGTAGAAGAGAAGGACAGCATTGGTACGCGCTATACCCGCCAGGACCTCATCGGCACGCCGTTCTGTATTGCCGTAGACCACCAGACGCTGGAAGACAATACCGTAACTGTCCGGCACCGCGACTCCCGGGAGCAGACGCGCATGCCTATTGCCGAGCTGCGCAGCTACATTGGGGAGGCCGTGAGCTTCTCGCGCATTTTCGAGAAGCTGTAGGCTGACTTATCCAGAAGTTATCAACAAAAAGCCCCGGGATGATTCATCCCGGGGCTTTTTTTTATGCGGTAAGCAGTGCAACAGGTGTGCGAAGTGCTAGTTGTCGCCGAGCCAGGCGGCGGCCTCCTTGCGGGAGGTGAAGTAGTTGAACTCTACGTTGTCCGGGGTGATGGTATTGCCGACGCCGGCGGAGTAGTTGCCAATCTGGTACTGGTACTGGCCTTCGGACAGGACGGCGGCAATAAAAATGGGACGGTTGAAGGTATTGGGAATGTTGCTGACCAGGGGACCCAGAATCTGGTCTTCCTCGTCGGAAGGGGGCGCGTTGCGCTTCAGGTCCAGCAGCAGCTTGCCCACGTTCTTGCCCAGCATCTCCTCCAGCGCCCGCTGGTACGCCAGCCCAAACGAAACCGATAAACGGGTTGCGTTGTAGCTTAAGTACAGGGTTTCAGTAGCGTGATGATAGGTCAGGGACGCTTCCGGGGTTTGGTACAAAGTCATATATGCGGAAAAGGCAGGCTTTATTAAGTATAGTGCAATTAAAGTATTGTATAGAAAGCCGTTTGGCCGATTATTGTTTAATAAATCCACACAAAGTTGTCGATATTTTCAGGAATATTTCGCGTATAAGTCCAAAAAATTTTGTCTTCCGCCGAAACGATTTTAGCTAACCTGTCAGTCGGTTTATACCGGCATTACCTGATTCCGTACCTTTGCTCCATTTTAGCGGCCTATGTGGAGTAAACTCGCCTTATTCATTATCAAGAACCGGCGGCTTCTGGTCCTGCTCCTGGCCGCTATTACTGTGTTTATGGGCTGGCAGGCTCGCAAAGTCGAGATGACCTACGACTTTGCCCAGGTGGTGTCGCCCACCGACCCGGACATGGTGTATTTCCAGCGCTTCAAGCGCACGTTTGGCGAGGACGGCAACGTGCTGGTGCTGGGTATGCAGGACAGCTCAGTATACCGGCTGGGCAACTTCAACGAGTTGCGCATCCTTACCGATACCCTGAATAAAGTGAAAGGGGTGAGCGGGGTGCTCTCCGTTACCAAGCTCATCAGACTGGAAAAAGACACGGCCACCCAGAGCTTCCGGGCCAGCCCCATCTTCCGGCGCTTCCCCCAGACCCAGCACGAGCTGGACTCTTTGATGGGCGTAGTCAACCGGCAGGAGTTCTACAAAGGCCAGCTGATTTCGCCCACTACCGGCGCCACGCTGCTGGCTCTCACCATGGACCCCAAGTACCTGAACTCCTCCAAGCGGGAGTCGGTGATGAAGGAGATTCTGGGCCACGCCGAGCGGTTTCAGCAGAAAACCGGCATCCGGCTGCACTACGCCGGCCTGCCCTACGTGCGCTCTACCATGACCACCAAAGTGGCCGGCGAAATGAAGTTTTTCGTGGGCCTGACGGTGGTGATGATGGCTCTCACGCTACTCATGTTCTTCCGCACGTGGTCGGCGGTGGTGTTTCCGCTGCTCATTGTGCTGGTGGTGGTGGTCTGGTGCCTGGGCTCCATGGTGCTGTTGGGCTATAAAATCAACCTGCTCACCGGCCTGATTCCCAGCATTATCATCGTCATCGGGATACCCAACTGCACCTACCTGCTCAGCCGCTACCACTACGACTACCGAAAATCCGGGAATCAGGTGCTGGCCATGACGCGGGTTATCCGCAAAATCGGGCTGGTTACGCTCATGAACAACACCACCACGGCCATTGGCTTTGTGGTGTTCTGCTTCACCAACATTGCCATTCTGTATCAGTTTGGGCTGGTGGCCACCATCAACATCTTCGTGGCCTTCATCATCTCCTTTATTCTGATGCCCATTGTGTTCACCTACCTGCCGCCGCCCACGGCCAAGCAGCTGGAACACCTGGAAGCCAAGCCCCTGACCAAGCTGCTGGAGTTTTTCGACTACCTGGTGCTGCAGCGCCGCGGCACCGTATATCTGATTGCCGCCGCCCTGGTCACGCTCTCCATTTTTGGCATTGCCAAGGTGAAATCGGTGTCTTATATGGTGGATGATCTACCCAAGGATTCATCGGTTAACTCCGACCTGAAGTTCTTTGAGCAGCACTTCAATGGTGTAATGCCCCTGGAAATTGTGGTGGATACCGGCAAGAAAAAGGGCATTCTGAAGCTGAAAAACCTGGAGAAGATTGACCGGCTTGAGAAGTACCTGAGCACCCAGCCCGTACTCACCACGCCCGTGAGCATCGTGACGTTCCTGAAAGCCTCTACCCAGGCTTTCTACAACGACGACCCCCAGTACTACCGCCTGCCCGATAACTCCGAGAAGAACTTTATCCTGAGCTACCTGGCCCGCTCCCAGAAGAAAGGCGGCAGCATGGACAGCAAGCTGCTGCGCTCCTTTATCGACTCTACCGGCCAGCAGGCGCGTATTTCACTGAAAATTGCCGACATCGGCTCCCGCAACCTCGACACCCTGCTCACCCGCCAGATTCAGCCCCAGATTCAGGAAATCTTCAACGGCACGGGCATGGAGGTGAAGATGACGGGCACCACCATTCTCTTCACCAAGGGCAATGAGTACCTCATTGGCATGCTGAAGGAAAGCCTGATTCTGGCCTTTGTGCTGGTAGGTCTAGTGGTCATGATTTTGTTCCGCAGCATCCGGGCCGTGTTCTTCACCCTGTTGCCTAACCTGGTTACGCTCATGCTAACAGGTGGCCTGATGGGCTATTTCGGCATTCCACTGAAGCCCAGCACGGCGCTTATTTTCAGCATTGCGCTGGGTATTGATGGCGACAACTCCATTCACCTGCTGGCCAAGTTCCGGCAGGAGCTGGCCGTAAATGGCCGCCGCGTGCGGGCCGCCATCAGCACCACGCTGAGCGAGGCCGGCACCAGCATGATTTACACCAGCATTGTGCTGTTTCTGGGCTTTTCGGTGTTTGCCTTTTCTGAGTTTGGCGGCACCAAGGCCCTGGGCCTGCTCATGTCGGCTTCTCTGCTGATAACCAATTTCTCGAACCTGATTCTGCTCCCATCTTTGCTCGTTACCTTCGAGCACGGCAAGGACGAAACTATTGATAACTCGCTGATTCAGCACTACGATGACTCGTACCTGGTAGAAGACGACGACCTGGAGCTCGACCTGGACCGCATTCAGGTGCAGCCCAAGCTGGAAGCCTGAAAAACAAAAAAGCTGTCCTCCTGAGCTTCGCGAAGGACCTTATGCCTATTGAACGACAATCGTTATTTCGACTTGTTCAGGTGTGGCAAGGTCCTTCGCGAAGCTCAGGCTGACAGAGTAGATATAGCCTAAGATCCCACAGATCATATGAACTACCCCGAATACAAGCAGCCCCTCAACTACGGCCAGGTCGGCACCGATATCCTGGCGTGGTGGAAGCAGAACAGCATCTTTGAGAAAAGCGTGAGCACCCGCGAAGGGCAGCCCACATTCGTGTTTTACGAAGGTCCGCCTTCGGCCAACGGTGCCCCCGGCATTCACCACGTGATGGCCCGCACCGTGAAGGACATCTTCTGCCGCTACCAGACGCTGCTGGGCAAGCAGGTAAACCGCAAAGGCGGCTGGGACACCCACGGCCTTCCCATTGAGCTGCAGGTAGAAAAGGAGTTGGGTATCACCAAGGAGGACATCGGCAAGAAAATCAGCATTGAGGAGTACAACCAGCGCTGCCGCGAAACCGTGATGCGCTTCAAGGCCCAGTGGGACGACCTCACCGAGAAAATGGGCTATTGGGTGGACCTCGATGACCCCTACATCACCTTCGAGCCGGAATACATTGAAAGCTGCTGGGCCCTGCTCAAAAAGCTTTACGACAAAGGCCTGCTCTACAAAGGCTACACCATTCAGCCCTACTCGCCGGCCGCCGGCACGGGCCTCTCGTCGCACGAGCTGAACCAGCCCGGCACCTACCGGGACGTGAAGGACACGACCATCGTGGCCCAATTCAAGGTGAAGCGCGACGAGAAATCAGAGAAGCTGTTTGGCAATGTTAAGCTGGATGAAGTGCCCCTGGCGGCGCTGTACGGCGATACAGCCTCGGAGCCCGAGGTGTATATCCTGGCCTGGACTACCACGCCTTGGACGCTGCCGGCCAACACCGGTCTGGCCGTGGGCAAGAACATTCCCTATGTGCTGATAAGCACCTTCAACCCTTACACCTACGCGCCCATCCGGGTAGTGCTGGCGGAGGCCCTGGTAGGGAAATATTTCACCGAGAAGGGCAAAGACGCATCGTTTGAAGACTTCAAGCCCGGCGACAAAGTACTGCCCTGGCGCATCGAAAGCACCTTCAAAGGCGCCGACCTGGTCGGCATCAAGTACGAGCGGCTGTTTGGTCACGGAACCGGCTTTCCGGCTTTCGAAGGGGAGGAGCGTGCCTTCCGCGTGATTCCCGGCGACTTTGTCACTACCGAAGACGGTACCGGCATTGTGCACATCTCGCCCACCTTTGGGGCCGATGACTTCCGGGTAGCGCAGCAGAACGACGTGCCCGCCCTGATGGTGATGGATGCCGAAGGCAAACCCACGCCCATTGTTGACCGCACCGGCCGCTATGTGCCCCAGATGGGCGAATTTGGCGGCCGCTGGGTGAAAAACTACGACGGCCACGACCAGTCCGGCGCCGACTACAAAACCCTGGACGAAAGCATTGCCATCCGCATGAAAGGCGACGGTACGGCCTTCAAAGTGGAGAAGTATGAGCACACCTACCCGCACTGCTGGCGCACCGATAAGCCCGTTCTCTACTACCCGCTGGATTCCTGGTTTATCAAAACCACGGCGGTAAAAGACCGGCTCATCGAGCTCAACAAAACCATTAACTGGAAGCCCGAAAGCACCGGCACCGGCCGCTTCGGCAACTGGCTGGAAAACCTGGTGGACTGGAACCTGAGCCGCTCGCGCTACTGGGGCACGCCCCTGCCCATCTGGCGCACCCAGGATGGCTCGGAGGAAATCTGCATCGGCAGCATCGAGCAGCTCAATGCTGAAATCGAGAAGGCCGTAGCCGCCGAAGTCATGACCCACAACCCCTACAAAAAGGTGGATGATAACTGGGTGATGGCCGTTGGAGAACAACCAACAACCAAAAAAATCGACCTGCACCGGCCCTACGTGGACGATATTTTCCTCGTTTCGCCCTCCGGCTTGCCCATGTACCGCGAAACCGACCTCATTGACGTGTGGTTTGATAGCGGCGCCATGCCTTACGCCCAGTGGCACTACCCGCTGGAGAACAAGGAGAAGTTTGAGAAGAATTTCCCCGCTGATTTCATTGCCGAAGGCGTGGACCAGACCCGCGGCTGGTTCTTTACCCTGCACGCGCTGGCCGTGATGCTGGAAGACTCCGTGGCCTTCAAAAACGTAATGGCCAACGGCCTGGTGCTGGACAAAAACGGCAACAAGATGAGCAAGCGCCTCGGCAACGCCGTGGATCCGTTTGCCACCATCAGCCAGTACGGCCCCGATGCCACGCGCTGGTACATGATTGCCAACGCCCAGCCCTGGGACAACCTCAAGTTCGATCTGGCCGGCATTACGGAGGTGCAGCGCCGCTTCTTCGGCACGCTGTTCAATACTTACTCGTTCTATGCCCTCTACGCCAACCTCGACGGCTTCCAGGCCCGCGAGTTTGACCGGGTGCCGCACTCGGAATTAAGTGAGCTGGACCGCTGGATTCTTTCCAAGCTTCAGTCGCTCATCGTGGAAGTGCGCGGCCACTACGACTCCTACGACCCCACCAAAGCCGCCCGCGCCATCCAGGATTTTGTGACGGATCAGCTCTCCAACTGGCACGTGCGCCTCTCGCGCCGCCGTTTCTGGAAGGGCGAGCTGACCCAGGACAAGCGCGCCGCCTACGAAACCCTGCAGGAATGCCTGGTAGTGGTGGCCCAGCTCATGGCTCCTATTGCGCCCTTCTTCGCTGAATGGCTCTACAAGAACATGACCGACTCCATGCGCGAGGAGGCCGTAGCCAAAAACACGCCCCTGGCGCCCGAATCGGTGCACCTCACGCTGCTGGTGCAGGCCGATGAGTCGCGCATCGACAAGGCCCTGGAAGAACGCATGGAGTTGGCCCAGCGCATTTCTTCGCTCACCCACTCCCTCCGTAAAAAGTCGGTGCTGAAGGTGCGCCAGCCCCTGCAGCGCATTCTGGTGCCCGTTCTGAACGACACCACGCGGGAGCAGGTAGGCCTGGTGGAGGACCTGATCTGCGCCGAGGTGAACGTGAAGCACGTGGAGTTCCTCGACGATACCAGCGGCGTGCTGGTGAAGTCGGTGAAACCCAACTTCAAGCGCCTGGGCCAGCAATATGGTGCCCGTTTGAAAGCCGTGGGAGCCCGCATTCAGCAGATGACGGCTGAAGAAATCAGCACCCTCGAAAAAACCGGCCAGCTAGCCGTGGAAGTCGAAGGGCAGCCGATAACGCTGGCACCTGATGACGTGGAAATCCGCACCGACGATTTGCCCGGCTGGCTGGTAGCCACCGATGGCCCGCTAACGGTGGCCCTGGACGTGACCCTGACCGACGAGCTGCGCCAGGAAGGCGTGGCCCGCGAGCTGGTGAACCGCCTGCAGAATCTGCGCAAAGACAGCGGCCTGGAAGTGCAGGACAAAATCCGCGTGACCTTGGGCCAGCAGCCCGAGCTGGAAGCCGCCGTGCAGTCGTTCGGCGACTACATCCGCACCGAAGTGCAGGCCCTGGCCCTGAATTTCGCGGCTGATGTAAACGGCGGTTCCGTGCTGGAATTTGATGACTATAAGGTGCCGGTGCAGCTGGAAGTTGCAAACGCCTGAGGCTGAAGTGCCAACCGATTCTGTAGAAAGGTCGGTTGGCACACCGCCGCACAAAGCATTTTGCAGCCCCGCTAAATCGGCTTAAAAGGGCACAAAACGCCCGAAAAATATATACCAGAGGGCAGGAGAATGGACAGGCCGCTTCCCACCGGAAAGTCTAAAATTCTTCGTCACTTTGTACCTGGAGAGGGGAGAGGTTCCGATGCTGACACTACGTCAGGGCGAAGTCTCACTTCTCACTTCTAACCTCTCACTTCTCACAAATGAAGTACTGGAAATACTACCTGGTGGCGCTGCTGGTCATCGTCATTGATCAGCTCTCAAAGTGGACGGTGCACCGCTATATGCCCATGGGTATGCCCGGCGAAATTCACCTGCTGGGTGACTGGTTTAAGCTGCACTACACGCTGAATCCCGGCATGGCCTTCGGGGTAGAGCTGCCGCCGCCCTACGGCAAAATCCTGCTCACCAGCTTCCGCTTGGTAGCCGTCACGGGCATTGCCTACTACATCTACAAGCTGTGGAAGCAGCACGCGCCTAATGGCTTTATCGTGTGCGTGGCCATGATTCTGGGCGGCGCCATCGGTAATGTCATCGACTCCATTTTCTACGGCGTTATCTACGAAAATGCCCCCTTTGGCTCGCCTACGCCCTGGTTTCATGGGCAGGTGATTGACATGCTGTACGTGGATATCTACGAAGGCTTTCTGCCCATGTCCTGGCCGCTGGTAGGCGGCTCGCACGTGTCGCTGTGGCCTATTTTCAATATTGCCGATGCGGCCATTTTCGTAGGTGTTATGCTGATTCTGGTGTTCCAGAACCGCTTTTTCGGACATCATGAGCAAGCGCACCCCCTGGCCGCCGATGACGTAGCCGCCGCCCAGGCCCGCCACGACGCCGAAGCCTCCGAAGTAGCTTAGCGCCACCCATTACCAGCCAAAACGGCCCGCCGGACTTGTTCCAGCGGGCCGTTTTGCGTAGCACGCACAGTAGCGCGAAGCTCCGGCTTCGCGTATGAGCGAAGCGAATTCCAGCGCGCTTGTAGTCGTCATCAACATCAGCATATGCCTGTTACTCGCGTTGCTCGTACGCGAAGCCGGAGCTTCGCGCTACTGTGCGTGCCACAATTCTTCCCCGCTTATCTTTACCTGCCTCACTTGCGAAGCTTTGCTTCGTGCTACCTGCCCTCCGTGTCTCAGCCCATTCTCTCCGTTCGTAACCTCACTATTGACTTCGCCAGCCACCGCGGCAACACGCGGGCCGTGGATAGTATCTCGTTTGAGCTGAAAAGGGGCGAAACGCTGGCTATTGTGGGCGAGTCGGGCTCGGGCAAATCGGTGACGTCTTTGGCTTTGATGGGGCTGATTCCGCTGCCGCCCGGCCGTATTACTACCGGCGAAGCCTGGTTTCAGTCGGAAGCGCTGGGGGAGGTGGACCTGCTAAAGCTGACCGATAAAGAGTTGCAGCAGGTGCGCGGCAACGACATCAGCATGATTTTTCAGGAGCCGATGACCTCCCTGAACCCCGTGTATACCTGCGGCAGCCAGGTGGTAGAGGCCCTGCGCCTCCACACTAAGCTCAATGAAAAAGAAGCCGAAGCCCGCACCGTGGAGCTGTTCACCATGGCCCAGCTGCCCCGCCCGGAAAAGATCTTCAAAAGCTACCCCCACGAAATAAGCGGCGGCCAGAAGCAGCGCGTAATGATTGCCATGGCTATGGCCTGCAACCCCGCCATTCTCATTGCCGACGAGCCCACCACGGCCCTGGACGTAACCGTGCAGGCGCGCATGCTCCGCCTCATCGATGACCTGCGCCGGGAGCACAACACCGCCGTCATCTTCATTACCCATGACCTGGGCGTGGTAGCCGAAATTGCGGACCGGATTCTGGTCATGTACCGCGGCCGCGTGGTGGAGCAGGGCGCCGTGCTGGACATCTTCACCAACCCCCAGCACCCCTACACGAAAGGGTTGCTGGCCTGCCGGCCAAAATTATCGGTAGGCCGAAAAAGATTACCCGTGGTAGCCGATTTTATGCAGGAAACGGCCGATGGAAGCTTCATTACGACTGAAAGTGCCTCGGTGCAACTGCCTATTGCTGAAACAGGTGAATCCTCTTACAACGGCGCTGAAACCACCAAAACGTTTCCCGTGGAACATCCCGTTTCACGCCCAAAAGAGCCTGCTTTCGGTCTGGAAACGGCTCCTGCTGCTGAATCTGGCCTGCCCTTGCCCGCTGAGGCAACCGGCATTCCGATGGTGGCAGAGCTGCAAGACATTTCAGCCAACCGCCCCGTAAGTCAGCCGCCTAAAGTGGAGGTAGAGGACGTTTCGGAACAGCCTCAATCTGGTCTTGCTGCCAACCCCGCAGCTCCAAAACCAAAACCCTTGCTGCAGGTAGAAAACCTGAATGTGCACTTCCCCATCCGGAAGGGTTTCCTGCGCCGCAAGACGGAATACGTGCGGGCCGTGGACGGGGTGAGCTTTGATATTTACCCCGGCGAAACGGTGGGTCTGGTAGGGGAGTCGGGCTGCGGCAAAACCACCCTGGGGCGCACGCTGCTGCGGCTGGTGGAACCTACCTCGGGCAGCATGCTGTTCGAAGGAGTTGATCTGGCTAAGTTGCCGGCTGGTGAGCTGCGCCGCCGGCGGCGGGAGTTTCAGATGGTGTTTCAGGACCCGTATGCGGCCCTGAACCCTATGATGACGATTGGCGAAGCCATTCTGGAGCCCATGCGCGTGCATGGCGTAGGCGGCACCAAGCAACAACAGAAGGCCCGCGTGCTGGAGCTGCTGCGCACGGTGGGCCTGAAGGAGGAGCATTACCTGCGCTACCCGCATGAGTTCAGCGGCGGCCAGCGCCAGCGCATCTGCATTGCTCGCGCCCTGGCCCTGCAACCCAAATGCATCATCTGCGACGAAGCGGTATCCGCCCTCGACGTATCGGTGCAGGCGCAGGTACTCAACCTGCTAAACGACCTGAAACGGGAGTTCGGCATCACCTATCTATTCATCACCCACGACCTGTCGGTGGCCCGCTTCATGAGCGACCGGATCCTAGTGATGCGCCAGGGACAGATTGTGGAAAGCGGCCCCGCGGCCGAGGTCTACGCCAACCCCCAGCACGAGTACACCCGCCAGCTGCTGGCTGCCATTCCCAAAGATGAGCCGGCCGATATCCGCGCCGCCGTCGCCAGCCGGGCGTAGGAGGGAAGCCGGTTTATTCAAGGCCCGTTGTCATGTCGAGCGAAGCCGAGACATCTCGCTAGTGTGGTAAATAGTAATTAGCAACACAACCTCAGCACGCGAGATGTCTCGGCTCCGCTCGACATGACGGTCAAGCTTGATATGGCGGCTTTGTTGTCATCCTTAACCCAAGCATAACCTCGCATTTTCGGCTAGAAATAGTTATTCGCCGATATATTCCGTATCATCTTTTCAAAGCCACTTTAGGGCGCTATTACCTTATTCCCGGAAGCTTCGTAACAACTCCGAAGCTTTCCTCTTACTCAACCCCGCCGCCTGCGAAAAAGACAACCACTGGCGGCCCGTTTTCTACATGAAAGAAAAAGACGACTCTGCCGCCCCCCGCGCCCCTCGCGCGAAGGCGACCCGCGGTGACAACGCCGCTGCCCCAATCAGCAAAGACCAGCTGTTCCGCATATTCCGCGACAACCCGGGCAAAGTATTTTCCTACCGCCAACTCTCCCGCCGCCTTGGCGTGACCACCAAAGAGCAGCGCGACGATATTTTCAGCCATCTGAAGGCGCTGCGCAAAACCGGCCTGCTTACGCTGCTTCAGAACGACGACTATCGTCTGACCGATGCCAGTGCCCTACAGCAGGCTACCGAGCCCGCCAGCGGCCGAAATACGCGCAGAAAACAAGAGGACATGAAGCCCCGCGGTGGTGGCCGTCCGGTGGAATCCGAGTTCGGTCAGGACCCCGTGGTGCACCGCCGCCGCGAAGCTGGTTTCGACTTTCCCGGTGACGAGCCCTCCGGTGCCCGCCGTCGGCGCGAGCATGGCGGTGGCGCTGCCGAGGTGATAACCGGCACCGTGGCCCTGGCCACCGACAAATACGCTTTCATCATCAGTGAAGAAAGCGAGCAGGACGTGCGCGTGTTCACGGACCGGCTGATGTACGCCATGCACGGCGACACAGTGCGCGTACGCCTGCGCGGCTCCCGCGACGGCCGCCCCGTGGGCGACGTGGTGGAAGTGCTCAAGCGAGTGCGCCCCGAAGTAGTGGGCCGCCTGCAGGTGCAGGGTGGTATCGGCTTTGTGAAGCCCGACAACCGTAAGCTGTACTTTGATGTGTTCGTGCCTTTCGAGAACCTGCAGGAAGCCCGCAACGGCGAGAAGGTGCTGGTGCGCATTATTGATTTCCCGGAAGACCCCAGCCGGTCGCCGGTGGGGGAAGTGCTGCGCAGCTTTGGCCCCGCCGGCCAGAACGAGGCCGAGATTAACGCCATCATGGCTGAGTTTGGGTTGCCGTTTGAGTTTCCTTCGGAGGTAGAAGCCGAGTCGGAAACTATATCGGAGGCCATTCACGTGCAGGAAATGGCCCGCCGCCGCGACTTCCGCGACATCACCACCTTCACCATTGATCCCGCCGACGCGAAGGACTTTGATGATGCCCTGAGCATCCGGAAGCTGGAAAACGGCCACTGGGAAATTGGCGTGCACATTGCCGACGTAACCCATTACGTACGCCCCAACACCGAGCTGGAGCGCGAGGCCAAGCACCGCGCCACCTCCGTGTATCTGGTAGACCGGGTAATTCCCATGCTGCCCGAGCGCCTCTCCAACGGCCTGTGCTCCCTGCGCCCCCACGAAGACAAGCTGACCTTCTCGGCCGTGTTTGAGCTGGATGAGGAAGGCAAGCTTTATGATTCGTGGTTCGGCAAAACCATCATTCACTCCGACCGCCGCTTTGCCTATGAAGAAGCCCAGGAGCGTATTGAAGGCCTGGAAGCCGACTATACCGCCGAGATTCAGCTAATGAACAGCATTGCCAAAAAGCTGTGCGCGGCCCGCTTCAAGCAGGGCGCTATCAGCTTCGAAACCCAGGAGGTGAAGTTCCGTCTGGATGAGAATGGCAAGCCGCTGGGCGTGTATGTGAAGGAGCGCAAGGACGCCCACAAGATGATTGAGGAGTTCATGCTGCTGGCCAACCGCAAGGTGGCGGAGTTTGTGTTCAAGCTCAAAAACCGCAAGCCGCGCCTCACCATGGTGTACCGCGTGCACGATGCCCCCGACCCGGACCGCCTGCAGAACTTCGCCCTCTTCGCCCAGAAGTTTGGCCACACGCTGGACCTCACTAACCCCAAAAAGCTGAGTGCTGAGCTCAACGATTTGTCGGTGGAAGTGGTGGGCCGGCCGGAGCAGAACGTCATCCAGACGCTGGCTATCCGCACCATGGCCAAGGCCACGTATACCACGGATCCGCGCGGGCACTTCGGTCTGGCCTTCGACCACTATTCCCACTTCACTTCCCCTATTCGCCGCTACCCCGATATGATGGCGCACCGCTTACTGGAGCACTATCTGGAAGGCGGCAAGAACATGGAGGTGGAGCCCATTGAGGAGGAGTGCAAGCATTCTTCGGAGCGGGAGAAGATTGCCGCCAATGCCGAGCGCGCCAGCATCAAATTCAAGCAGGTGGAGTTCATGTCCGAGGTTATCGGCGAGCAGTTCACCGGCGTGGTGTCGGGCCTCACGGAGTGGGGCATGTACATCGAAATTGAGGAGAATAAGTGCGAAGGCATGGTGCGCCTGAGCGACATTCCCGGCGACTATTTCGAGCTGGACAAAGACAACTACCGCATCGTGGGTCAGCGCAGCAAGCGCATTATCCAGTTCGGCGACGAGCTGCAGGTGGTGGTGAAAGCTGCCAATCTGCTAGACCGCACCATCGACTTCGAGCTGGTAGACAACCGCCCCGATTCCGTAAAGCAGCGGGAGCAGGAAGAGCGCCGCAACAGCAAGCCCCGCGGCTACCGCCCCGAGCGCAGCAGTGGCGGCGGCAAGCCCGGCGGTAAAGGCGGCAACCGCCGCCGGTAGCTTATCATGCATCTAATGAAAAAGCCCTTGGTGTCTTTCGGGACGTCAGGGGCTTTTTGCTAGTAGGTCCTGCTACAAGGCTGCGCAAATGAAATTCACCAGCGCCTGACAAAATCGGGCTCCACCGGTTTCCTCCGTACCTTTCCCCCTGAACCGTACCCGCTCCTCCGTGGACCTTTCTTTTTTCGCTGATAAACTCTCCGCCGGCCTGGCCCAACTGCACTACGGCCACCAGCCCACTGCCCTCTACGAGCCCATTCGCTACATCATGGGCTTGGGTGGCAAGCGCATCCGCCCTCTGCTCACCCTGCTGGGCGCGCACCTCTTCACCCACGACCTCGACCCCATTATCAAACCCGCGCTGGCCACCGAAGTCTTCCACAACTTCACGCTGCTGCACGACGACATCATGGACCAGGCGCCCCTGCGCCGGGGCCAGCCCACGGTGCACGAAAAATGGAACGCCAACGTGGCCATTCTGAGCGGCGACGTGATGCTGGTGCGGGCCTACGAGCTGTTCCTGGATGTACGCCCCGAGCTGCTGCCCCAGGTGCTGCGCCGCTTCTCGCAAACGGCTGCCGAGGTATGCGAAGGCCAGCAGTGGGACATGAATTTTGAAACCGAAACCCAGGTCAGCATCGAGCAATACCTGAACATGATTCGGCTGAAGACGGCCGTGCTGCTGGGCTTTGCCCTGGAGCTGGGCGCCCTGCTGGGCGGTTCTTCTCAGGAGGATGCTGACCACCTGCGTCAGTTCGGTACCGATATCGGGTTGGCCTTCCAGCTCCGCGACGACCTGCTGGACGTGTACGGCGACGCCGCTACCTTCGGCAAGCGGGTAGGGGGCGACATCGTATCGGATAAGAAAACCTTTCTGCTGCTCACGGCCCAGGCGCAGGCCAGCCCCGCCCAGCGCACGGAACTGGCCCGCTACATTGGCCAGCCGGTTACTGATGCAACGGCTAAAGTGGAGGCCGTGCGCGCCATCTACGACGAGCTGGCAATTCGCGCCCAGACGGAGGCACTCATCAACACGTACTTTCAGGATGCCCTGCACCACCTGGAGCGGGTGGCGGCTCCCGCTGACCGCAAAGAGCCGCTCCGTCTGTTGGCACTGCAGCTCATGGAGCGGGAAAGCTAGGCTCGCTTTTAAGGCGTTTTTCCGGCTTCTGGCAGCCACTTATTTGCTAGCAGCTACTTGGCGCTGTTTTACTCTTTTGGAGCGCTATATGGGCTCCTTTTTCACGTTTTCCTGTTCCTCATGCTCAATCTGAGCCCCACCCTCGTTTTAACTCTCCTGACGGCTGCCATTTCGGTGTATGCCTGGTCTAACCAGCAGCTTTTGGAAAGCTGGATCCTGAGCCCCTACAAGGTGAAGCGCCAACATGAGTGGTACCGCTTCCTCACCTCCGGCTTCCTGCACGCCGACTGGATGCACCTCATTTTTAACATGCTGGCCTTTTACTCCTTCAGCCCCATCGTGGAAGGTGTGTTTGTGGACCAGTTTGGCACAACCTGGGGCTTGCTGGCTTTCCTGCTGCTTTATCTGGGCGGCATCATCCTCTCGGATATTCCCACCTACGTGCGGCACCGCGACGACCGTGACTACCGCAGCCTAGGCGCCTCGGGCGGGGTCGCATCCGTCATCTTCGCCAGCGTGTTGTTTCAACCCACTGCCGGCATCCGCATCTTCCCGCTGCCCTTTGATATTCCCGGCTTCATCTTCGGCTTCCTGTACCTGGGTTACTCCTACTACATGGGCCGGAAGCGGGGCGATAATATCAACCACGATGCCCACTTCTATGGGGCTTTGTATGGGGTGGTGCTCACCCTGGCGCTTATTCCGGAAGTAGGCCCATATTTCCTTGGTAAGATCCTGGAGTATATTTCATAAATATCTGATAATCAATATAATAACGTAATTTTATTTGCATATTTATATCCAATCCGGGGATAGTGCGTAAGAAGTGGCAAATCTCTTCCTTCCATTCCTATAACTCTCCCTGTTATGAATAAGCTTGCTCCCTATCTGAACCGTGTAGCTGTGGCTCTGCCTATGCTGGCCCTGCTCTTGGTTATGTCTTCGTGCAGCCGCTACAATGCGAATGGTGGTCTGGCTACCTGGGGCTACGTGTTGCTGGCTCTGGATATCCTGGCCATGATTGATGTATTCCGTCAGCCCTGGTCTATTGGCAAGAAGCTCCTGTGGGCAGCCATCATCTTCTTCTTCCCCCTGGGTGGTCTTATCATCTATTACCTTTTTGCCGGTCGCGGCAAAGCCTAAGCATTCCGCTTTTCACAACAACGGCCCACTGCAGATTCTGCGGTGGGCCGTTGCTTTTTATAGCTGTTGAGAGGAGAGGGTTATCGACTTTGGTTGCGCTCCTTCTCCAGCCGGGCTACATGCCGGGCCAGCTGTCCTCCATTGGTTATCTGCTTTACCTGCCAGTGGTCACCCTGGTTCTGCAGCTTCACCTCCAGTACCAGAGTCGTATCATAGCGGGGCTGGGTGAACTCCAGACCTACCAGAGCTTCGTCTCCCTGGCGCTGATTGTATTTGATACCCTTAAAGCGGCTATCGGGGCTGATAATGGATCCGGCCATCCCCAGCACCTTCACGGGCAATGCCGGCCGGGCTGCGGCCTGGTCCGGGTTGGCTTCAATGTAGCGCACTATCTCCTGCCGGGCTACCTGGCCCAGCTGCGGTTTAAGCAAGCGAAGCGCGCCCTGCATCAGCATGCTGCTCCCACCCGGAATGGCTTCCATCACGCGCTGGTCAGTCATTTGCTCCACCAGGTTATCTGTCAGCGTGTGCAGGTCTACGTAGTGCTCAAACGTGGCTACGTCGTGCATTTTCGCTGCTTTCACCGCCTGTATCAACGCATACTCCGGCCCGCCTGTCAGTCGCTTATAATACAGGTAGCCACCTATGCCCAATGCAGCCAGCACGGCTATGATCAATAATTTCTTCATTCTTTTTCGGTGTTATGCTGATTATACGGCGTGCAGGCATGCCTTTTAGTACCCTGCCGGGTGTGCGTGCGTAGATACGTTCTATGCCACATACTATTGCCTCCCGCCCAGAAGTCCATGGACATCGTGGATGCCGGGGCCTGCGTCCAGAAAATACCATGCCCGGATTCTTACACGCCCTTTCCCTGGGCGTAGACGTGTTGGAGCTGGATGTAGTTATCTCTGCCGATAACCAAGTAGTGGTGTCGCACGAGCCGTGGTTTTCCTCGGCTATCTGCCGCTTGCCATCAGGGCTGCCTATTCCCTCTGGTTCCGAGCAGGAGCACAATCTTTACCAGCTCCCCTATAGTGCTATTAAGCAGTATGACTGTGGCCTGACGCCGCATCCGGGTTTTCCTTTTCAACAACCAGTAGCGGCCGTCAAGCCCTTGCTACGCGACGTTCTCACGCAGGTATCGGCGGCTGCCCAAACGATGGGTCGTGCGCTGCCCCGTTTCAGTATTGAGATTAAGAGTGAGCCAGGCGGTGATGGTGTTTTTCATCCTGCGCCGGCGCGCTTCGTGCAGCTCGTTATGGAGGTTGTGCTGGCCTCCGAATTTCAGGACCGCACTACCCTGCTCAGCTTTGATCCTCGCATCCTGCAGGTAGCCCATACGCAGTATCCCACGGTGCCTTTGTGCCTGTTGGTGGAGGATGAAATCCCTCTGTCAACTCATCTTCAAAAGCTGGGGTTTATACCCGCTGTCTATGGCCCGCGCTTCTCCCTGGTTACGGCCGAACTGGTAGCGGCTGTTCACGTGCTGGGTATGCGGATTATCCCCTGGACAGTGAATGAACCCGATGCTATGAAAGCTCTACTGTCTATGCACGTAGATGGGCTTACCACGGATTATCCTGACCGTCTAGCGCTGCTAACCTCCTGATTCAGGTTAATAGCTCTGGCTTTTGCGCGTGTGCTCTCAGCATTACACTGCGTAAGCACGCCCTTGTCATCCCGGCTTATACCAAGGAGAAGTTTGTGGTAACTCAGTTGATGGAAGTTGACTTCTTAAAGGGCTTTATACGGGTGAGTTACGAGTTTTGTAACGTTACATACAATGTTATTTGTAAAATGTATCAATGATATGTAACGTGTATCATGTAATTTCGTATTCTGTAAATTGTATCTGATACTGTAAATGTGTAATTGTTACACCGTGTAATTGTAATGCGATTTACGTATCATGTTTGTATAGCTTGTTCGTTTTTTACATATTTACATTTCCCCAGTAATACACCCTCCTTATATGCCACATCAGGGCGAAATCCTGCAGGAAGCCATTAAAAACAGCGGTATTTCCATTACACGTATAGTGGAAGAACTGGGTATTACACGCCCTACTATCTATCGTAAATTCAAAGATGAAACACTTGATTACGCTTTTGTAAAACGTATCGGTGATATAATTTCGCATGACTTTTCGAACGACTTTACATTACCGCAACAAGCATCTTTGCCATTTGTAACATCCGGTTATAATGTTACACCTGTTACACCTATTACAAATCGGCATTCCGTTACACCTTCTTCTGTATCATTAACTGATCAGGACTATGCCAAGCAGCTAATGGTCCTCCAAAACAAGTACATAGCACTGTTAGAGGCTTACAATGAGTTGCTGCTTAAAGTGTATGGTCCACGCTAACAAAAATGTTCCACGTGAAACATTTTTGTACAACTGCAGTAGCGGACAGCGTAATAGCAGGCTGGTAATTGAAGGGGGGGAAATAGGGAGATAAGTAATCAGGTAAAGGAGGGCGGATATGACTAGGATAAGAGCTGGTAGGGGGAGAAGAGCGAGGATATCGAAAGCAGTGTATAGAAGTTTTGCCTAAGCTGGAGGGACAGGTTAACGGCCAAAAGGCACCAGGAAGCTTCTGCTAAAATCCGAAAAAAGGGATAGTCAAACCGATCCACACTAGGCACAGTAGCTGCCAAAGGAAAGGGAGAAAGTGGGGTAGTATAAAGCCAATAGAAGGGCTAGACTACCCAGGATAAAGGCGGTAATATGGGATGAGGCAACAAGCCGGAAGGGGGAGTTAATCTACTCTGCAGAGAAGCCTGTCTTGGGTGAGGCCCGAAGAAAACAGCACAACCAGATGAGGTCGTAAAAAGCGGGGTGGAGCCGCGTCTGCCTTGAATAAAAGGAGGGAGGAATAGGAAGGCCAGGTAGCAGCCTAAAGGCGAGTAGTGAACTGCCTATAATAGAAAAACAACCCCTCGCTCTAAGTGGGCAAAGGGAGAGTAGATCAATGCAGGATAAGACAAACCTGGGAAGACCAGGCTATATGAGCACTGCGGCAGTGGGCTGCTGAATAAAGTAGAAAAAAGCCGGGTAGCCGAAACGGCTATAAGAAGATGACTTCTGAAATAACCTGCTCACCCACTTCGGCATTGATAATATCCAGCACCCGGGTCTTAGCCATCACCAGCTCATGCTTGAGAGGGGCCGAGCTCAGGCGCACAAACAGTTTGCCGTTGCTCACATATACCTGTTGGGTTTTCATAGCCACCGCCTTGCCCATTACCCGCTCCCAACTGGCTACTACGGTTACCTCATTCAATTTGCCCTGCAACCGGTAAGCCTTAAGCAATGCCGTAATACCGTCCTTCAAAGGCACAATATCCCCCTGACGAGAATTTGGGTTCGAATTATGCTTTTTCAAAGTGAAGTGGTATTTTAACGCGCGGAATTACGCTGAGAAGCTGAACAGCAAAGATAGGGGAGAATGAAGGCCTTCTAACTTTATAAAGCACGGACAGTACCACGCTCCACCAAAAACCGACTCACCTGTTCCGAGAGCGAAGCCAGAATCCGGTCGGTGCGCTCCAGGTGAGTATCGGTCAAGAAAACCTGGCCGAAGGTGTGGTCAGCTACCAGCTGCAATAGTCGGGTAATGCGCCGCTCATCCAGGCGGTCAAAAATATCATCCAACAGCAGCAGGGGTTTGTGGCCTTTGCGGGCCGCAGCCATTTCAAACTGGGCCAGCTTTAATGCAATGGCGTAAGACTTTTGCTGACCCTGGGAGCCGTAGCTCTTCACGGGCATACCATCCATCAGAAAGACAAAGTCGTCCTTGTGAGGGCCGATGGTGGTGCGCTGGAGGATCAGGTCCTTGCGCTCATTTAAGCGAAGGAGCTTACCAAAGTCAGCGTCGCTGAGCTGGCTTTTATATTCCAGGGTCACTTGCTCCCGGCCATCGGCCAGTTGCTCGTAGTGCCGCTGAAAAATAGGGGTGAACTCCGCCAGGAACTGTAGTCGTTGCTGAGTAAGTTGCTCGCCAAGGGGGGCCAGCTGTTCGTCCAGCACCAGCAGGTAGTCCCGGTCATAACCGCTCTGGCGCTCGGCGGCCAGTTTGAGCAAAGAGTTACGTTGCTTGAGCAAGTGGGAGTAGCGGATCAGCAACTCCAGATAAGCGTGGTCCAGCTGCGAAATAAAGCTGTCGAAAAACTTGCGTCGCTCCTCACTACCCTGCCGAATCAAGTCCGTGTCGTAAGGAGAAATCAGGACCACCGGGTATTTTCCTATGTGGTCTGATATCCGTTCGTAGGGTTGCTTGTCGTGCGTCAGGGCTTTCTTCTGGCCGGCGCGCAAACTGCATTGTATGGTTTCCAAGGTATCCGCAGGAGGGGTGCGAAACCGCCCCTTCACTACAAAGAACTCCTCTCCCTGCTTAATGCTCTGGGCATCGGAGGAGGTAAAGGCACTTTTCGTCAAACACAGATAATGGATAGCATCCAGCAGATTAGTCTTGCCACTACCATTGTCTCCCACGAAACAGTTGATATGCGGAGACAGCCGGAGCGAGGCTTCATCGTAGTTTTTGAAGAATAATAGGTATAGACTATCCAGTATCATTCGGTTCGGAATTGCAATCCTTTTACGTACTTTCGCATCCCAAACGCGAACAACCGAAAGCAAGATGGCGGAGACGAAAGTAAAGGCTACCCCAAAGGCTTCCAATTCGGCGAAAAAATCGTCGGCTCCGAAAGCTGCAGGTAAAGACAAGAAGGTAACCCCGGATACGGTAAAACAACCTGATCCGGTTATGCCACCGGCTGGTGATCCGCATGCTGCGGCTCCGAGAGCTACCACTACGGACAAGCCACAGTTTCCGAAGGAGACTTATATGCAGTGGTATGAGCAAATGATGCTCATGCGCAAGTTTGAAGAGAAAGCTGGCCAGCTATACGGCCAGCAAAAGATAAAGGGCTTCTGCCACCTCTACATTGGTCAGGAAGCGTGCGTTGCCGGGGCGGTATCAGCCCTGACCAAGGGTGATAAGTGGATTACGGCTTACCGTGACCACGCGCATCCCCTGGCGCTGGGCACCTCGCCTAATGCCATCATGGCCGAGCTGTTTGCGAAAGCTACCGGTTGCTCCAAAGGCAAAGGCGGCTCTATGCACATGTTCGATAAGAACGTGAATTTTGTGGGCGGCCACGGCATTGTAGGCGCGCAGGTTCCGATGGGTGCCGGCATTGGCTTCGCTGAGAAATACAACAAGACCGGCAACCTCTGCATCTGCTACATGGGTGATGGTGCCGTGCGCCAGGGTGCCCTGCACGAAGCCTTTAACATGGCCATGCTGTGGAAGCTGCCGGTTATCTTTGTAGTAGAGAACAACGGCTACGCCATGGGTACATCCGTGCAGCGTACTTCTAACGTCACGGAGCTGTATACCATAGGCGAAGCCTACGACATGCCTTCGGAGCCGGTGAATGCCATGAGCGTGGAAGACGTGCACAACGCCGTGGCCCGCGCCGCGGAGCGCGCCCGTGCCGGCGAAGGCCCCACGTTCCTGGAGTTCAAAACCTACCGCTACAAGGGCCACTCCATGAGTGACCCCGCCAAGTACCGCACCAAGGAAGAGCTGGAGGACTACCGCTCCCGCGACACCATCGAGTCGGTACGCCACACCATCCTTACCAACAACATGGCGACCGAAGAAGAACTGGCCGCTATTGATGAAAAGATCAAAGCGCAGGTTCAGGAGTCGGTAGAGTTTGCTGAGAACTCCCCGTACCCCACCGCCGATGAGCTGTTCAAGGACGTGTATGTACAGCAGGACTATCCTTATATCCGCGACTAATTACCGAGCGGAGTACTAACCGGCTTCACGGCCGCTTTTCTGAAATCAAGTAATGTCAAAGATTCCCTACACGCGGAACAGTCCGCTGAACCGCAGCCAGGTAAACCAGGAGCCTGCAGACCCCACGCAGCCTAATCCGGAAGCCCTCAATCCGGAGCACCCGCTGTTTGAAGATCCGGATGCCCTGGCTGCCCGCCTGGCAGGCTCGGAAGATTTCGTGCGCAGCAACAAGAATCTCCTGCTCGGCATTCTAACCGTGGTGATTCTGGCAGTAGTAGGGGCTTTTGGCTGGTATACTTGGCGTAATAAGCAGGATGAGAAAGCGCAAGCTGCTCTTTTTCAGGCTGTTAATTACTGGGAAGCTGATTCCGTGAAGAAAGCCATGAAAGGCGACGGTCAGTACGAAGGTCTGGAAGCAGTAGCTTCCGAGTACGGCAGCACCAAAGCCGGCAACCTGGCAAACTTTTACGCCGGCGCCGCCTCTTTGAAAGAAGGCAAATTCCAGCAGGCTATTGATTATCTGCAGGACTTCAGCTCCGATGACGAGCTGGTGCAAGCCCGCGCCTATGCATTGCAGGGTGACGCTAACCTGGAGCTGGGCAAAACCAAGGAAGCCGCTGACCTGTATGAGAAGGCGGCCGACTACAAAGCCAACGAATACTTCTCGCCGAGCTATCTGCTGAAAGAGGCTGCCGCCCTGGAGCTGGCAAAGGACTATGCCGGAGCCGTAGCGGTATATGATAAGATTCTGACCGATTATCCGGCCGCTGCCGAAGCCAACGAGGCCAAACAGTACAAAGCCCGCGCCCAGGGCCTGGCCGGCGGCAAATAAGCCCCAAAAAAGGCATTAGAAGCTGCGCTCTTCCGTGAGGAGGGGCGCAGTTTTAGTTTACGATTCAGACCAGACGAACAAGCCCGCATGGCCACTTCCCTCAAAAACCTCAGCGACTATACTTCCGACCACTTTATTGACATCAGCGAGAAGAAATTTGGGCTGGTAGTAGCCGAGTGGAACCGCGAGATAACCGACGTGCTCAGCCAGGGCGCTTACGATACCCTTTTGAAGCATGGTGCCAAAGCGGAGAATATCTACCGCAACACCGTACCCGGAAGCTTCGAGCTGACCTTGGGTGCCCAGTTGCTGGCCCAGCACGAGGAGATTGATGCCGTTATATGTCTGGGTGTGGTTATTCAGGGCGAAACCAAGCACGACGACTATATCAATAATGCCGTTGCCCAGGGCATCACTCTGGTAGGGCTGAAGTTCAACAAGCCCGTCATTTTTGGTCTGGTGACCACCAATACTCTGGAGCAGGCCTGGGACCGGGCGGGCGGCAAGCACGGCAACAAAGGAGTGGAAGGTGCCGTGGCCGCCATTCATATGCTAGGCTTCTAAGCAGTTAAGCAGGGAAAGCGAAGCCAAAGCCAGGGCAAAAAGCTGGCTGTTCCCAACAAAAGCGTAGCTTTGCGGCCGTATTAAAACCGGGGTCGGTTAAGAAAGGCCGAGATGACGCTTGCATACGCTTCAACTTCAAACTAAATTGAAACGCCTGCTGTTAAGTCATATCTAGCTCTAGTCAGACTATCCGGTATTTTGCTAACCCACTTATAATCAATTCCCTGTTCCCATGAGTGAAGAAACCCTACGCTATTCCAGGGAAGAACTGGCCGAGTTTGAGGCGATTATTCAAGACAAACTCACCGCTGCCCGCAAGGAAGTAGCTTTCATCAAAGAAACACTGAGCCGCAAGAACGATTCGGGTACGGACAACACCGCTTCTTCCTCCAAAGTGTTGGAAGATGGTGCTGATACCGCTGAAAAGGAAAGCCTGAACCAGTTGGGCGCCCGGCAGATGAAATTCATCCAGCAGTTGGAAAATGCGCTGGTGCGCATCAAAAACGGCACTTATGGCGTGTGCATCGGCACGGGCAAGCTCATTCCCAAGGAGCGCTTGCGGGCCGTACCGCACACCCAGCATTCCATTGAAGCCAAAATGGCTCGGCGCGACTAATTTCTGCCGCTCATACTTACTTGCCCGGACTATCGGCCGGCTGCCCACTTGGGGCTGCGCCGCTGGTCCGGGCACTGTTTTCTCCGAGTTTTCGTTTCTTCGAAAACCTGATTTTTTTAGTACCCTTTTTGAATCGGTACCGTAGCGATACGGCACGCAAGCCTGCACTTATGGGCAAGAAACATTTCTCCGACGACACTCCCGGCAGCCGGGGCCGCACGGGCAGCCGCCCTTCCGGTCCTTCCAGAGGCTCCGACAACTCCCGCAACTTCTCCTCCCCCCGCCGCTCAGAAGGCGGCGCTGGTAATGAGCGCCGCTTTGGTGGCAACTCAGCCCCCGGGGCGGTGACTTCAGCTCCCGCCCGGCCTTTGGCCGTCCGCCCCAGGGTGGGCAGGGCAGCTACGGTGGCCCCAAGAAATTTGGTGGTGCTGGTGGCTACGGCGACAAGAAGTTTGCGCCCAAGCGCGACTTCGACCGGGATGCCCCGCGCCGTTCCTATGATGACCGCCGCGAAACCAATTCCGGCTATCGGGATGAGCGCCCGGTGAAACCCTTTGAGCCTAAAGGTACCTGGGCCGGCCAGCCATACCGGCACGAGGATAAGCCCGCCGTTCCCCGCGGCGACCGGGGCGAGCGGAACCGCAAATTCAATAAAGTAGGCCCCAACCCGGCACCGGCTGCGGCCCCACAAAAGGCTTTCGATAACGACGAATATCGGGCTCCGGAGCGTGGCGCGGACCTGGGTCCGGACCGTGAAATCCGTCCTGCCCGTCCCTTTGATTTTCGGGGTCGTCCGGATGAAGGCACGTTTGAGCGGGAGCGGCCTCGTAGTGCGCCTGACCGCCGCGAAGGTGGTGCCGGCCCCCGCAGCTTTGGGGAGCGGCCCGCCTTTGGCAGCCGTCCATCCTCAGACCGCAAAGACAGCGGAAGCCGCCCTTATGGCGACCGAAATGAGAGTGGCAGCCGCCCGGCTTACGGCGACCGGCCGCAGGCGCGCCCATATGGCGACAAGCGGGAAGTCCGGCCTTACGGGGACAAGCGTGAGGCGCGCCCATACGGTGATGCCGGCAAAGACCGTCCTTCGTACGGCGACAAGCGCGAAGCACGCCCGTATGGCGAAAGAAGCGAGCGGCCTTTCGAAAAGCGCGACGCACGCCCAGCCGGAGCTGATAAGCGCGCCGGCCGGGATGTTCCTTCTAACCGCGCGGGCAAGCTGAAGTACGGCGAAGTTGCTGGCGAAGCCCCAGAGTACAAGAACCTCAAGTTTTACGAAGACGATAAAAACCGGGGCAACAAGCGCCGCCGCGAGGAAGAGGAAGTCAACTCCGACGAAATCCGCCTGAACCGCTACATCGCCAACGCCGGTATCTGCTCCCGCCGCGAGGCCGACTCGCTGATTGTAGCGGGCGAAATTAAGGTAAACGGTGAGGTAATTACCGAACTGGGCTACAAGGTGAAACCCACCGATACGGTACAGTACGGCAAAACCAATCTGAACCGGGAAAAGCTGGTGTATGTGCTGCTGAATAAGCCCAAGGACTTCATCACTACCACGGAAGACCCCGAAGGTCGCCGGACGGTAATGGAGCTGGTGGCCAGCGCCTCGAAAGAGCGTATTTTCCCGGTAGGCCGCCTGGACCGCAATACCACGGGCCTGCTGCTATTCACCAACGATGGCGAAGTGGCGCAGAAACTCTCGCACCCCTCGCACAAAAACAAGAAAATCTATCAGGTAGAGCTGGATAAGCCCCTGACGGAGGAGCACCTGAAGCTGATTACGGCCGGGGTGGAGCTGGAAGACGGCAAGGCCGAGGTGGATGACGTGGCCGTAGTGGCGGGCAACCCGCATTTTGTGGGGGTTGAGATTCACATTGGTCGTAACCGAATTGTGCGCCGCATTTTCGAACACCTGGGGTATGATGTGGTAACCCTGGACCGCGTGCAGTACGCTGGCCTGACGAAGAAGGACCTGCCCCGCGGCAAGTGGCGTTTCCTGTCGGAGAAAGAGGTTATCCGCCTGAAATATTTCATGTAGAAAGCAACCCTGTACCGGGTTGCCGACTCCTCTTGGCAACATCTTCTGCCTTCTATGCACTTACTCACCCTCGACATTGGTAACACAGCGGCAAAGCTGGGCTATTTTGTGGAGGGTGAGTTGGTGCAACAGGAGGCCGGGCTGCTCCCGGAACAGGTAGTGGAAATGGTTTCCCGCCTGCGTCCGGATCATGCTATTATTGCCACGGTTTCGGCTCGCCCGGTAGAGGAGTGGGTGAAGGAACTGAAGCCCTACGTTCGTGGAACGGTGCTGCCTTTTGCTCCCGCCGCTACTCCCATCCCTCTCCAAAATGCTTACGCCACGCCCCACACGCTGGGGGCTGACCGTTTAGCCGCGGCCGTGGGAGCCGCCACCCTTTTCCCCCGGCAGGACGCGCTTATTCTCGATGCGGGAACAGCGCTGAAAGCGGATTGGGTGGAAGGCGGCCACACGTTTCGGGGGGGGAGTATTGCGCCGGGGCTGCAGCTGCGGTTTCAGGCCCTGCATACTTTCACGGGACGGCTGCCGTTGGTAACGGCACCCTCGCTGGCAGAAGCGGTGCCGCTTACCGGCACCGATACGCAGTCGGCCATTCGCAGTGGCGTGGTGAATGGCATGGTGGCCGAAATAAATGGAATACTGGCCGCGTACCGGCATCAAAGCCCGCATCTGGCGGCCGTTCTGACCGGTGGCGACGGGCCTTTCTTTGAACCGCGGCTGAAAGGACGCATCTTTGCAATTCCCGAGTTGGTTCTGCTCGGGCTTCACCGAATTCTGGTGCATAATGTCAAGTAAGAAATTCGCCGGCTTCGTTGGCTTGGTAGTACTCAGTGCGCTGGCCGCTCCACGCAGCCAGGGACAAGGTCTCGGTAACTCTCCCTATTCCCGTTTGGGGCTGGGCGATGAAGTGCCCAATACCGGCGGCATTCGTCAGCAGGGCATGGGAGGCGCCGGCCTGGCTGCTCCTAATGGGTCCCACGTGAACGACCAGAACCCCGCTATGCTGTTCTATACCACGCGCACCACCTTTGAGCTGGGTCTGAATGGTCAGTACAAAACGGTGAAGAACAACGTGGCCTCGCAGAAAGACGGGAGTGCAACGCTGGGCTATATGGTATTGGCCGTGCCGCTGTCTAGCCGGTGGGCGGCTTCACTGGGTCTTCGGCCGTATAGCGTAGTTGACTTCGAGGCAAAAACCATTGATAAGGTTGAGGGAGACCCTAATGCCCGCTCGCTGAAGCAGTATGAGGGCACGGGCAGCCTGAGCCAGGCCTACATTGCGCAGGGCGTGAAAGTGGCAAAGGGCCTTACGGTAGGAGTTACGGCATCCTATATCTTCGGGGCCATTGACCAGAAAACCAAAGCCACCCTGCTTACGGATACCTCGTCTATCAGCGCGTCTACCACTACTGCCGTGGTAGGGGAGCACACGTATTATTCGGACTTCAACTTCCGGGTAGGCTCTCATTATCGGACGGCGCTCAACAGCAACCTGAATCTGAATGTGGGTGGTACCTACACCTTCGGCTCTAAGCTGGATGGTACTAACTCAGTGGTGCTGGACCGCGAGCGGATAGATGGCACCCTGTTGGAGCGGACGCCGGTGCAGAATGATCAGACGGGGGCGGCTACGCTTCCCTCTACCATTCAGGGCGGAATCTCCTTCGATAATAACAAGAACTGGACCGTGGCGGCTGATGCCAGCCAGACCAAGTGGTCGGACTACCGTGGCTTCCGGGGTACTAATACTACCCCCCTGGATAATACCTTCCGGGTAGCGGCCGGTGGCGAGCTGACTCCTGATCCAACATCCGTCGACAGCTACTTTAAGCGGGTAACCTACCGGGTGGGCCTGAGCGTGGCCTCCATGCCATACCGGCCAGCCGGGCAAACCCTCTACGACCGGTCCGTCAGCTGGGGCTTTACCCTGCCGGTGCCTTCGGCCACGGCCCTGGACGCTGCGGCTGTAAATCTCTCCTTCACCTACGGCATGCGCGGCAATACCGACGTAAGCACGGCTTTCCCCAAAGGCAACATTCAGGAAGACTATGTGCGCGCTCAGCTGGGCTTTACGCTCAATAACCGTTGGTTTATCAAGCGCCGCGTAGAATAACCGGCCACTCTATTCTGACAGCATGAGCAGCCACGGCAGGCATTGGCTTTGGAGTGGGTTGCTGCTGGCAGCGCTGGGCACCGCCTGCGAGTCAAAATCGACGGTTAGTGTGAAGCCGGTGGTTTATAAGGGACCGTTGCTGGAAAGCCAGCACGTCACCATCCTGTTCAGCGACTCTGCCAAGCTGCAGATTAAGCTCACGGCCCCCGTGCAACAGCAGTTCGAAAACGGCGACCAGGTATTCCCCAAGGGCATGCAGGTCGTGTTTTTTGGGAAGGATAAGCAGGTAGTGAACACGCTCAGTGGTAACTATGGCAAGTTCGACCGCAACAGCAACCTGTATATCGTGCGCGGCAATGTGCGGGTGAACAACGCCGAGAAGCATCAAAAGCTGAGCACCGAAGAGTTGTTCTATAACAAGCAGAAGGGAACGATTTACACCGACAAGTTTGTGCGGGTAGAAACCCTGACTGAAATCCTCACCGGCACCGGCCTGACCGCTAATCAGGAGTTTTCGCGCTATAAAATCCTGAAGCCCGCCGGTATTTTCACTGTAGAGCCCCCGGCGGCTGAATAAACCATGGAATTCCGCTTCGATAAGTCCTTGTTCCGTACCGTGCTCTTTTCAGTAGCACTGGTGATGTTCGTTATTGCCACCTATCAAACCATCGAGCAGAACGATAAAGACGCCATAAAGGATAATTACGAGCTGTTTATGCTCTCCTTTGGCTGCCTGCTACTCTACCGCTTGCTAGGTATGAAGTCCAAGCCGGTGCCTCCTGCTACCCCGGAAACGCCCGCAAAAAAGGCCCGCAAAACTCCGGCGGCACGTCCGCGGGCTCGTAAATAACCCTCCCATAGCAACCGCTACACGCTGCGGCACCCGCACTTTGTCTGGGGGCCTGAGTATTAGCTTTGAATGTCCGGGGGATTCTGGTTATTTTGCGCCTCATTCTACTTTTCTTACCGCGCTTTTTTCAACTAAATGGCATTAATTAAAACGATTCGGGAAAAATCGGGCTGGGCAGTCGGCACCGTTGCCATCGGGATGCTGCTCTTTATTGTCGGTGGCGACCTTATTGGGGGCAAAAACCGTCTTTTCAACCGTAATGAAAACGTCGTAGGCGAAATTGCGGGCGAGAAAGTGGAATATGATGAGTACCAGCGCGTACTGGAGGACACCAAACAGGCCTTTATTGCCCAGAACCAGCGGCAGCCCGACGAAAACACGATGGGCTACCTGCGGGAGCAGGCCTGGAACAAGATTCTCTACCGTCTGGCCTTCCAGAAGGAGTTCGACGCCCTTGGCCTGAAGGTTTCAGACGAAGAGCTGACCGACATGGTGCAGGGCAAGAACATTCACCCCAGCATCAAGCAGGCTTTCACCGATCCTAAGACCGGCCAGTTTGACCGCAACCGGGTGCTGAGCTACCTGCGCAACCTGGACAAGCTGCCCCCCCAGGCGCAGGATGCCTGGTATAACTTCGAAGCCAACCTGGGACCTGAGCGCCTGGGCAACAAATACAACAACCTCATTAAGCTCTCTACCTACGTCACGTCGGCGGAGGCCAAGCGCTTTGCCGAGGACAACAACGCCCGCGCCAGCATCAGCTACCTGCTGGTACCCTACTTCTCCATCTCCGACTCGGCCGTGAAAGTGACCGATGACCAGCTGCAGGCGTACCTGGACAAGCACAAGAGCCAGTACAAATCGGAAGAAAGCCGCTCCATTGAGTACGTGACCATTCCGGTTTCGGCTTCTACGGAAGACAGCACTTCCATTAAAACCACCATCGACCAGCTGGCCCAGCAGTTTGCTACTGCCCCCAACGACTCGCTGTTCGTGAAGCTGAATACCGACCCCGAGTACCCTTACAACGGTGCTTACCTGTCGCCGGCTGATCTGCCCGAGAAGCTGCGTCAGAACCTGCCGCTCACGCCCGGTAAAGTGTATGGCCCTTACGCGGAGAACGGCACGTACAGCCTGTTCAAAGTAACCGGCACGAAAGCCGGTGCACAGCCTGCCGCCCGCGCCAGCCACATCCTCATCAAGCCCGCTGACGCTACTCCGGCTGCTAAAGCGGCTGCGCTGGCCAAAGCCAAGGAAATACTCGCTAAAATCAAAGGCGGGGCTGATTTCGCGGCCATGGCTCGTCAGTACGGTACAGACGGTACCACCGCTACCGGCGGCGACCTGGGCTGGTTCACGAAGGGTCGTATGGTGCCCGAGTTCGAAAACGCCGTATTCGCGGCTTCTTCGGCGGGCTTGCTGCCCAACCCTGTAGAAACCTCCTTCGGCTACCACATCATTAAAGTAACGGCTCCTAAAACCACGCAAACCTATCAGGTGGCGGCCGTGCAAAAAACCATTACGCCTTCCGATGCTACCCGCGAAGCAGCGTATGCCCGCGCCCAAGAGCTGAAAGGCAAAGCCACGGACCTGGAATCTTTCCGCGCGGCCGTAGCCGCCGACAAGACCCTGCAGAAGCAGGAAGCCAAAGGCCTCGACAAAGGTGCCCAAGCGGTGAACAACCTGCAGGGCGCCCGCGAACTGGTGCGCTGGGCTTATTACAACGACGGCAAGCAAACCGAAATCGGGGACGTGTCTGACGTTTTCGAAATCGGTGACCAGTACGTAGTAGCAGTACTCACCGGCACCCGTGAAAAAGGCACCGTTGACCTGGCCAGCGTAAAGCCCGAGCTGACGGCTCTGGTGCGCAACGAGGAGAAAGCAAAGCAGATCATCGCTAAGCTGCAGGGTAAATCCGGTTCGCTGGAGCAGATTGCGGCCGCGTATGGCTCCGGTGCTCAGGTAAACAAAGCCGATAACATTGCCATGGGCGCCGGCATGATTCCCGGCATCGGTAATGAGCCCGTAGCCGTTGGCACGGCCTTCGGTCTGAACCCCGGTCAGAAGTCGGCTCCCATTCAGGGTGAGCAGGGCGTGCTGATTGTGCAGCTCAACAAAATGGACCGCGCCAATACCCCCGCCGATATCAACGCCATTAAGCGTCAGCTGTTGGTGCAGCGTACCTCGCGGATGGATGGTGCCATCTACGAAGCCATCAAAAACAAAGCGGATATCAAAGACAACCGCCCGCGCTTCTTCTAAGCCGCGCCGCGTTGCTTTCCCGAGCAAAAGGGCCGTACCTTGAGGTGCGGCCCTTTTTTGTGTCCGTATTAGCCGGTAGTTTATGCTCCTTATGCAATGAAAATTGCCTGACGGTGGTTTGTGCTTTGTGGCAGCCGGTTCGGCTCCTTTTCGTCTTTGCTATATGCGTAACAGGTTTATCCATAGCGGCTGGCGCCGGATGCTGGCGTTGGCAGTGGTTTGCGGGGGGCTGGCTACGGCGCCGGCGCTGGCCCAGGAGGTAGTAGGGGAGGCCGCTTTGGCGCGCGAATACGTGCGCAAGGGCGACTTTGCCAAGGCCGAGGTGCTGTTCAGTCAGCTGTCCGCTGATGCGCAGGTATCTCCCAATATTCTTCCCGAATACCTGCGCACCCTGCAGGAGCTGAAGCAGTTTAAGGAAGCCGAGAAACTGGCCAAAAAAGCCCAGCGAAAGCGCCCCAACGACCCCTTGGTAGGCCTGATGCTCGGGCGGGTGTATGAAACCAGCGGCAACACCGCGGAAGCCACCAAACAGTACGAGCGGGTAATAGCGTCGCTTAAGCCCGAGCAGGTATTGGCCGTGGCCTACAATTTTCAGGAGCGCAACCAGCTGGAGTGGGCCGAGAAAACATACCTGCGCGGCCGGGAGTTGGCCCAGAACGATACCGAGTATGCGCCCCAGCTGATTCAGCTGTATACCCGGCTGCCGCGCACCGAGCAGATGCTGGCCGAAACCCTGCACCTGCTGCAGCAGAATGAGCGCCAGCTGCCCTTTGTGCGCAACATGCTGCAGAACAGCCTGCGCGAGGAAAAGGACTTCGATGCCCTGCAGAAGATCCTGCTGACCAACGTGCAGCAGCACCCCGAGCAAAGCGTGTACAGCGAGCTGCTGCTCTGGCTGTTCGTGCAGCGCAAAGACTTTACCGGCGCGCTGGTGCAGGCCCGCGCCCTCGACCGGCTGGCCCGCAGCGAAGGCAGCCGCGTGATGGACCTGGCCGATATTGCCCAGCAAAACAAAGATTACGAAACGGCCATTGAGGGCTACCAGTACATCATTCGCGAGTACCGCAACGGCCCGCTCTACACGGCGGCCCGCCAGCGCCTGCTGCAGGCCCGCGAAGACCAGGTGCGCAATACGTTTCCCGTTGATGTCACCAAAATCAAAGCCTTGCTCACGGAGTACCAGCAGCTACTGACGGAGCTGGGCCCCGGCTCGCCCGATAGGGGCGAGGTGCTGCGCAATATGGCCGAGCTGTATGCTTTTCAGCTCGATGATAAAGCCAAAGCCGCGGCCCTGCTGGAAGAAGCCATTGCCTCGCCCCGCGCCACCGCCGAAACCATTGACCAGGCCAAAATAACCCTGGCCGATTTGTACCTGCTGCGCGGCGAGCCCTGGGAAGCCACCCTGTTGTATTCTCAGGTAGAGAAGTCACACAAAGACTCCCCGCTGGGCTACGATGCCAAGCTGCGCAACGCCCGCCTGAGCTATTTCGCCGGCGACTTTAAGCTGGCCCAGAGCCACCTGGATATTCTGAAGGAAGCCACCAGCCGCGAAATTGCCAACGATGCCATGCAGCTCAGCCTGCTCATCTCCGATAATACCGCCATGGATACCGCCGGGGTAGCCCTGCGCGAATACGCCGCCACCGAGCTGCTGGTGTTCCAGAATAAAATACCCGAAGCCCTGCGCAGCCTGGATGCGCTGGTGCAGAAGTACCCCGGCCACGCCCTCACCGATGAAGCCTGGTACCTGAAAGCCCAGCTGCAGCGCCGCACCGGCGACTACGCCGGGGCCATCACAACCCTCACGCGCATCACCGCCAACCCCAAGTACGACGTGCTCAGCGACGACGCGCTGTTTCTGGCGGCCACCATTCAGGAAGAGAACCTGAACGACAAGGAGAAAGCCCAGGAGCTGTATAACCAAGTGTTGGCCAAATACCCGGGCAGCATTTACACCGCCGAGGCCCGCAAGCGCTTCCGCAAGCTGCGCGGCGACAGTTTGTAGGCCCTTCGCTTAGCGGAAGAACAGGAACATCAGCGCCAGAGACAGCAGGAAGCCCAGGTACATCAGCCCATCGGAGAGAATGTATTGGCGATACTTTTGGTAAAAAGTGCGCAGTCTTTTCATGTGGCTGAAAGCAAGGCAGAAGGAGCGCAAAAATACGCAATAATGAGCCGTTAGCTAGGTTAGGCGTGGCGGCGGGCTGCGGTTTTCTTCTTACTTTTGAAGATAGCGCGCCCGTTGGGCAGCATCTCCCCAGTTATGCAAAAACGATGGATCCGGAAGCCTGCGCCCGACCCTGAAAAGGTCCGGCACCTGGCCGACGCCTTGCGCGTCAATCCTTCCATTGTGGCCCTGCTGTGCCAGCGCGACGTATGCACCTTTGAGGAAGCCCGCGCGTATTTCCGTCCCTCCCTGGAGGAGCTGCCAGACCCCTTGCTGATGCGCGACATGGACCGCGCCGTAACCCGCCTGCAGCACGCTCTGCACGCCGGGGAGAAAGTGCTGGTTTTCGGCGACTACGACGTGGACGGGACTACCTCCGTGGCCGTGGTGTATGCCTATTTGCACGCCTTTTTCGGGTCGGAGCGCATCGACTACTACATTCCGGACCGCTACAAAGAAGGCTACGGCATTTCGGACGCCGGCATCGACTTTGCCGCTGACAACGGCTACGCCCTGATTATTGCGCTGGACTGCGGCGTGAAGGCCGTGGATAAAATAGCCTACGCCAACACCAAGGGCGTCGACTTCATCATTTGCGACCACCACTTGCCCGGTGATGAGCTGCCGGCGGCCATAGCCGTGCTGGACCCCAAGCGCGCCGACTGCCCGTATCCGTTTAAGGAGCTTTCCGGCTGTGGCGTGGGCTTTAAGCTGATGCAGGCTTTCTGTCAGCATCTGGGCCAGGAGGAAGCTCCGCTGCACGAGCTGCTGGATTTATTGTCGGTGAGTATTGCGGCGGATATCGTGCCCATTACCGGCGAGAACCGCACACTGGCTTACCACGGCCTGCGCCTGCTCAACGACGCCGCGCACCCCCAGCGCCCGGGCCTCGATGCTCTGCGGGACCTGGCCGGGCTGCGGGAAAGCAAGCTCAACATCAGCAGCCTGGTCTTTGGCTTCTCGCCCCGCATTAACGCGGCCGGCCGCATGGGCGACGCCAAGCGCGCGGTTTCTATGCTGCTGGCCCAGAGCAAGGAAGACGCCTTTGAGAAGGCCAGCGTGGTAGACAAAACCAACCAGGACCGCCGCGGCTTCGATACGCGCATCACCAAGGAAGCTCTGGACATGATTGAGGCCGACGCCAGCATGCGCGACGCCCGCTCCACAGTGCTCTACAACGAAACCTGGCACAAGGGCGTCATCGGAATTGTGGCTTCCCGCTGCCTCGATAAATATTACCGGCCTACCATCATCCTCACCGAAAGCAACGGTAAAGCCACCGGCTCGGCCCGCTCCGTAATGGGGTTTGATGTGCACCAGGCCATTCTGGAATGCGCCGATTTGCTGGACCAGTTTGGCGGGCACATGTACGCGGCCGGCCTCACGCTGCCGGTAGAAAACGTGCCTGCTTTCCAGCGGCGCTTTGAGGAAGTCGTGTCGGCGCGCATTACGGATGAGCAGCTGATTCCGGCGGTGGAAATTGATGGTGAGCTGGACCTGAGCGACATCACCATGAGCTTCTACAAGCTGCTCTGCCAGATGGAGCCCTTCGGCCCCGGCAATGCCAATCCCACCTTTGTGTCGCACGGCGTACACGCCCAGCCTGACTCTGCGCGGATTGTGGGGACCTCGCATTTGAAAATTGTGCTCACGCAGGATGGCCACCACAGCGTGGATGCCATTGGCTTTGGCCTGGGCGACTTCCTGCCCCAGATCCAGCAGGGCCGCCCGTTCAGCGTGTGCTATACGGTGGAGCTGAACGAGTACCGCGGCGTAAAAACTCTGCAGCTGCGCCTGAAAGATTTGCGCTGGGAAGAATAGCCTCTTCCTGCCGGGCAACCCAACTATCGACTTCCTGTCTTTCCTGTTATATTTCTATGACTTCGGGCCGTGCAGCCACTTCAGCTGCGCTTGCTTACTGGTTTAGCTGCTATGAGAAAAGGATGCGTATTGCTGGCCCTCGGGCTTAGCCTGAGTGGGGTGGTAGAGGCCCAGCAAGCCCCGGCGGGCTACCAGATTGGGGTGAACCTGCAACAGGTAGAAAACGACCGGATAAAGATTGTGGTGAAAACTCCGCCTGTGCGCGAGGGCAAAGCCACCTACGTGATGCCCAGTGTGGTGCCCGGCTCCTACTCCAAGAAGGACTACGGCCGTTTTATCACGGGTTTTCAGGCCTATGATGCCAAAGGCCGTAAGCTGAAAAGCAGCCGCGACGGCAACAACGTCTACATCATCGACAAAGCCCGCACCCTAGACCGCATCGAGTACCTGGTAGATGACACCTGGGACTCGAAAGACAATAGCAACTTCATTTTCCAGCCCGGCGGCACCAACATTGATGCCGGCCGCAACTTCGTGCTCAACCATTACGGCCTGTATGGCTATCTGGAAGGCTACAAAATGCTGCCCTATCAGGTAACCATAGAAAAGCCCGCCGAGCTGTACGGCGCCACCTCCCTTACCCGGCAGCCCGCCTCGCCCACCCAGGATGTATTTACGGCCAGCAGCTACGTGAGCCTGGCCGATGCGCCCATTATGTACAGCCGCCCCGATACGGCCAGTTTCATGACCGGGGGCGCCCGCATTTCAGTATCCGTCTTCTCTGAAACGGGCCTGGTAAAAGCCGCGGAAGTACGGCAGGCCATGCAGCCCATGGCTGAGGCTCTGGCCAAATTCTTTGGCCGCATGCCCGTACCTGCTTACCACTTTATCATGTACTTCCCGGCGTTTTCCTCGCCGGTCGTGAATAAGCAGGGTGGGTTTGGGGCCATGGAGCACTCGTACTCTTCGGTGTATTTCCTGCCCGAAATTGCCGATGCCGAGCGCACCCGCTCCATGATCCGGGAAGTTGCCTCCCACGAGTTTCTGCACATTCTGACCCCGCTGAACATGCACAGCCGGGAGATAGGGGAGTTCGATTTCCGCAACCCCCAAATGTCGCAGCATTTGTGGCTGTACGAGGGCGTAACGGAGTACTTCGCGCACCTGGTGCAGCTGCAGGGCGGCCTCACGCAGGAAGAGGATTTTCGCAAGGAAATGAAGAGCAAGATTGAGCAGGCCCAGAAGTACGGCGACGTTTCGTTTACCGTAATGAGCCGCCAGATTCTGGAAAACACCTACAAAGACATGTATGAGAACGTCTACAAGAAAGGCACGCTCATTGGTTTTCTGCTCGATATCCGCATTCAGGAGCTCACCCAGGGCCGCCTCACGCTGCGCGACGTGCTGCTGCAGCTGGCAAAGAAGTACGGCCCCGAGCGCCCCTTTGAAGACGACCAGCTGATTGGCGAAATAGTGGCCCTCACGCACCCCGACGTACGCCAGTTCTTCACCGATTACGTGCAGGGCAGCCAGCCCCTGCCGCTCAGCGAGTACTTCGAAAAAATAGGCTGGCGCTACGCCCCCAAAGCCCGCGTGCTGGTAAAGGCCTTCGGCGAGCTGGGCTTTAAGTATGACCAGGACAAGCAGGAGTTTATTGTGGCCCAGACCCGCGCCGAGCGCAACGGCTTCGGTCTGCAGAACGACGACGTGATTCTGCAGGTGAATGGCACGCCCCTTTCCATGGAGAATGCCGAGAAGCTCCTCCGGCCGTTGGTGGAGCCTGCCACCGACGGCAAAGTGCGCATTACCTACCGCCGCGGCAGTACGCAGCAACAGGTAGAAGCTGCCCCGCAGGAGCTGGAAGCCGAGATGAAGAACCTCGTAGAGCCCCTATCCACCCCAACGCCGGCGCAGCGGGCCCTGCACGACCAGGTACTGCGCCCCCGCGCCTAGCTGCCGGGGCGGGATATAAAGGCAGCTAGGCCAGCGCGCCGCCTATTTGCCCAGACTCAGGGGTAGCAGGTAGCCCACCTGCAGCATAAAGGCGTCGTTGAAGGCCTTGGGCTCGTTGTCGATATCTTTGGTGTCAATCAGGGAGTTAAAGCCGCGGTTGTAGCGCAGGCCAATGCTGAGGCCGCTTTCGGTTTGGTAGCCCAGGCCGGCCACCGCGCCCAGGTCGGCACTGGCCAGGTCCGATTTACTGTCGCCGGTATTCTTCTCCACCCGGTCTTTCTGGCCGTTGGTATACTTGGTCGTGATTTCTGTATCGGAGCTGGAGCGGGCCAGGTAACCAAACTGGGGCCCCAACTCAAAGAACAGGCCGCCGGTGTTGATCTTGCCCAGCACCAGCACGTCAATATAAGTCAGCACCCGGGTTTGCTCGAAGGAGTATTTGTCTACGCCCTCGGCGAGGCCCGATTTCTGCTCCGTTTCCAGCTGATAGCCGCGGCGGTTGAGCAGCACTTCGGGCTGCACGGAGAAGAACCCATCGCTCGAAACCGGAATCTGAAGGAACAATCCCGCGTTAAAGCCCAGCTTGCGTTGGTCCTGGCTGGTATTGTAGTTGGGGCCGGCTATCTGCTCCACGTCATTGCCGGCCAGCTTCGCGTAAGTGGCCCCGGCTTTCACGCCCAGGCGCATACCTGCCGGATCTTGGGCCTGCGCCGTGGCCGCGCCCAGCACAAGCAGAAAGGTTAAGATCTTTTTCATATACCGTTTATAAAGGGGCTTGATACAGCAATAGAAATCCTGCGCTACGGGTGGGCAGAGAAAGCAGAAAAATCAGGCCGGGGCTATGAAAGCGTGCGGGTAGGTGTAAAAGGAAAGGCTGGTTTCTTTGTGGGTTTGCTGCTTCCGATACCCCGGCTAAAGCAGCGTAGAAACCGGGTATTGGCCGAATGATAGATTTTACATTGGAGTAGTTTTTATTCCGAAACACCCCGCCATGCAGGGTCTTTCGGCAACCCAGGTATCTATTATTATAATGTAAATGACTGCTAATTACTTAGTTAATATACGCTCCAGGCTGTCAGGGGGAATTGACCACTATCACGCGGGAGAATGATAAAAATCAATATTAGGCTGACCCGGGAAAGGGCTGATAACCCCGACGGGCGGATCTACGTCCTGCTTTCACCCGCGGGCTGCTACGGCTACCCGTTCGGCTTTGCTACCTTTGCCATCCATGATTCTGAAAGCTGAACACCTGATCAAGAAATACAAGTCGCGCACGGTTGTTAACGACATGAGCGTGACGGTGGGCCAGGGCGAAATCGTCGGGCTGCTGGGGCCCAACGGCGCCGGTAAAACCACCTGCTTTTACATGATTGTGGGCATGGTGAAGCCCAACGAAGGCCACATCTACCTCGACGACGAAGAAATTACCAATCTGCCCATGTTTCAGCGGGCACGGCGGGGCGTAGGCTACCTGGCCCAGGAAGCCTCCGTGTTCCGCGACCTGACCGTGGAGGAAAATATCCTCTCCGTGCTGGAAATGACCAAGCTTTCCCGCCAGGAGCAGCTGGATAAAGTAGAAGAGCTGCTGCACGAGTTCAGCCTCACGCACGTGCGCAAAAACCTGGGCCGGGTGCTGAGCGGGGGCGAGCGGCGCCGCACGGAAATTGCCCGGGCCCTGGCCGTAAACCCCAAATTTGTACTGCTGGATGAGCCCTTTGCCGGCGTAGACCCCATTGCCGTGGAAGAAATCCAGGGCATTGTGGCCAAGCTCAAACACAAGAACATCGGCATCCTCATCACCGACCACAACGTGAATGAAACACTTAGCATCGTGGACCGGGCGTACCTGCTGTTTGAGGGCAAGCTGCTGAAGGCCGGCACCGCTGAGGAGTTGGCCGCCGATGAAACCGTGCGCCGCGTGTACTTGGGCAAGCACTTCGAATATAAGCGCAAAATTTAACCACCTGGGCTGCCACAGGAGCCAGAAGGTGGGAGTGGGGCGGAAAAGCGGCTGTTTCCAACCGAAACGGTAACTTTCAGGCCGTGATGTGGGTAAAACGGCCACCAAACGGGCGTTAGCGCCCTTCCTTTTATTCCTGATTCGGTGATTAGCAGTATTCTGACGTGGGCCATGCAGCGGCGCCTGACCAGCATCAACCATTTCCGGGACCACCCGCTGGAAGTGCAGGAGCAGGTATATGCCGGTTTGCTGCGGCAGGCCCAAGGCACGGAATGGGGCCGGCAATACGGCTACGCCGATGCGCCCTCGCGGCAGGAGTTTGCCCAGCGGGTGCCCGTAAGCAGCTACGAGCAGCTATACCCATACTTGGAGCGCATGCTGCACGGCGCCTCCGATGTATTGTGGCCTGGTGAGGTAGAGTGGTTCGCCAAATCCAGCGGGACTACCAATGCCCGCAGCAAGTACATTCCCGTGTCTCCGCAGTCTTTGCATGAATGCCACTACCGCGCCGGCCGCGACATGGTGGCCATGGCCACCAGCCTGTATCCGGAGGCCGATGTGCTGGCCGGCAAAACCCTTTCCCTGGGCGGAACGCACGCCAGCAACCCTTTCCGTCCGGGTACCGACTCGCGCGTGGGAGATGTCTCGGCGGTAGTGATGCAGAACCTGCCGGTGTGGGCCGAGTTCCTGCGTACCCCGCCGCTGGAGCTGGCCCTGCTGGATGAATGGGAGGAGAAGATAGAGCGCATTGCCCGCCACGTACAGCACGTAGACGTTACCACCCTGGCCGGCGTACCCACCTGGATGATTGTGCTGCTTCGCCGCGTAGTAGAGCTTTCCGGGGCCGCTGATATCAGCGAAGTATGGCCCAATCTTCGCCTGTTTCTGCACGGTGCGGTGGCCTTTGGCCCCTACCGGGAGCTTTTCCGCCAGCTTATCCCCGGCGGGCAGATGCGCTACCTGGAGATATACAATGCCTCGGAAGGCTACTTCGCATTTCAGGATCAGCCCGATTCCGAAGACATGCTGCTGCTCCTGGACCACGGTGTGTATTACGAGTTTCTGCCCCCGGATCAGTTTGAGGCCGAAAACCCGCAAACGGTTTTGCTGGAGGCAGTAGAGCTGGGCATAAGCTACGCACTTATCATCAGCACCAATGCCGGCCTGTGGCGCTATAAAATTGGGGATACCGTGCGCTTTACCTGCCTGGCTCCCTACCGCATCCGCATCACCGGCCGCACCAAGCATTTTATGAATGCGTTTGGAGAAGAGGTAGTTATAGAAAATGCTGAGGCCGCGCTGGCCGCTGCTTGTCAGGCTACGGGGGCGCTGGTGCGGGACTTTACGGCTGCGCCCATCTACTTTGAAAACGGCAGCAACACCTCCCGCGGGGGCCATCAGTGGCTGATAGAGTTTACCCAGCCGCCCACCAGTTCCGAGCAATTCGCCCAGGTGCTGGACCAGACGCTACGCAGTTTAAACTCCGATTATGACGCCAAGCGCCACCGCGACTTGGCCCTGATAGCCCCCGAAGTCACCGCTGTGCCAGCCCGCACGTTTGAGCAATGGCTGGCTAAAAAAGGCAAGCTCGGCGGGCAGCATAAAGTGCCGCGCCTAAGCAACTCACGCGAAGTCGTAGATGAGATTCTATTGCAACTAAAAGATTAGTTATAAATTAGGGGAGGTTATTGTTGTCTCTGACATCCCCTATGTTGTGTGCTTCTCACCATTCCCTCGGGTTTTTCGGCCGGCACTACGGCTGCATTTACGCTTTGTGCGTGGGCATAGGGCTGCTGGAAAGCTGTGCTTTACTTGCCGGCCATCAGCAGGTTACGCTTAAACCCGCCTCTAACCGCTTTGATATAAAAGGGGAAAGGCAGGGAAGGTGGCAGGAATATTTTGACGCGCATAATACTCAACCGGCTTCGCGGGGACGGTATCAGCATGGCCGGCCGGTAGGCCGCTGGCGCTATTATGGCCCCAACACGGGCTTAGAGCGCGTGGAGCGTTATCATTGGTTGCAGCCAGGTACCCTAACGCTCATCTATTTTCACCCAGGTGGTGATATTTCCAAGCGTGGGCGAGCCCGGATAGTATCTGAGCCCGATGGTATTCATTTTTATTGGACGGGCATCTGGCATATATATAGTCCGACGGGAGAGCTAATTCAGGAGGAAGAGTATGTTTTAGGCAAGCTCCGCAACCGGAAAGCAATAATAAAAATGGGAAAATGAACTAACACAGGCAAACCGCTATTATGCTAAAAACCGTAGGATCAGCTATATAAGAGTAATATAATTTATCTTAGATAATAATCTGGATAAGTATAATTCTTATAGAATAAGTTCTATATTAGTGACAAGGTTCCCCCCTAAATTCCGCCCTGTGTCCACTGTTGCATCCCACTCCCCAACTCGGTCATCTGGCCGGAGCCGGCGCTACTATTCCAGCCGGCAGAAAACCAAAAAGGCCCTCACCAATAAAATAGTCCTAGGTTTTCTGGGCTTTTTGCTGCTGGCTTTGCTGGTTAGCTTAATCGTTATTGCGGTAAAAGCCTCTATGTCAGCCGAGCACGAGCCAGGGCTCAGCGCGGCATTGCGGTCGGTTTCGGCCTTGGGAAGCCGGATGGGCTGAGGAAGAAGCTAGGTAACCAGTTGGTTACTATTCGTCCAGAATGCCTCCCACCAGCTTGCCCAGTACGCCGCCGCTTTCTTTACCGGCATTGGTGCCGTTGGGCATCAGGGCCTGAATGAGCTTCTTTACGGGCATAGATTGCAGCCATACGCGGCCAGTGCCGCGCAAGGTGGCCAGTAACAGCCCCTCGCCCCCGAAAATCATTGATTTCAGGCCCCCGGCCCGGGTTATGTCAAAGTCGATGCCGGGCTCAAAGGCTACCACGCAGCCGGTGTCTACGCGGAGAAGCTCGTTATTGAGATGCTTCTCGATAATGGTGCCGCCGGCATGAATAAAGGCTTTGCCGTCGCCGGTAAGCTTCTGTAGAATAAAGCCCTCACCGCCGAAGAAGCCAGCGCCCAGCCGCTTGTTGAAGTGAATGGCAATTTTAGTGCCCCGGGCGGCCGCCAGAAATCCATCTTTCTGCACAATCAGGCCCTGTGGCAGCAGGCGCAAATCAATAGGAAGGATGGTGCCCGGGTAAGGCGCCGAGAAGGCTACGCGGCTCTTGCCATAGCCGCCCCGGTGCGTGAAGTGCGTCATAAACAACGACTCGCCCGTAATCAGGCGCGAGCCCGCCGAAAACAGCTTGCCCATCAGGCCCTGGTCGGGCTCGGAGCCGTCGCCCATTTTGGTTTCAAAGGCAATGGCCTCTTCCATGTACACCATGGCGCCGGCTTCGGCAATGACGGTTTCCTGAGGATCCAGCTCGATTTCCAGTACCTGAATATCAGAGCCAAGAATACGGTAGTCAATGTCGTGCGCTTGCATAGCGGGGTTGTGAGGTTTCGGGCCCAAGTATAGCAAACTGCCGATAAATACAGCTTATCAGGCGAAGTATTATAAGACCAAAGCCCGGTCCTGCTGGCTGCAGAGTCGGGCTTTGGAGTATTTCATAGTATGGGATGAAGGACTATTCATCCTCCACCGTATCCATGGCGGTATCGGAAACGTCATCGGTTTTGCTGGCCTTTTTCTTGGCCTCCCGACTAGTGCGGCGCATAAAATCCTCTTCTGATTCCTCGGGTTCCTGCGCGGCGGAGTCCTCAACCGGGAATTCTTCTTCGTCTTTCTCGCCAAACTGCCCGTCGCGGTTCACCAGCTTTTTGTCGCGCACGTGGCGGTTCAGGAAGGTGTTGATTTCCTCAATAGAATAGTTGGAGGTGATTTCGCCCAGCGGATTTACCTTGATTTCGAATCCCTCCAGATCTTTATGCACTTTGGCCTTTTTCTCGGGGTCGACAGTTTTCTTCTTATTGACGGGTTTCTTAGCCATGATATCCTGCGTGATTCGTGAAGAGAAAAGCAGGTGCAGCCCTATAAGCACGAAGGCCGCTCCGCAGCAATGCTGTACGGAGCGGCCCCGGTGGCGGATGCCTTAATTCAGAAATGCTGCCTAAGCTGAAGCGTGAGCGGCTAGGTTGCTAATGGCCGTTTCCAGCCGCTGCGCGGTTTCTTCCGCGCCCAGAATGCTCATAATGGCCATTAGATCGGGGCCAGCGGCGGCGCCGGTTACGGCCACGCGCAGGGCCTGCAGTACCTGGCCTATTTTGATGCCCTGGCGCTCCAATACCTGCGTGAGCAGGGCCTTAATGCCATCAGCCGTCGTGTCGGCGGCTGCAGGTAGCTGCTGGGCAAACTCAGCGAGGGCGCCGGCTACCTGGGCATTCCATTTTTTGCTGATCACCTGCTCATCGTAGCTGGTGGGCCGGTGGAAGAAAAGCTGTGCCTCTTTGGCCAGATCAGCCGGGAAGGTGGCGCGCTCTTTCACCAGCGCCGCAATCTGCTCGGCTTTCGCGGCGGGCACGTCCACGCCCTGGGTTTTCAAGGCGTCCAGCAGGTACTGTGCCAGCTCACTGTCGGGTTTGGCGCGCAGGTATTGCTCGTTGTACCAGCGCACTTTGTTTTGGTCAAAGCGGGCGGGAGACTTGCTGACGCGCTCAATCGTGAACGTCTCAATCAGCTCGTCCATGGTAAACAGCTCCTGCTGCGTGCCGGGGTTCCAGCCCAGGAAGGCCAGGAAGTTGATGAAGGCTTCGGGCAGATAGCCCGATTCGCGGTAGCCGCTGCTCACGGTAGGCTCGCCGGTTTCAGCGTCTTTGCCGTGCCATTCCAGGGGGAATACCGGGAAGCCCAGCCGGTCGCCGTCGCGCTTGCTGAGCTTGCCGGTGCCGTCAGGCTTCAGCAGCAGGGGCAGGTGGGCAAACTGCGGCATGGTGCTTTCCCAGCCAAAATAGCGGTACAGCAGCACGTGCAGCGGCGCCGAGGGCAGCCACTCTTCACCTCGAATCACGTGGGTGATTTCCATCAAATGGTCATCCACGATATTGGCCAGATGGTACGTCGGCATGCCGTCGGACTTCATCAGCACCTTATCGTCCACGCTGGAGGAGTGGACTACCACCCAGCCGCGGATCAGGTCGTTGAAGCGGATTTCCTCCTTACGGGGTACTTTCAGGCGGATAACGTAGGGCGTGTTGTTGTCGAGCAGCTGTTTTACCTCATCCTCGGGCAGTGTGAGCGAGTTGCGCATCTGCGCCCGCGTAATGCTGTTGTACTGTGGGTTGGGCACCTTGGCGGCCGTGAGGCGGGCGCGCATGGCGTCCAGCTCCTCCGGCGTATCAAAAGCATAGTAGGCATGGCCGCTATCCAACAGCTGCTGGGCATACTGCAAGTACATGGGCTTCCGCTCGCTCTGCCGGTAGGGGGCATGCGGGCCGGGTGTTTCGGTCCAGGGGCTTTCGTCCAGCGTGATGCCGCACCACTCCAGGCTCTGCCGGATGTAGTCTTCGGCGCCGGGCACAAAGCGGTTCTGGTCGGTATCTTCAATGCGCAGCAGCATTTTGCCGCCCAGCTTGCGGGCCAGCAGGTAGTTGTAGAGCGCAGTGCGCACGCCGCCAATGTGCAGCGGTCCGGTGGGGCTGGGCGCGAAACGCACCCGTACTTCTCTTTCCATAATACAGTCGGTTCGCCGCGCTTTCGGGTGGGAAAACGCGGCGCAAAGGTAGGTAATTAGCCGGGGAGGCACTAGGCCTTCCGGCAGGAATACATAAGCGGCCAACGCCCGGAGGCATTAGCTGATAACCAGGTCAAACTGCGTGAGCAGGCCCGGCAGGCTTTGCAGGGAAAACCGGGCGTGCTTGACTTCATTCTGAGCCGGGTCCAGCACCACATCCTGGGCCGTACGGAAATCGGCCCCCAGGAGGCGGGTTTGCTGGAACACGGCTCTTTGTAGTTGACAGTCCTGAAATACCGCGTTGGTCAGATCGGCCTGCGTGAAGTCGGCTTCCTGCAGAGAGCAACCCACAAACCGGGTATTGGGCAGGGCCCGGCCCAGAAAGGAAGCATAGTCCAGCTGGCAGTGGTCGAAATGCACGCCAAACAGCATGTCCCGGCATACCTGGAATTGCAAACCGATGAGCTTGCAGCCGGCAAAGGCTACATTCTGAAACGCCGTGTTAGCAATGCTGGCCCCTGCCAGATTGCAGTTCTCCAACAGGCACTCACTAAAGCGCCAGCCGCTCAGGTTGGTCTGGCTGAAATCGAAGCCGATGAAGTGATACTCCTCAAACTCACGCTGGCCGGCCAGCTCCGGCGGCAGCGTGCGGGTCAGCACGTGCTCGGCCGGAAAGTAAGTGGGTTTGCGCAACGGCTTGGGAGGCTTACGCGAAGCAGGCGGCCGCATCAGTCCCGGTTTCGATAGACCATGAACAAGAGCAGACCAAGTGCAGTAATGCCCCCGCGAATAGCCCAGGAAACGGTGTTGCCCCACTGGTCAATCCAGGTCAGGAACATGAATTTCATGCCCAGCAAAGGCAGCAGTAGCGATACCAACCCGATAATGAGCAGTCCCAGACCAAGCTCTTTCATACACGCAGATAAAAATAGAGGATATGTACCATCAGGAAGTACCATAGTAGTCCTGATAAGGGCAAGCTAAGCCTTCAGGAGCAAATTTTCTACTATGCTTTGACGGCAATACAGGATATTTCTACCTGCACATCTTTGGGTAGGCGGCTTACCTGCACGGTTTCCCGGGCCGGCGCATAGTCCTCGGTGAAATAGCTGCCGTAGATTTCATTGATCAGCGCAAAGTTGCCCAGATCAATCACGAAGATGCTGGTTTTTACTACATCGCGCAGGGTAAGGCCAGCCGCGGCCAATACGGCCTGCAGGTTGCGCATCACCTGATGGGTTTCCACCACCACGTCGCCATTGCCGGTCAGTTGCCCGGTAGCGGCATCCAGGGCTATCTGGCCTGATACATAGACGGTATTGCCCGCCTGAATAGCCTGGCTATAAGGGCCAATGGGAGCGGGGGCAGCGGGAGAGTACAGGATGGTATGCGCCATGAGCAATGAGGAATTGAAGGGTGGAAGTCTATCTTTAAGCCCCCAAAGTAAACAACTATGCATCTGTTTATCGTCGAAGGCAGCCATCTGGAAGAGGAGTTGCGCCGCAAATTCGGTCCGGAACATACCTACGACTTTTGCCCGGGTACTTCCTTCGACCTGCTCACGCGCCTGGGAGCGGCCGATGTGGCCTTCGACCTGCGCCCCTGGCCGGAGCTGCATTATGAGCGCCCCCGCCAGCCCCTGTTTTACGATACCACCCGCCACTCCCTGGCGCAGCTATTTCATCACGAAGAAGCCCCTTTAGGCCCCGTATTTGGCCTGTGTGCTGTGCCTACCCTGCTGGACCGCCGCCTGCTGGAGGTGAGCTTATACAATGCTACGGATGCCCCGGCGCTGGCCAACGTATGCGCTGAATTAGGAACCGAATACCGGGTAGTAGCCGAGCGGGTAGGGCTGGTCACGCCGCGCATCGTCACGATGATTATCAACGAGGCTTGCTACACCCTGCAGGAAGGTACCGCTTCGGTGCAGGACATCGACCTGGGGATGAAGCTGGGTACCAACTATCCGCACGGCCCTTTTGAGTGGGCCAATGCTATTGGAGTAGCGCGCGTGTATGATATTTTGGAAGCCCTCTATCAGGACACGCACGAGGAACGCTACAAAGCCTGTCCGTTGCTAAAGCATATGGCTTTGCGTAGTGAATCCTTTGAAGTGGCGGTTTAAGATAGACGCTTTATACTGGTCACATTAATGAAAAGCACGTGTTGCAAACTTTGGTTGGCAGGACAATAAAAAAAGGGAAGTGCCAATTGGCACTTCCCTTTTTAGGCTTTAGGAGGCAGAGGTTATTCCACCGTCACGGATTTAGCCAGGTTACGGGGCTGGTCTACGTTGCAGCCGCGCAGTACCGCAATGTGGTACGACAGCAACTGCAGCGGCACTACCGATACCAGTGGCATCAGTACTTCGCTCGTTGCCGGCACCTCAATGACGAACTCAGCCATAGCCGGAATCGTGGTGTCTCCTTCGGTTACCACGGCAATAATGCGGCCTTTGCGGGCTTTTACTTCCTGAATATTAGATACTACCTTCTCGTATGAGCTGTCCTTGGTAGCAATAACCACTACCGGCATGTTCTCATCAATCAGGGCAATAGGACCGTGCTTCATTTCCGCCGCTGGATAGCCTTCGGCGTGGATGTAGCTGATTTCCTTCAGCTTCAAAGCGCCTTCCAGGGCTACCGGGAAGTTATAGCCCCGGCCCAGGTACAGGAAGTTGGGAACGTCCTTGAAAATTTCCGCAATCTGCTTGATTTCCGTGTTCAGCAGCAGTGCCTTCTCCACTTTCGCGGGAATGTTTTCCAGCTCCACCATCAACTCCCGCAGCTTCAGGTCGGAGAGGGTACCGCGCTTGCTGCCTACAATCATAGCCAGCAGCGTAAGCACCGTTACCTGCGCCGTAAAGGCTTTGGTAGAAGCTACCCCGATTTCAGGGCCCGCGTGGGTGTAGGCCCCTGCATCAGTAGCACGGGCAATGCTGCTACCCACTACGTTGCATACGCCGAAGATAGTAGCGCCTTTGCTCTTGGCCAGTTCAATAGCCGCAAGCGTATCAGCCGTTTCGCCAGACTGGGAAATAGCAATAACAATGTCTCGCTCCGTGATGATGGGGTTCCGGTAGCGGAACTCCGAAGCATATTCTACTTCTACCGGGATGCGCGCCAGGTCCTCAATCAGATACTCGGCTACTAGGCCTGCGTGCCAGGAGGTACCACAGGCGACAATAATGATGCGCTGGGCATTCACGAATTTCTGTTCGTAGGCGCGTACGCCGCCCATATTCAGGTGGCTGGCTTCCAACTCTAAACGGCCGCGCATGGAGTCGAGGATCGAGCGGGGCTGCTCAAAAATCTCCTTCAGCATGAAGTGCTCGTAACCGCCTTTTTCGATGCTCTCGAGGGCCATTTCCAGCTTCTGGATGTATGGCGTCTGCTTTACATCTTCTTTGCTACGAATCTCCATTTTGCCATCCCGAATAACTACAATCTCATAGTCATTCACGTACACCACTTCATTGGTGTACTCAATGATGGGCGTAGCATCAGAAGCCAAGAAGAACTCGCCTTCCCCGATGCCGATTACCATAGGAGAGCCTTTGCGGGCCGCAATCAGTTGATTCGGCTCATCCCGGCTCAGTACCACGATGGCATAAGCACCCACTACCTCGTGCAGAGCGAGGCGCACAGCTTCTTCCAGGGAGCAGTTGTTTTGCTTCTGAATCTCCTCAATCAGATTTACGAATACCTCTGTATCCGTATCGGAGTGGAACACGTGGCCCTGCAGTTGCAAGTGCGTTTTCAGCGCGGCGTAGTTCTCAATAATGCCGTTGTGAATAATGGCAATCCGCTCGGAGGTAGAATAGTGGGGGTGGGCGTTGGAGTCATTGGGCTCGCCGTGGGTGGCCCAACGGGTGTGCCCCATGCCGGTGTGGGCATGCAGATCTTTATCGGCAATGAATGCCTCCAAGTCAGCTACTTTGCCTTTCTTTTTGTAAACGTTCAAGTCGCCGTTCAACAAGGCTACGCCGGCGGAATCGTATCCGCGGTATTCCAAACGACGCAGGCCTTTCAGAATGATGGGGCAAGCCTCACGGTGCCCAATGTATGCTACAATGCCGCACATAATAGTTCAGTGAAAAAGGGAAACAGGCAGAAAAAAGGCCGGCTAGAACCACCGGAGCAGATGCTCTCCAGGGAAACCAGCCGACAAAAATGCTAAAACAAGGTATTTCTACAGGCTGGAGGTGTATACGCGCAACCTGATATTATTGGCGTCGAGTACGGCGCGATTCAGGGTGAGGTTAGAAAGTAGGGGGCCAACTCCAGCGTCCGTCGTCAAATTGTTAATGCTACGCGCAGAGGGCGTCAGCAAAAAGCCCTCCGGTAATTCAGCATCCAACTTGCCCGCTACATAAGCCTGCACATAGCTGGTTAATAACACGCTGTAGTACTTGTTGGTAGGGCCCAAATCGTAGTACGTTACTACGGCAGCACTACCCGCACCCTGTGCCGGCGAAATATCACTTTGCACCAGCCGGTCCTGTATAACCCCATTGATGTTCCGGGTCAATACCTGGTTGTTGCGGTTCACTTCGTACAGAAAAGCAAACGAAGGATTTGGGAACTGCAAATTGGCAAAGGGCTTTACCGGGATAATGAGTTCTGCCCGGTTGATGATAAGGCTCGGCTGTTTACGCAACTCGGTTAGGCCCGGAATAAACAGCTTGGTACTTAAGCCAGTGCCCTCCTGAAGATAGGTTAGCCCATCTGTTTTGTCTGCCGAAACAGAATCCTGACGGGTGCGCAAATCCGCAAAAGCTCCCGCCTCGGTCAAATCCGTACTGATTTGGGTAAAGAAACGAGGCGCATTTGGGTTGGCCCCAGAAGCGTTAGGATCACCCAGATCGATGCTGTAGGTCCTGGTTTGAGTTTTTCGTTTATCTACGTGGAAATAGACCACCAGGCGGGTGCTATTAGAACGACTAAACTGAACCATAGAACCCGAAAAACCGGCTGTGGGCGCCAGGGCCAGGCCAGGTAATAAAGCAGAAAGGGTAGTCTGGTTGAAACCTGGCGTATTCAGCGCCTCAAACAGTTGCGTAGTATAGGTCATAGACTGACCGGCTTTCACCAGCGGCAACCGCCCTACCCGGACCGGAACAGATACTGCTACAGTAGTTGTATCGTCGGCTGAGGTTGGGTTCTTCAACTGCCGCACCGTAACAGTACGGTTAAACCGCTCGCTCACATTCGTCAGCAAGGCTGGCGTTTGTACGGGCAGCGAGCTGGCGGAAGTGTACGTTACCCGCTCTTCCAGTGGCTGGGTCAGGCGAAAAAGGTCGAAACGAACGGGCTTGAAATCGGTACCATATACCTTCTCAAAACCTAGCCGCAGCACCACCGAATCGAGGCGGGCATTGGGGTAGAGAGAAGGAAGCGAATCGGTAGAAACCTTGGTTTCAAAAAACGTCCGCGCCGTAATGACGCCCAGATTGGCATCCTGCAGGCGGCCCACCAGATACTGGTTACGCCCCAGCGTGCCGAGCGAATCCAGCTTTACGGTGGAGGCCGTGACGGAAAAATCCTTGAATTCGGTGCTGATAGGCGTAGTGCCGGGAAGGTCCAGGCCTAGCTCATTGGGGTCTTCGCAAGCAGTAAGCAGGAGGGAAGCCGAAAGAAAAAATGCCGACGCCCGTCGGAAGGCGCTAGCTGGCCAATTCATTATAAAGAGCGTAGTAAGAGGTAAGCAGATTATCATCGGCCGCTACTTGGCCAATGCTGCGCTTCTGGGAATACTCGTTGAAAAGTGCATTCAGATTATCGCTGAAGTCTTCGTCCGATTTGATGACCGAGTCAGCATACTCCATGCCGATTTTGATGAAACCGCCGAAATCAGCAGACTTCAGATGCGTAAGCATCTCATCATCAATGTCCAACATCTTGGCCTTCTCAATAATGTCGCCTTCAAATTTGTGGGCGAATTCATTGTTGTAGACCGTGAAAATCGACTTGGAGTCCTTGAAAATCGGATCCTTCTTGTAGGTCGTTTTCAGGTACATCGGAATCAGGCCCGTCATCCAGTCGTTGCAATGAACGATATCCGGCGCCCAGCCCAGTTTCTTCACGGTTTCCAGCACACCCTTGCAAAAGAAGATGGCGCGCTCATCATTATCCGGGTGGAACTGGTTGTTTTTATCGACCAGTACTGACTTGCGGTGAAAATAATCTTCGTTGTCGATAAAATAAACCTGCAACTTGGCATTCGGAATCGACGCCACCTTGATAATCAGGGGCTTTTCCTCCTCACCCACGGCAATGTTGATGCCGGACAGACGTACAACTTCGTGCAGACGATTCTTCCGCTCGTTGATAATACCGAAACGAGGAACGAAAATTCGGATTTCCATCCCCATTTCCTGCATTCCCTGGGGCAACATCCGCAGAAACTCCGCTACCTTGGTCGTCTGCAAAAACGGATTAATCTCCGTGGCAGCATAGAGTATTCTCAGCTTAGACATACAGGGTTCTGTGGTTAAAATTGGGAGGGCACACTTTGGGATGCACAAAATTAAACATTTTTAGGCGAAAATTCAACGAAACCCGCCCGTAGGTGCCTGTATGGCGTCGGAAGGCCCCTGTGTGTATATGGAGATTCTGCAAACCGCTGCCGGGTTGCAAGCGCGCACCGAAGGGTGGCGCCAGAACGGGCAGCGCATTGGGCTGGTGCCCACGATGGGCGCGCTGCACGAAGGCCACCTGCAACTGGTTAGAGCGGCCGCCCGGGAGAATGATGTCGTCGTGGTCAGCATTTTTGTCAACCCCACCCAGTTCAACAACCCGGAAGACTTCCGGCTGTACCCGCGCCTGCCTGAAGCTGATGCAACCCTGCTGCAGGATACCGGCTGCACCGTGCTGTTCGCGCCCTCCGTGGAGGAAATGTATCCTCAGCCCACCGTCATGCGCTTTGACTTTGGCGCCCTAGAGCAGGTGATGGAAGGTGCCCACCGCCCGGGGCACTTCAACGGGGTGGCCACTGTAGTGAGCAAGCTGTTTCACCTGAGCCGGCCGCACCGTGCCTATTTTGGGCAGAAAGATTTGCAGCAGGTAGCCGTTATCCGCCAGATGGTGGCCGATCTGAGCTTTGATCTGGAGCCGGTTGCCTTCCCCACCGTGCGTGAAGCTGATGGGCTGGCCATGTCCTCCCGCAACCGGCGCCTTTCGCCGGAGGCCCGGGCGGTGGCTCCGCGCCTGTACCAAGCCCTGGAGCTGGCCAGCCGCTTGCTGCAGCAGCAGGCCACGGTGGCCGAGGTGCAGCAACAGGTAAAGGCTTTTCTGCAGCAGCACCCGGAAATTGAGCTGGAGTACTTTGATATCAGCAACGCTCGCACCCTGCAACCGCTGGAAGACGGCACCGCGCCGGCCGGCCAGGTGGCTTTGTGCCTGGCGGCATGGCTGGGCGGCGTGCGGCTGATTGATAACGTGGTAGTGAACCTGGCGTAAGCCATCCTCCGGTGCCACGGGATTTAACTATCTTTGCGGCCTTTCATTCACCCGCTTTCACACATGCAAATCGAGGTTCTCAAGTCCAAAATTCACCGGGCCAAAGTCACGCAGGCTGAGCTACACTACGTAGGCAGCGTTACGATTGATGAGGACCTGCTGGATGCCGCCAACATGGTGGAAAACGAGAAAGTGACCATTGTGAACGTGAACAATGGGGAGCGGTTTGAAACCTACACTATCCGTGGCGAGCGGGGCTCCGGCATGATTTGCCTGAACGGCCCGGCTGCCCGCCGTGTCGCCGTGGGCGACATCGTGATTATCTTCTCCTACTGCCTCATTGATTTTGCCATTGCCCGCCAGCATCAGCCCACGCTGGTGTTTCCGGACCAGCATAACCGGCTGGTATAATTATCGTTGCTTCTTCTAAAGTGCCCGGTGCCAGTCTGTTTGCCAGATAATGGTAGCGGGCACTGCGCTACCGGCTCCTTTTAACCGGCTCCATATTTTCGTGAAAAAACTGCTCAATATTCTGAAGTATGTGCTGCTGCTGGCTTTCTCCGCCCTGCTGATGCGGTACGCCGTGCGCGACCAGGACCTGAGCAAGGTAGGGCGTTACATGCGCGAGGCCAATTACTTCTGGATGGGCATCACGGTCCTGCTCTCGGCGCTGGGCTACTTCAGCCGCGCCTACCGCTGGAAAATGCAGCTGGATGCCACTAAGCACAAGCCCGGCTATTGGGATGTATACCACGCCATGATGGTGGGCTACCTGGCCAACCTGGTGCTGCCGCGTATGGGCGAGGTAGTGCGGTGCTCCATCCTGCGGCGTACCGGCGGCATTCCGGTGCAGGTGGCCCTGGGCGCCGTGATTACCGAGCGGGTAATTGATGTGCTGGTGCTGTTTTCCTTGTTGGGCGCTACGCTTCTGCTGGATTTCAATAAATTCTGGGCCTTTGTACTGAGCTTGTTCTCGGATAAGTATAATACGCTGGCTCAAAGCCGGGATATCATTATTGCGGCGGTTAGTATTGTCGGGGTGCTGGTGCTCATTGGCGGTTATCTGCTGTACCGGAATGTGGAGCGGCTGCGGCAACTGGCCTTGTTTAACAAGCTGGAAGGCTTCGTGCGCGGGCTTATGGAGGGCGTATTCAGCATCCGCAAACTGGATAGCAAAGGCCTGTTCCTGCTGCATACGGCCTTTACCTGGCTGGTCTATTATCTCATGGACTATCTGGCATTTTTCGCCTTTCCGGAAACCCATAACCTGAGTATGGCTGCCGGTCTGGCAGTCCTCACGTTTGGGGCGTTTGGCATGGCCACGCCGGTGCAGGGCGGCATTGGGGCCTTTCACCTGATGGTGCAAAGCACCCTGCTGGTTTATGGCGTGTCGAAGGAAGCCGGTATTGCGTATGCGCTGGTAGTGCATGGCACCCAAACGCTGCTGGTAGTGCTCATGGGTGGTATCAGCTTTGTAGTCAGCATGATCAAGTCGGGTAGGGCAAAACGCGCCATAGCGGCGGCAGTGCCCGATGCCGCCACCCCCGCCTATGTGGAGTAAAGAAAAAATCTTCAGCCGCGAGGCCCTGCGGCCCGTGCTGGAACAGTGGCGCCAGCAGGGCCGCCGCGTGGTATTTACCAACGGCTGCTTCGACCTGTTGCACCTCGGCCACGTCGATTACCTGGAGAAAGCGCGGCACCTGGGCGATGCCCTGGTGGTGGGGTTAAACACCGATGCCTCCGTGAGCCGGCTGAAGCCAGGCCGGCCGTTGCAGGACGAAATGTCACGGGCCCGCATTCTGGCTTCCCTTTTGTTTGTGGATGCGGTAATACTCTTCGATGAGCCTACGCCGCTGGAACTCATTCAATGGGTGCAGCCTGATATCCTGGTAAAGGGGGATGACTACGCCATCAGTGGAATTGTAGGCCATGAGGAAGTGTTACAAAGAGGCGGACAGGTGCTCACCGTACCGCTGGTAGCTGGCTACAGCACCACGCGTATTGTAGAGCGCATCCGCCAACATCTTACTCCCTAAGCGCTTCCCCTATGTACTCTACAAGCCCAATATACCTGGTCGTTATCGGGGCCATGATCGTTAGCTGGCTGATCCAGTGGCGCCTGCGCAGCAAGTTTGCCAAGTATGCCCAGATTGGTCTGAAATCAGGCCTCACGGGCCGGCAGATTGCCGAGCTCATGCTGGCCGACCACGGCATTACCGACGTCAAAGTCATCAGCACGGAAGGTCGCCTTTCCGACCATTACAACCCCGCCGATAAGACCGTTAACCTCTCCGAGTCGGTGTACGCGGAGCGCAGTGCCGCCGCTGCTGCCGTAGCGGCGCACGAATGCGGCCACGCCGTGCAGCACGCCACGGCCTACAGCATGCTGCAGTTCCGCTCGGCCATGGTGCCAGCCCTGAGCGCGGTGTCCCGCTTTATGCCCTTCATTCTCCTGGCGGGGGTGTTGATGCTGCGTACCACGCTGATTCCGCTGGGCGTGGGCATAGCACTGTTCTCGCTGACCACGCTGTTCTCCTTTGTTACCCTGCCCGTGGAGTTTGATGCTTCCCGCCGGGCCCTGGCTTGGATTGACAAGCGCGGTATTGTAACCTCCCAGGAGCACGCCATGGCGAAAGATGCCCTCTGGTGGGCGGCCATGACGTATGTGGTAGCCGCTATCAGCTCCCTGGCCACTCTGCTTTACTACGTAAGCATTTTTATGGGCAGCCGCGACCGGCGCTAACCTGCCGGCCGCTTCTTTGTTAACAGCAACGGGCCTCTTCGCCAGCCGGAGAGGCCCGTTGCTGTTTCGCTGCTCAGGCTGCAAATTCCGTAAGCTCCGCAGTAATGCGGGCGGCTAAAGCTGGCCCGACAGAAAAATACGGGCCTGCTGCTGTAACTGCCGGTTGAGTAGCTTAATTTTGACCACAATTCCCACCCGCTGCCCCAAGCAGCTCCACCTTCCTCACCCAAGTCTTACCGCATGGATTTCCAGCTCACCGAAGAACAACTTGCCGTTCAGGCTGCCGCCCGCGACTTTGCCCAAAATGAACTCTGGGCCGGCGTAATTGAGCGCGACGAGCACCAAAAATTCCCCGCCGAGCAAATCAAAAAGATGGGCGAGCTGGGCTTCATGGGTATGATGGTAAGCCCCGAGTACGGTGGCGGTGGCATGGACACGGTTTCCTACGTGCTGGCCATGGAAGAAATTTCCAAGGTCGATGCCTCCTGTTCCGTTATCATGTCGGTGAACAACTCGCTGGTGTGCTGGGGCCTAGAGAAGTACGGTACTGAGGAGCAAAAGCAGAAATACCTGCCCCGCCTCACGTCCGGCGAAATCATTGGCGCTTTCTGCCTCTCGGAGCCCGAAGCCGGCTCCGATGCCACCATGCAGCGCACCACCGCCGAGGACATGGGCGACCATTACCTGCTGAACGGCACCAAAAACTGGATTACCAACGGCTCCTCCGCCTCGGTGTACCTGGTTATTGCCCAGACCAACCCGGAGTTGAAGCACCGCGGTATCAATGCCCTCATCGTAGACAAAGACACTCCCGGTTTCGTGGTAGGTCTGAAAGAGAACAAGCTGGGCATCCGCGGCTCCGACACCCACTCCCTGATGTTCACGGACGTGAAGGTGCCCAAGGAAAACCGCATCGGCGAGGATGGCTTCGGCTTTAAGTTCGCCATGCAGGTGCTGGCCGGCGGCCGTATCGGTATTGCGGCGCAGGCCCTGGGCATTGCCTCCGGTGCTTACGAACTGTCGTTGAAATACTCGAAGGAGCGCAAGTCGTTTGGCGTGCCGATTTCCCAGCACCAGGCCATTCAGTTTAAGCTGGCCGATATGGCCACCAACATCGACGCTGCCCGCCTCCTGTGCCTGCAGGCCGCCCATGATAAGGATGCGCACCAGGACTACGCCAAATCCGGCGCTATGGCCAAGCTGTTCGCCTCCAAAGTGGCCATGGACACGGCTGTAGAAGCCGTGCAGGTGCATGGTGGCTATGGTTTTGTGAAAGAATTCCACGTGGAGCGCATGATGCGCGACGCCAAAATCACCCAGATTTATGAGGGTACTTCGGAGATTCAGAAAATTGTAATCTCGCGGGAAATCCTCAAGTAAAAGGCGAATTGCCTAAAAGTCAGATTCATTGCACTAAACCCAGTCAATTTTTTGACTGGGTTTTAGTTTTTGTGAATTTTTATATCTTATTTTGCATTGTATAAACTCGGGCAAGTAGCGCCCGTTTTCCACTCAGCTCCCCCACACCTAAGCGGTTTATGGAAGATTACAATAAAGTGATAGAGTCGCTCGGCGTCCGCTACATCAAAGCGAAGAACCTCGTCTTGCAGCAGCCTTTCACGGTGCGCAATTCGTACGACGTTGGCAATAATCTGATTCTCCTGCACAAAGGGCATATTTCCTTTGGCGATGATGAGCAGACCACGGTAGAAGAGGGCGAAATGCTCTTTATTCCCGGCGGTCGGGCCACGCGCGTGGCCTACGGCGAAGGCGGCGGTAAGGTCATCACCAACGATGACCTGATCAGCAACAAAGACAAGTTTTTCCACTCCAACTCGGACCTCGACCTCATCGGCGACGCTGAAGAAAGCCACAGCTTTGTAAGCTTTGAGGCCAAGGTATTTGACTCGGTTAACTTCTTTGCTTCCCTTGATGTACCTGCTTTCCTGATTACCGGCAATTCCAAGCTGGCTAACCTGGTGATTAAGGTAGTAGAAGAAAGTCTGCAGGAACTGCCCGGCCGGGAGCGTCTCATCACAATTTACACCGAGAACATTGTGGTGGAAATTGTGCGCTACATCTTGAAAAACAAGATGTTTGTGGAGCAGCTGGCCACCAACAGCACCTACTTCAAGGATCCGCGCCTCATTGACCTGTTTAACTACATCAAAGAGAACCTGGGCGGCGACCTGTCGAACAAGGTACTCAGCGGCGTAGCCAACGTGTCAGAAGACTATGTAGGCCAGTATTTCAAGATGCTGACCGGCATCAACCCCCAGGACTACATCGAATACCAGCGCATGGAGCGGGCCGTATTCCTGCTGCGCACCACCAAGAAGAGCATCCGCGACATTGGTAAAGAAGTGGGGTATAAAGACACCGCTTATTTCTGCCGTCGCTTTAAGATGATGTTTGGTATCCCGGCCGGCAAAATGCGCCGTCGTGAGTCCGCCATGAACATCTAATTCAGCTTCAGTTGCTAATAAAAAAAGGCCCTGGCATAATACCAGGGCCTTTTTTTATGCGCGTTAAGCGCCAATGCGGCTACTTAGTTAAGGGCCGTGCTGGCTACGGTGTTAAAGGACTGGACTACCGCCGCTACCTCCGGCAGAAAGCCCGGCTCTTTTTCAATCTGATTGCCAATAACAATCACATCGGCCCCGGCCTCCAGGGCATCCTGCGCTTTTTCAGTGGTATTGATACCGCCGCCTACAATGAGGGGTGCCTCTACCGCCTGGCGTACGGCCTTAATCATGGCTGGGGATACCGGATACATAGCGCCACTGCCACCATCTAGGTACATGAGGCGCAGACCCAGCTGCTCGCCGGCCATAGCCGTACAGGCCGCAATGCCGGGCTTATCATAGGGGAGGGGCGTGGTGCCGCTTACGTAGCTGGCCGTGGTCTGGCGGCCGGTATCCACCAGCATATAGCCGGTGGGCAGAATCTGAAGCTTGCTCTGGCGCAGTAGAGGGGCCGCAATAACATGCTGCCCAATCAGAAATTCCGGGTTGCGCCCGGAAATCAGCGAGAGCAGCAAAATGCCGTCGGCCTGCCCGTCCAGGTGCAGGCTGTGGCTGGGAAACAGCAGCACCGGCACCGAAGAGTGGCTTTTGAGCAACTGAATAAGGGTAGCCTGGTACGAATTCAGTACCAGGCTACCCCCAACAAAAAAGTAATCGACCGGATGGGTCTCGCTTAGCTCCAGCAAATGCCGGCAGCCCGCCTCGTCCAGCTGGTCGGGGTCGAGCAGTACGGCCAGCGACTTCTGGCCGCGGGCGCGGCGTTTGCTAAGGCCTTCATAGAGACTGTTGAGGCGCATTCGCGTCGTCGTGGTGATACGTAAAGTCTATGTCCTGCGTGGCCGGTTGAGCGGCGGGCGCTGTTGCAAGGTCGTTATTTTTGTCTACAGGCAAATATTCTCCCACTTTTTTGGCTACATAAGCCATCAGCACCGCCGAAACCTGGGCAATCAGCATCTTGCCGGTATCTGACTTCAGGAACACGTTGAAGGCATCGGCCATAATGGAAGAAGCGCTGGCAGCGGGCTGCTGTGGCCGTAAAGCCGGCGTGGTAGGCCGGGCAGAGCGGGTGGTATACTGGCTGATGGGGCTGTCGAGCGGAGGGAACGGGTCTTCGGAGTCCGTGTGGTACACGTCGGGGGCCAAGTCGGCGCGCTCGTGGCGGCCGGGCGCCTGGCTGCCACGGTCGTACTGATGCGGGCCGGCACCAAAGCCCAGATCATCCGCCTCGGCGGTGTCTGCGGGGTTGTAAGCCGGCTGGCGGTGACGGCTGTGCAGGGATTTGCTGGGATGATAGTCCAAGTGTTCCTCGTCTTCGAACTCGCCTTCCTCAGCAGGGCGCGAGCGGAAGGCACGGGCCAGCAGCCAGATGCTGCCCGCTACGCCGGCGCCAATCAGGGCGTACTTACCAATGCGCTGGGTTTGCTCTTTGATGTCTTCTACATCGCCCAGCAAAGCGCGCTCATATTCCAGCTTCTGGCGCTCCAGAAACTCTTTTTCATCTTCAAAAAGAGGGTTGTGCAAATCGGCCATGGGAGAGGGTTAGGCTTGGCGTTTATCAGATTTATAAATGGTATTGCTCAGCATCTTGTCAGCCAGCCCTTGGAACAGCTTTTTATCCACTCCCACGATAAATACAATCAGCAGCAGCAGGTAAATAGCAGCTACAATTCCAAAGCCCCAATAGGAGCTATCAAAGGCGGCGTTCAGCGCCAAGCCGGCAAAAATGCTCAGGAAAACCAGAAAAAGCAGTCCAATGATGGCCATGGTCAGGCCATGGGCAGTACCAATAAAGGCATTTTTAACTTTTTCCTGGGTTTCGAGGCGTACCAAGTCAATACGCGTATCGAGATAACCCATCAGGTTCCCGATCAAACTGTCATTGCGGGGCGTTTTGGTAGCGTCGTCGTCGTTAGCCATGCGGCAGAAGGATTTTAGGGAGATAAATGCGTTTAAGATCTGGGGTACGGAAAAAACACAAAGAATGGTGCAATGCTAATGGAACTTCATACGGAAAAGCCTGTTCATCGTCTAAATTCCTACCGTAAAAGTCCCGTTCTTGCCCTGCTTACCGCTGTATTTTGAGCCCGAACCATTACCACATCCTGGGAGTAACAACTACGGCTTCGGCGCTGGAGATTAAGCAGGCGTATAAGCGGCTGGCCCTCCGCTACCACCCCGACCGCCACCGGGGCGATACCCGCTTTGAGGAGCAGTTTAAACAGGTCAGCGTTGCCTACGGCATCTTATCCGACCCCGCCCGCCGGGCTTCCTACGACCACGGTTTGCGCCAGGATGCGCTGCGGGCCGATGCCGCCCGCCGCCAGCAGCAGTTTCGGGCCCAGGGCCAGCGTGTGTACGGTGTACCTATGCCCGCGGCTCAGCCACTGCGCACACGCCGCCCAGCTTCTTCGGCGGAGCGCCATTACCGGCCCATTCCCAAACGCCGCACCCGCTTTACCCGCCGCGACTATTGGTTGATGCTGGTGTTGGCCGGCTTGTTTATCCTGTTTGGGCTGTCGGTGAAGGTTACCATGGACCACCTCACGGCCCTTTCCAACTACGATGATGGCCTGCAGGCGTACGGGCAGCGACGGTGGAGCGTGGCGCATGCCTATTTCTCCGAGGCCGTGCATTTCAAGCCGGAGTTTAGTGCCGCCCGGCGGCGGCGTGGCGAGATAGAGCAGCTGGTGTTTCACGATTATGCCAATGCGCTGACGGACTATCAGGTGGCCTTGCGGGAGCCTGCCTCGGTACGGCAGGCCGCCGAACTATGGTGGCGCGTGGGCCAGTGCCAGACCGAGCAGGGTCGCATGGATAAGGCCTTGCGCAGCTACAACCAGGCCATCCGGCTGGACTCTACTCTGGCCGGCCCCTGGTTGGGAAGGGGTGAACTGCGCATGTTTGAGGAGCGGCAGTTCCGGGCCGCCATCCGGGATTTATCTGTGGGCCTGCGGCAGCGGGCGGCCCAGGGGCAGAGCCCCTCGGTGCGCTACCAGACGTATCGGGGGCTGGCCTGGTTTAAACTGGGCGAGTATGATGCCGCCCGGGAAGACTACCAGCAGGTGTTGCTGAACAACCCGCAAAACGGACAGATTCATTTCCTGCTGGGCCGGCTGGCGCAGGAGCAAGGCAAGCCCGTAGCGGCCTGCGAGTTTTATGCCCGGGCTGTGCTGCTGGGCTATAGCTACGCCGAGGAAGCCCGCCTGAAAAGCGGCTGCCAATAAGCGACAAGCACGGTGTCTGCCGCGAAAAAAGGATTTTCATTCCAGCTAATGCATAAACAGACGAGCCCGGTATAGGTACCGGGCTCGTCTGTTTTGGTTGTCTGCTCAGCTTATTCCGCCGGGGCAAGTCCCGTATTGGCGGGGCCCATCAGCAGCTTGCCGTAGGCATCGAAGCGGGAGCCGTGGCAGGGGCAGTCCCAGCTGTTTTCCAGGCCATTCCAGTGGACCACGCAGCCCAGGTGCGGGCAAATGGCCGAGCACTCATGTACCTTGCCGTTGGTGGCTTTGTACACGGCCACTTTGGTGATGCCACGGCGCAGCACAGCCCCCGAGCCAGCGGGAATATCCTCGGGTTTGGAGACGTCGCCTCCGGTTAGCAACTCGGTATACTCGGTGGCCACATTCACGTTTTCGCGCACAAACTCCTTAATGGATTCCGGCTTGAGGGTTACGCGGCCCGGCTCGTAGAGCTTTTCCCAGGGATTGGAGCGGCCCATAACCAGGTCCCGGATCAGCATGGCGCCCAGGGTGCTGTGCGTCATGCCGTGGCCGGAGTCGCCGGTTATGAGGTACACGTTGTCGTTATCCAGCGGATTGCGGCCCGCAAAGCCCAGGCAGTCTACCGGCTCCATCACCTGCCCCGACCACTGGTAGTCGATGCCCGTAATCTGAGGGAAATGCTCGCGCGCCCAATCTTCCAGGCAGCGCAGCCGCTCTTGGGGGTTTTCTTCCTGCCCGGTTTTATGATCTTCGCCACCCACAATCAGCAGGTCGTAGCCCGTTTCGGGGGCTTCCTGCAGGCGGATGTAGTGGTAAGGGTCGGCGGTATCCCAGTACAGGGCTTTGGTAACCGAGCCCTTGGGCACGCGCGCCGTGAGCACGTAGGTGCGGTAGGGCGCCTGTTTGGTGTGCATCACTACCCGGTCGTTGAACGGCGTGTTGGTAGCAATAACAATGGCCTGGGCCGTTACTTCCACGCCACTAGCGGTAACTACCCGGGCCTGGGCGCCGCCTTCCACGGTTTCTACGTGCGAGTTCGTAAAAATCTGCCCGCCCAGCGCCGTAATGGCATCCGTCAGGCCGTGGAGGTATTTGAGAATGTGAAACTGGCCCTGGTTAGGAAACCTTAGGCATTCGCCGGTTTTGAAGCCTTTCACCCCAGCATCGGCTAACTGCTCTACTTTCTTCAGCCCGGCGCGGTGGGCGGCCTGTAGCTCATCGGCCAGCTCCTGGGGCTTGCCATTCGCGGGCAGGAACAGGTAGCCTTCCAGGCGTGAGAAATCACAATCAATCTTCTCGGTTAGCACGATTCGCTCTATCTCATCAATAGCGGCCCCGTGGCTTTCGGCGGCTAGCTGGGCACCTTCCTTGCCAAAGAGGTTTTCCAGGGTGGTGTACCCATCATCCAGCGCATTAGAGAGGTGGGCAGTGGTGCGGCCACTTTCGCCGCTGGCTATTTCACCGTCTTCCAGCACCACCACTTGCTTGCCTTCTTTGCATAGAAGGTAGGCGGTAGTCAGCCCCGCAATACCGGCTCCCACGATGACTACATCCGCCGAAATCGGTTTTTTAAGGGGCGAGAAGGTGGGTAGCGCGTCGGCGGTAGGAAACCAGACGGATTGAGTGGCCCCTGAAGTATGGGCGCCAGAAACACGGGTGGGCATAGCGGGAGTAGAATAGTTCTCCTGTGCTTACGGCCCACCTGGGCCAAGGTTAATTTGCCAGAAAGCCTGGATAAGAGCCAGCAGGTTAAGCGGATGACCAAGCTCCGCCAGTGGCGCTTCGGAAAGGTAGTAAACGAAAAAGCCCTGCCGGCGAAGTGCCGACAGGGCTTTTAATCTGTGGTAATGATTGGAATCGAACCAACGACACCAGCATTTTCAGTGCTGTGCTCTACCAACTGAGCTACATTACCATCTCCTCGTAGGCCGTATAGCCATTGGGGAGCACAAAAGTAGTAAACCCAATCCAACCTGCAAGGCGTATCGTAAAAAAATCTTTCCGGCGGCCAAAAGATATAGTTTGTTATGCATAACGACTATATTTCGGCTTAAACCCCAAACCTACCCATTTTTCCTGTGCATTTTTCTATCCAAAACATTCTCTTCCTGCTGGTAGCGGTGGCGGGCTTTGGCCTGTTTGCCTGGCAGGCACGGAAGATACGGGCCAACATCCTCGTCGGGCGCGACCGGGATATGAGCGGCCACGTAAACGAGCGGCTGTGGAAAACGCTGCTGGTGGCCTTCGGGCAGCAGAAGATGTTTAAACGCCTCACGCCGGCCTTTCTGCACCTGATTGTCTACATCGGCTTCATCGTTATTAACATTGAAGTCATTGAGATTCTGATTGACGGCATTTTCGGTACGCACCGGGTGCTGGGCTTTATGGGGCCGCTCTACTCCGCTCTCACGGGTACCAATGAGGTGCTGGGGGCGCTGGTAGTGCTGGCCGTGGCAGCCTTCTGGTGGCGCCGCAACGTGCAGGGTGTGCGCCGCTTTTCCGGTCCGGAAATGCGTGCCTGGCCCCGCCTGGATGCCAACGTGATTCTCTACATTGAAGTGGTGCTGATGGTGGCGCTGTTCCTGATGAACTCCGCCGACCTGAAAGCCCACCAGCTGGAAGGCAAAGATCTGGCCGGTGCCTTCCCCATCAGCCAGTTCCTCACGGGCTTGCTGCCCGACAGCTTGGGCAGCCTGGTGGTGCTAGAGCGCGTGGGCTGGTGGGCCCACATTGTGGGTATTCTGCTGTTCCTGAACTACCTGCCTTCGTCCAAGCACTTCCACATCATCATGGCTTTCCCGAACGTGTACTTCTCCCGGCTGGTGCCGCAGGGGCAGTTCTCGAACGTGGACAGCATCACTCACGAGGTGAAGGCCATGATGGACCCCACCTACCAGGTGCCGGCTCCGGCCACCAACCCTGATGGCTCGGCGGTAGCGCCCACGCCGTTTGGCGCCAAGGATGTGAACGACCTGGCCTGGACCAACCTGCTCAATGCCTACTCCTGCACGGAGTGTGGCCGCTGCACCTCCGTATGCCCGGCCAACCTGACGGGTAAGCTGCTCTCGCCGCGCAAAATCATCATGGACACGCGCGACCGGATGGAGGAGAAGTACAACGCCCCGCTGATTTTCGACCCGGCCCTCTACGGCAAAGAAGCCAAGCACGACCCGCAGGAGCAGCTCGACAAAGAAAACCACACCCTGCTGCGCGGCTACGTGACCCCGAGGAACTCTGGGCCTGCACCACCTGCAATGCCTGTGTGGAAGCCTGCCCCGTGAACATCAACCCCCTGGAAAGCATTGTGGAAATGCGCCGCTTTCTGGTGCTGGAAGAGTCGGCGGCCCCCAACTCGCTCAACGTTATGTTCTCCAACATTGAGAACAACGGGGCTCCCTGGGCCTTCTCGCCGTCAGACCGCTTTAACTGGGCTGATGATTTGTACGTGGCCGACAAGGCTACTACCGTCGCTTAAAAATGCTGAACGTCCTGCGGAGGCTCTGCTCCGCAAGACCTTTGAATTCAACTTAATCTGACTTTCGTCAACCAAGTATAATGGCTGATCTAACTGCCAAGCGCCCCGTTTCTGTTCCACTCATGGCCGATCTGGCCGCCCGGGGCGAAACCCCGGAAGTGCTGTTCTGGGTGGGCTGCGCCGGGGCCTTCGATGACCGGTATAAGCGTGTAACGCGGGCTTTCGTGCGTATTCTGGAGCATGTGGGCGTGAAGTACGCCGTGCTGGGCATGGAAGAAACCTGCACCGGCGACCCGGCCAAGCGTGCCGGCAACGAGTTCCTGTTTCAGATGCAGGCCATGCAGAACATTACCACCCTCAATGGCTACGGCATCAAGACGGTGGTAACGGCCTGCCCGCACTGCTTCAATACCATCAAAAACGAATACCCGGCCCTGGGCGGTCAGTACGAGGTGATTCACCACAGTACCTTCCTGCAGCAGCTCATTAACGACGGCCGCGTGAAGGCTGAAGGGGGCGAGTCGTTTAAAGGCCGCCGCATTACCTTCCACGACTCCTGCTACCTGGGCCGCGCCAACAACATCTACGAGGCGCCCCGCGCCGTGCTGGAAGTGCTGGACGCCGACCTGGTGGAAATGAAGCGCTGCAAAACCAACGGCCTCTGCTGCGGCGCTGGTGGCGCGCAGATGTGGAAAGAGCCCGAGCCCGGTAAAAAGGACATCAACATTGAGCGCACCGAGGAGGCCCTGGCCACGCTGGACGGCAATGCCGAAGTACTGGGCAACCTGACCGGCGTGGAAAGCACCGCTCCGGGCCTGCCCGCCGGCTCCAACCACGGCGGCAGCATCATTGCCGTAGGCTGCCCGTTCTGTATGACGATGATGGCCGACGGCGTGAAAAACAAGGAGCGCGAGCAGGATGTGCAGGTGTTTGACCTGGCCGAGCTGATTGCCTCCGCCGAGGGACTAAACGCCTAAGCATCAACCCCAGCATAAAGCCTGTAAGCATTGTTTAACTGGTCCCGGCGGAACTTCCCGCCGGGACCAGTTATTTTGTATCAAAACGGCGGGCTTCTGCGTTGATAAGCTGCTCCTGACGCATCGGCTGCGCCGTGTTTTCTCCCGAAATTTCTATTGCTCATGTTTGTTCAGTTTGAGGATTTACCACCCACGGCGCGTATCTGGATTTACCAGGCCAACCGGCCCCTGACGCCGGCGGAAGAAGCGGCCGTGCAGCCCCTGCTGCGGCAGTTCGCCACCGACTGGACCAGCCACGGCCGGGCCCTGCAGGCCTCGGCTGCGTTTCTCTATCATCAGTTTCTGGTCGTTGGGCTGGATGAAAACGTAGCCGATGCCAGTGGCTGCTCCATTGATGCCTCCGTGCGCTTTGTGCACGAGTTAGAAGCCCGGCTGGGCATCACCCTGCTGGAAAAGTCGAACCTGGCGTTTCTTCTGGGCGGGCAGGTGTGCCAGCTGGACCGCCGCGAGCTGCGCGCGGCCGTAGCCGATGGTCGTTTGCAGCCCGATACGCCGTATTTCGACGCTACCATCACCACCCACGCGGAACTGCAGCAGCACTGGCCGGCCCCGGCCACCGCTACCTGGCTGAAACGCTACTTTCCGGCCCCGGCCACCAATGGCGTCCCGGAGGGATACAATGCAGCCTAAACTTAGTATACTTGTTACCCCTTATCCGGAAGCCGTGCCCTATAGGCGGCTCCGACCATCATCCTACTTTCTATGCGGAAATTTCTGATTCTATGGGTAGCCACCGGCACCACGGCCCTGCTGGGAGGCTGTAGCGCTTCGGAGCAGGCTACCAAAGCCGATAAGCGTTTTACCCGCGGCGAATACGAAACGGCCATTCCGCTCTATAAAGCCGATGTCAAGCGTGGCAAGCGCGTGGCCTATTCCAACTACCGCATTGCGGAATCCTACCGCTTATCTAACCGCATAGAGCAGGGTGAGGAGTTTTACAAAGCAGCCGTGAATGGGGGCGTGAAAAGCGCTGATGCCCGCTTCTACTATGGGTTGGCTCTGAAAGCTAACGGTAAGTACGACGAAGCGGCTGAGTACTTCACCGCTTATGCAGAAACCGGCGGCAACCAGGCCCTGGCCACCCGCGCCGAGCTGGAAGCCAAGAACCTGAAGCAGATACCGGAGTTGCTGGCCCTCAAGACCAACAACGAAGTGCAGGCCCTGGACTCGTTAAATTCGCCGTCCGCGGATTTCAGTGCTACCCTTATGCCCACAACCAGGGAGCTGGTATTTGCCTCGGGTCGGGATGGGAAGAAGTACCTGGGCAACGGCGAAGGGTTTAATGATCTGTACGCCATTAAGTTTGCCGATGAGCAGAATATGACCGGCGGCACCGTGCGTAAGTTGGAGGCCAAGTTCAACGCCCCCGGCATGCACGAGGCCAGCGCTACGTACTCGCCCGATGGCAAAATGATGATTTTCGCCCGCTCGAACGACGGCACTAAGAAGGAAGCCAAGAAAGGCTTCCAGAGTGTGGATCTGTTTGTTTCCTACTACCGCGGAGCGGAATGGACCGAGCCGGAGCTGCTGCGCGGGGTAAACAGCCGCACGGCCGATGACTTTTCGCCGGTGCTTTCCCCTGATGGCAAAACGCTGTACTTCGCCTCCAGCCGCACCGGCGGGCAGGGCGGCAACGACCTGTACAAAGCCACCCTGGAAGAGGGCAACCGCTTTGCCAGCCCCGAAAACCTAGGGGATAAAATCAATACGCCCGGCAACGAGAACTTCCCGGCCGTAGCGCCCGATGGTACGCTGTATTTCTCTTCCGATGGGTATCCGGGCCTGGGCAAGCTGGATATCTTTATGGTGGACAAAGGCGTGGTGAAAAACCTAGCCGCACCCATCAACAGCCCCGGCGACGACTTTGCGCCGTTCTTCACGGCCAAGGATATGGGCGTGTTCTCCTCTAACCGCAGCGGCGGCAAAGGCAGCGACGACCTCTACCTGTTCCGCAAGAAGCCGCGGAAGCTGGTGACGCTGTATGCCGATGGTACCGTGCTGGAGCGGGACAGCAAAACCCGCCAGACCAAGCCCCTGGCCGGAGAAGATGTGGTGCTGCTGGGCCGCAATGGCCAGCGCCTGCAGGAAACGAAATCCGGTCCCGATGGTAAGTTCACTTTCAAGCTGGACACGGCCACTACCTACGCGCTGGTGGCCGACCGCCCCGGCTATTTCACGGCCCGCCAGGGCCTGAGTACCATTGGCAAAGTGCCCCCGCAGGACCAGCTGCCTAATGAGCAGAACGATATCCGCCTGCCCGTCACGCTGACCCTGGACAAGATTGTGGTGAACAAAGCCATTGTGGTGGAGAATATCTTCTACGATTTCAACAAGTGGAATATTCGCCCCGATGCGGCCCTGGAGCTGGATAAGCTGGTAGAAACCCTGAACGACAACCCCAAAATCACCATCGAGCTCAGCTCGCATACCGACTCCCGGGGTAAGGACGCCTACAACCTGAACCTCTCCCAGAAACGGGCGCAGTCGGCGGTAGACTACATCATTTCCAAGGGGATTGACAAGAGCCGCATTACCGCCCGCGGTTACGGCGAAACCCGTCCGGTTATCAAAAATGCCCGCAAGGAGGAAGAGCACCAGCGCAACCGCCGCACGGAGTTCAAAGTCACCCGGATTGATCAATAATATTTGATCAAATGGATATTTATAAAAAGCCCTTAATCACTATGATTAAGGGCTTTTTTGGGCATGAGCTTTTAGAGTAAGCCGGCCGGAACATACAGAAATACTATATAGTTCCAGATTGGCACAATACTTGGCATAAGCGAGCTTGGGTACGGATGAGCCGCTGCCCGCTTAGTTACTACTGCCATGAACAAGGCACTACTCCTTTGCTGCAGCTTTCTGCTATGGGCCGCGCAGCTGGTGGCCGCTCCGGCCAACGTAAATTTCGTTTCGGAACATGGCGTTCCGTTTGAGCTGGTGTTTGATGGGCGCCCGCTAACCCGGACTATTTCGCGCGAGGTGTATATTGACCGGGTGCAGCCCGGCTTTCACTGGGCCGAGTTTCGGATTCCGGCCGGCCGGGGCTTCGTGAAATACCGGACCCGTGTGTTTCTGGATGCCGGCTACGAATCGAATTATATCCTGATTGCCCGCCGCGGCTTTGCGCCGGTACTGCGCAAGGTTTCGGCAGTGCCTATCCGCTACAACCGCGGCCCGCGCCGCGACGATGGCCACCATGGTCGGTATGAAGACCGTGACGGCCGCTACGATGACCGGGACGACCGGCGCGACGAGGACCGCCGCCCCGATTACGACTCGCACCTGGACCAGGACGATGACCGCAACGGCCGCTACGAGGACCGCTCGGGCTACAACCGCCGCTCTAATTCCCTGATGAGCTCCGCCGATGTGGATGACCTGATTCAGGCGGTGGATGCCAAGCCGTTTGATAGCGGCAAGCTCTCCATTGCCAAGGATGCGCTTAGCCAAGCGGATATCCGGTCCGAGGACTTAAAGCGCCTGCTGCGCCGCTTCGATTTTGAGAGCCAGCGCCTGGAGCTAGCCAAATATGCCAGCAGCCACGTGGCCGATCCGAAGAACTTCTATCAGGTATATGAGCTGTTTAACTTCGACTCTAACATAAAAGAGTTGCAGCAATACAGCGCCCAGGCCCGCCAGAACGACGACTACCGCCCCGGTTACGAGGACCGCAGCCGCTCCGTGATGACGCCGGCCGAAGTGGATGGGTTATTGCGGGCCGCCACCACGAAGTCCTTCGATAAAGACAAACTGGCTATTCTGCAGGATGGGCTGGCGCGCACCTCCATCCGCACCGACGACCTGAAGCGCATGCTGCGGGCCTTCAGCTTTGAGGATCAGCGGCTGGAGCTGGCGAAATACGCCTACAGCCACGTTATCGACCCGCAGAATTTTCCGCAGGTGTACGCCCTGTTCAACTTCAATTCTAATGTAGAGGCCCTGCGCGACTACGTTAATCAGCAACCCCGCCGCTAACCTGCCTCTTCTGCGCTATGAAACAGCAAAAAGGCTTCCCGAAAGGGAAGCCTTTTTGCTGTTTTGGTGTTTGGGGAGCAGCGTTTACCGCAGGCGGTCCATGCTGCGCACCAGCTGCTCGTCGCGGCGGATAAAGCGGTTGGCCAGCAGGTTGAGTAGCAGTGCCAGCGTGGGCAGGTAAAAGCCCGCTTCGAAAGCGCCGGCCAGCTTTACATTCAGCATCCGCTCGCCTACGCCGGAGTAGTACCAGCTGGCGCCAATGGTGCCCATAATCAGGACCAGATTCAGCAGGCCCAGCTGGAGCTGGCGGAAGCGGTTGCGGAACTGGAAGATTTCGAAAACCGCCACGGCAGCCGAAGCCAGCGCCAGGGCGGCAATGGGCCAGGTAGCCGTGGGTACTGACATGCCGGGGTCGGCGTGAGCATAGGTGAGCTTGGTGGCGGTGAGCTGGAGCTCCTGGCCGCTGAGCGGATCCACTTTGCTCCAGATAGGCAGGAAAACAACGCTTAGCATGGCCAACGCCAGCAGCAATAGGAACACGCTTTGGATTCTTTGTATCATCTTTGTGTTTTGCTAGTTCAGACTGGCCCGCGTATGCCGCGGGCCGGCAAAAGTAGCCAACAACGACCGGAATAACCGCATTTCAATACCAATGCAAACTGCATATATCGTGGACGCCGTCCGCACCCCTATTGGCAAATTTGGCGGTGCGCTCAGCAGCGTACGTCCCGACGACCTGGCCGCACACGTGTTGCGCGAGCTGATGCGCCGCAATCCTTCGGTGGATAAATCGGCCATTGAAGACGTGATTATGGGCGCCGCCAACCAGGCCGGCGAAGACAACCGTAACGTGGCCCGCATGGCGGCGCTGCTGGCCGGCCTGCCGACTACCGTGCCCGGCAACACTGTAAACCGCCTGTGCGCCTCCGGCCTGCAAAGCATTATGGATGCCGCACGTGCCATTAAAGCCGGCGAAGGCGACATATACCTGGCCGGCGGGGCCGAAAGCATGACGCGCGCGCCGTTTGCCATGGCGAAGTCGGAAACTGCCTTTGGCCGTGACTTTACTGCCCACGATACCACGCTGGGCTGGCGCTTCGTCAACCCCAAGCTCTCCAAGCTGCATCACCCCTTCACCATGGGCGAAACGGCGGAGAACGTGGCCCGGAAATACGGCATCACGCGGCTGGAGCAGGATGAGTTTGCCTTCAACTCCCAGCGCAAATACCACCGGGCATTCGAGAAAGGCCGTTTCCGCCGCGAAATTGTGCCCGTATTCGTATCCAGCCCCAAAGGCGACGCGGCCCTGTTCGACCACGATGAGCCCCCGCGCCTCTCTACCATGGAGAAGCTGGCCAGCATCCGCCCGGCTTTCCTGCCCCTGGATGGTACCGTAACGGCCGGCAACTCCGCCGGTATCAACGATGGTGCTGCCGCCGTGATGATGGTAAATGAAGCGGCCCTCAAGCTATACAACCTGAAGCCGCTGGCCCGGGTGGTGGCCTCCGCCGTGGCGGGCGTCGATCCGGCGTACATGGGTCTGGGCCCCGTGCCCGCCACCCAGAAAGTGCTGCACCGCGCCGGCCTCACGCTCAATGAGTTGGATCTGATTGAGCTGAACGAAGCCTTTGCCGCTCAGAGCATTGCCTGCATGCGCGACCTGAACCTGGATCCGGAGAAAGTGAACGTGAACGGCGGCTCTATTGCCATTGGGCACCCGCTGGGCTGCTCCGGCGCCCGCATCACGGCCACCCTCATCCATGAAATGCAGCGCCGCGAAAACGTGCGCTACGGCCTGGCTACTATGTGTGTAGGCGTAGGGCAGGGCGCTGCGGTTATTTACGAAAAGCTGTAACGGTCATTCCGAGGCAGGCGGAAGCTGCGGGGCTCAGTGTCTCAACTCAGATTCCGCCTGCCTCGGAATAATAAATAACTCTTCGCGCATGGCCGATTCCCTGCTGACGCCGACCCTTGCGTTGCCCATACCGGGGGCGCGGCTGCGGCCCTGGCGGCAGAGTGACGCGCCCGCACTGGCCCATTACGCCAACGACCGGGCTATCTGGCAGAACCTGCGCGACACATTTCCGCACCCCTATACCACCGAGGATGCCGAGTATTTCCTGGCTCTGGTAGCTGATAGTCAGCGGGACATACACCTGGCCATTGAAGTAGGAGGGGAGGCCGTCGGGAATATTGGAGTGCACTTCAAATCGGATATCCGTCGCCGCTCTGCGGAAATTGGCTACTGGCTGGCCCGGGACTACTGGGGCCGGGGCCTGGCTACTGCTGCCGTACGTACACTCTCCGACTACGTGCTAGGCAACTTTGATGTGTGCCGTTTATTTGCGGTGGTCTTCGAGCCCAACTATGCTTCAGCCCGTGTGCTGGAAAAGGCCGGTTACGCCCTGGAAGGCCGGCTGCGCAAAAGCATTGTGAAAGATGGCCAGATGCTGGACTCCCGCCTTTACGCTCTCATCAAGGAAGAATAAGCCGGCCGGCCGGAAGCCTGTGCTCCTGGCTTTTCCTTTTCTCTTTCTGATTTCTCCCTGCCCTTGCGCTACTTCCTTCATCTCGGCTACGATGGCAGCCTGTACCACGGCTGGCAGGTACAACCCAACACGCTGACGGTGCAGCGCGAGCTGGACCGCTGCCTGTCGCAGGTGCTGCGCCAGCCGGTGTACTCCCTGGGCAGCGGCCGCACCGATTCCGGCGTGCACGCCAGCCATCAGGTAGCGCATTTTGACGCCGAAATACCCGACACGCTTGACCCCGAAACACTGCTGTACCGGCTTAACCGGGCGCTGCCGCGCGATATTCGGGTGTATGCGGTGCATCCGGTGCCGGATAAAGCCAACGCCCGCTTCGATGCCGAAGCCCGCACCTACGAGTACCACGTACGCCTCGTGCCCGACCCCTTCACGCCCGCCCACGCCCTCTACCTCGACCGCGCCCCGGATCTGGCAGCCATGAACCAGGCGGCCGGTTACCTGCTGGGCTCCCGCGACTTCACCAGCTTTTCCAAAGTGAAAGGCGGTGAGAAGCACTACGTGTGCGTTTGCTACGAGGCCGGCTGGCGCGAAGTGCCCGGCGGGCTTATTTTCCGCATCCGGGCCAACCGTTTTGTGCGGGGCATGGTGCGGCTGGTGGTGGGCACGCTGCTCACCGTGGGCCGCGGTAAGATCACGCCCGAAGAGTTCAAGCAGATTCTGGACGACCAGAGCCGGGTGGCGGCCAGCGGCGCGGCCCCGGCCAACGGCCTGTTTCTGGCCCGGGTGGAATATCCGCCCGAACTGGTGCCGGTAGAACAGCTACCCGCCGGAATGCCGTACTTTGTGAGCCGTTAGCCCCACGGGGTTAACAGCACTGCAACTTAGGGGCAGGATAAGGGGTTATTGACCTTCGTAACCCCTTCTATTCTAAAACACATATCCACTTGGAGCAGGCAACTACCGCCACCAAAACCGGCAATATCTTCGACTGGCAGGTGCTGCGCCGGCTGATGACCTACGTGCGCCCTTACCAGCGGGTATTCTACTTTCTGATATTCCTGACCGTGGCCACGGCTGCGCTGGGCACTTTGCGTCCCTTCCTGATTCAGCAGATGGTGGACGTGAGCATTGAGCAGGGCGACATGGTGGGCGTGAACAAGATGTTCGGTCTGCTCATTATCCTGCTGGTGGCTCATACCCTGGTCAGCTACCTGCAAACCTACTTCGGCGGCTGGCTGGGCCAGTACATCGTGCGCGACATCCGGGTAGACCTCTACCAGCATATCCTGAATCTGCGCCTGAAGTTCTTCGACCGCACCCCTATCGGGCAGCTCGTCACGCGCAACATCTCCGATGTGGAGACTCTGTCGGATGTTTTCAGCGAGGGTCTGGCCGCCATGATTGGCGACATTCTGCAGCTGGTGTTCATCATGGGCTTCATGTTTTACATCGACTGGCGCCTGACGCTGGTAAGCCTGTCCGTGATTCCGCCGCTGCTTTTCAGCACTTATGTGTTCAAGGAGAAGGTGAAGAAGTCCTTCCAGGAGGTGCGCACGGCCGTAGCGGCCCTGAACTCCTTCGTGCAGGAGCACCTCACGGGAATGAACGTGGTGCAGATTTTCAACAACGAGGAGCGCGAATTCCGCAAGTTTGAGAAGATCAACCAGGAGCATACCCGCGCCAACATTCGCTCCGTGCTCTATTATAGCATCTACTTCCCAGTGGCCGAAGTATTGGCGGCCGTAGGAGTGGGGCTGCTGGTATGGTATGCCGCGCAGGGTCAGATTGAAGGCACCATTTCCAAAGGCGCGCTCATCGCCTTTATCATGTATAATGCGTTGTTTTTTAGGCCGATTCGTCAGATTGCGGACCGGTTTAATACTCTGCAGCTGGGTCTGGTGAGCACGGAGCGCCTGCTGAAGCTGCTCGACAGCAAAGAGCTCATTGCCGATACCGGCACCTTCGCCCCCGCCAACCTGCGCGGCGACGTAGAGTTCGACCACGTCTGGTTTGCCTATAACGACGAGGAATGGGTGCTGCGCGACATCAGCTTCACCGCTCAGGCCGGCCAGACGGTGGCCTTTGTGGGCGCTACCGGTGCGGGCAAAACCAGCATCATCAACCTGCTCAGCCGCTTCTACGAAATCAACAAAGGCACCATCCGCATCGATGGCCACGATCTGCGCGAGTTCGACCTGAAACACCTGCGCCGGCACATTGGCGTGGTGCTGCAGGATGTGTTCCTCTTTGCCGGTACTATTAAGGACAATATCACCCTGGGCAACCAGGATATTACCGAAGCCCAGATCTGGGAAGCGGCCGATTTGGTGGGTGCCCGGCGCTTTATTGAGCGCCTGCCCGGCGCCCTGCAGTACGAGGTAATGGAGCGCGGCGCTACGCTTTCCGTGGGCCAGCGCCAGCTCATCAGCTTTGTGCGCGCCATGGTGTACCAGCCGCGCATCATCATTCTGGATGAAGCCACGTCTTCTGTCGATTCGGAAACCGAGGAGTTGATTCAGCAGGCCATTGAAAAGCTGATGCAGGGCCGCACCTCGCTGGTTATTGCCCACCGCCTCAGCACCATCCAGAAAGCGGACCGCATTATTGTGCTGGACCGGGGCGAAATCAAAGAAAGCGGCACCCACGAGGAGCTGTTGCGCCACGGCGGCTTTTACCAGCAGCTCTATCAGATGCAGTACAAAGACGCGCTGGCCTAACCGTGTAAGAGTGCCTTCTGAATTATCCGCTCTGCCCTGCTAACAGACCCCTGATACCCCTAATTAAGAACGAATGACGCGTTGGTTTTTTCTGCTGTCGATTTTGATAGCTGCTTTGGCGGCCGGTATTTATGCCTATCTGGGTGGCTTCCGCTCCCCGGAAGTGGAGTTGGTAACCACGCAGGGCCCCATTTACCTGGCCGGCAAATATTTCAACGGCCGCGTCGATAGCAAAGAGTTTGGGCCCCTGTTCCGGCAGGCCCACCAGCTGCAGGAAAGCGGGCAGCTGCGCGGCGAGCTGGCAAACATCTACTACAACGACCCGGAAGCCGCCGGCGACACCGTAAAGGCGTTCATTGGCCTGATTGTGCCCGATACCACCACGCAAACGCTACCCAGCGGCTACCGCTACAGCACATTCAGCGGCGGGCAGCGCGTGGTGCGCGCCCGCATCAATGCCAGCTACATGGTGGCTCCGGATAAATTGTATGCCGGCATCAAGCGCTATGCCGAGCTGCAAAAGCTCAAGCTGCAGAAGGTGTATGTGGAAAGCTTCCCGGCTAAAGGGCCGGTAGAGGTGATGGCGGTAGTACAGTAAACAGTATTATATAAGTTATAAGCTAGCAAAAAGGCGGCTTCGAAATCCCGGAGCCGCCTTTTTGCATTGTATTACGCTCTGTTAGCGCCCTAGATAGTAGGAAGCGCCTAAGTGTAAACTACTGAGACCGAATCTGAAATTGAAAGAAGTGTCCACTGTCCGGAACCGATTTTCATTATCTTTTTTAGTATCTGCAAGATGGTAATATCCCATACCTCCTACTGAAAGCTCTAAACCTATGTTCTCAGTTGGAAAAAGTACAAAGCCAGGTGACAAACTCGCGTAGTAACCATCTTTACGGTTTGTCTGGTCACTATAGCCAGGATAATCAGTCTTAGAAACAGAATAAGTGTTATTGTAACCTGCACCTAACTGCCCATAAAAGGCCACTTTATCACCCAAAAACTTATAATAGCGAACCATCGGCCCTATACTGAGGTAGCGAGATTTGCTTTTTGAATCTACATGTCTACCTCCGGAGTAATCATTGATATAGGCGGAGGAATTCTGCCAGCTGCCATTTAGACTGCCTGATAGTCCAATAGCCAGGTTCTCAGATATAAAATATCCAATTGAAGGTGAGAGTCCCAAATCTATATTCTTACTTTCATTCGAGGAGTTTGTAGAAGAGGAACCTGTTGTTTCAGTCTTCGCGCTATAAAAATTGATTGAGCCTGATAATAGCTTGGTACCCGGAGCAATTTGGGCCTGGGCTGAACAGGCAACTAAACTTAGGAAAGCGACACTACAAATAGCTTTTTTCATTGTGGAGGAAGATAGATAAGAGAAAGAAATGAAAAGTAAGGTAATGGCTTTACTAACATCCTTTTATAGAATATATTTTAGACTCTATTAATAATTTGGCAATGTGTTGTTGTCCAAGGCACTGAAAAGTAAAAAATCTGCTAGAGCAGATTGTTAAAAGGTACCTAAAGCAAAAGCCCGCTGAACCGAAGTTCAGCGGGCTTTTTTGTAGAGGCGGGAAAATATGTCGGGGTGGCAGGATTCGAACCTACGGCCTCGTCGTCCCGAACGACGCGCGCTACCGGGCTGCGCTACACCCCGTGGTGGGTGCTGCCGGTAGCACCCAGGGTACTAGTAATTTTTAGGCCGGAAAAAAGCCTCCGAACCGAAGTTCAGAGGCTTTCCGAGCCGCAGCTCTATTCAGTCGGAGTGGCAGGATTCGAACCTACGACCTCCAGCACCCCATGCTGGCGCGATACCAGGCTACGCTACACCCCGATGGAATCGAGTTGCAAATGTAAGGCAACGACAGGATGCAACGCAACTTTATCGGCTATAAAATCTTGATTGCGCTTAGTACAGGAGCCCGGCAAAGCCATTTTCTCTGGGTAATATATTGATGAAAAGCAGGTTATCGGCTTCGTGTTTTTAGAAGAAAATCCGATAAAAGACAATGGCAGCCGCACTTGTCTTTCGCTTTCAGCCTGCCTTGAGTAAGCTTCAGAGCCGTAAAATAAAAGCAGGCTATATCTGTTTTGTGCAACATTTTGGTGCGATTTCTGCCTTGTAGCAACAGAATTTCTTTAATTTTACAAAAGGAGCTTTCTCTTTTTCGGGTGCTGTTTATGAAAACATTTACTTCGCTGATGGCGCTGGCCATTCTTTTGGTAGGAGTCCAAGCTGCTTCAGCTCAGACGAAGCCCGCCGCTAAGCCTGCTGCCAAACCGGCCGCTAAGGCTCCGGCAAAACCTGCAGTAAAGCCTGCGGCCTCGGTGGCCAAGCCGGCCGCAGCTAAGGCAACCCCGGCTAAGCCAGCTCCCGTTGCTGCAGCAGCCCCGGCCGCCCCGGCTCTCATTTCAGATACCGATAACGCTGCGCCTGCCGCCGCCTCTACCGACGCGCTGAAGGTGCGCATCGAAAGTAACCCCATTACCAAGCGCCTGGTAGTGCGGACCAATGCCACCGGTCCTACCCGCGTGGAGGTGAACGATGATGCGGGTCGTCCGGTGCTGACCCGGGATATTGTAGCCGGCGACGCGGCCGCGGTGCTGGATGTCAGCCGCCTGCCCGCCGGTAGCTATATTGTGCAGTGCACCTCCGGGGAGCGGCGCGGAATGCGCCGCGTAGTGCTCGGTCAATAGTTTCACGGCAAAACTCGTATTTAAAAGAGCCCCGCTGATGTAGTTAGCGGGGCTCTTTTATGCCCTTGCCTGGCAGATAAGGTAGTTGCGTACCTTCGCTTTATGGCGCAGCGGCTTTTCTCCTATTGGGAGCACCAGACGTTTCTGGATGCATATGATGTAGTAATTGTAGGAGGCGGTATTGTGGGACTCACAGCCGCCATTTTCACCCGGCGGCTGCGGCCCACGGCCCGCGTGTGCGTACTGGAGCGCGACCTGCTGCCCAACGGAGCCAGTACCAAAAACGCCGGCTTTGCCTGCTTCGGCAGCATTTCGGAGCTCATCGAGCAGGAAAAGAAAAGCGGCACCGCCGCCTTACTGCAAGTGGTGCAGGCCCGCTGGCAGGGTTTGGCCCTGCTGCGGGAGCTGCTCGGGGATGAGGCGCTGTGCTACGAAGGCGTTGGGGGGTATGAGCTTTTTCGACCCGAAGACGCAGCCCTGGCGCACACCTGCCGGGAAAAACTGGGGTACTACAACCAGTTGCTGGCCCCCATTATTGGTACTGCCGATATCTTTCGGGATGCTACGGCCCAAATCCCGGAATTGGGCTTTGCCGGCGTAGATATGATGTTGGAGAATACGGCAGAAGGCTGTCTGGACAGCGGCCGCATGATGCACCGCCTGCTGCAGCTGGCCTGGCAGGAAGGCGTAACGGTGCTGCACGGCTGCCCGGTTACTGCGCTGGAAAGCCGCGCCGCTGATGTACGGCTGGAAACGGGGCTGGGTCCTATGCTGGCCGGGCAGGTGCTGCTGGCCACCAATGCCTTCACGGCGCAGTTTTTCCCGGAGCTGGATGTGCAGCCCGGCCGCGGGCAGGTGCTGGTTACGGAGCCTATTCCTGGCCTTGCCGTACGCGGCACCTTTCATTATGATAAAGGCTACTATTACTTCCGGCAGATAGGCAACCGGCTGCTGCTGGGCGGCGGCCGCAACCTCGACTTTGCCGCCGAAGCTACCACCGAGCCCGGCCTTACCGATCTGGTGCAGAACCGGCTGGAGCAGCTGCTCAATGAAGTTATTCTACCCGGGCAGCGCCCCCGTATCGATTACCGCTGGAGCGGTGTTATGGCGTTTGGCGCTGATCTGGAGCCCATTATACAGCCACTGGCTCCCGGAATCTTCGGGGCTTTGCGCTGCAACGGTATGGGCGTAGCCATGGGCGCCGGGAGCGGGCGCCGGGCCGCCGAAATGATGAACAGGTAGTAGCCAAAAAGTAGCGCGAGGCTCCGGCTTCGCGGACGAGCGCAGCGAGTTCCAACGCGGCTGTATACGTCAGAACTCGCGTTGCTCGTCCGCGAAGCCGGAGCTTCGCGCTACATTCTTACACTTCTTCGCTTTGCAGCTGCCGCTCGTACAGCGCCCGGTACAGGCCCTGCTCGTCGCGCATCAGTGCCTCGTGCGTACCGTGCTGCACAATCTGGCCGTCATCCAGTACCAGAATCTCATCGGCCAGCTTTACCGAGGACACCCGGTGGGAGATGATGAGGCTGGTGCGGTTGGCCATAATGCGCTGCAGGCTGGCCAGAATAGCGTTTTCCGTGTTGGTGTCCACGGCGGATAGGGAGTCGTCGAGAATCAGGATGCCAGGCTCTTTTACCAGGGCGCGGGCAATGCTGACGCGTTGCTTCTGGCCGCCGGAAAGCGTAATTCCCCGCTCACCCACTTTGGTGTCGAAGCCTTCCGGAAAGCGGATGATGTTGTCGTATACGTTGGCATCCTTGGCGGCCTGCAGCATGCGTTCCTCCGTGGGTTGGTCCAGGCCGAAGTTGATGTTGTTGCGGATGGTATCGGAAAACAGGAACACATCCTGCGGCACGTAGCCGATTTGCTCCCGCAGCGAAGTCAGGGCGTAGTCGCGCACGTCCACGCCATCTACCTGAATGCTGCCGCCGGAAACGTCGTAGAGGCGGCAGAGCAGGGCGGCCACGGTGCTTTTGCCCGAGCCGGTGTTGCCGATGACGGCCAGCGTCTGGCCCGGTCGGATGCGGAAGGACACGTCGCGCAGGGCCTGAATACCGGTATCGGGGTAAGTGAAGGAGACGTGGTCGAACACAATGTCACCCTGAATTTCCTTCTCCACATTCTGCCGCGAGACGATATCCGTTTTCTGGTGCAGGAACTCGTTGATCCGGGCCTGGGAGGCTTCGGCGCGCTGCACCAGGGAAGACGTCCAGCCCAGGGCCGTCACGGGCCAGGTGAGCAGGTTCACGTAAATCAGGAACTCCGCAATGCTGCCCGTAGTGATGGTGCCCCGAATCACTTCCTGGCCGCCCACCCACACGGTAATAATGGTGCTGAGGCCCACCAGGAACAAAATCAGCGGAAAAAACAGGGAGTTCACAAAATTCAGGCTCAGCGACTTCTGCTTGTACTCATCGGAAGCCAGCGCAAACTGCCGGTGCGAATCTTCTTCCCGCACGAACGATTTCAGCACCCGGATACCTGAAAACGCTTCCTGCACAAATGTGGTCATGCCGGCCAGGGAGCGTTGAATCTCGTCGGACTTCCGCTCAATCAGGTTGTTCACGTAGAAAATGCTGATGCTCAGCACCGGCAGCGGCAGCAGGGTGTACAGCGTCAGCTTCACGTTCACCATCAGCATCAGCGGCACAATCAGCAGAAACAAGATAACCAGCTGCAGAAAATACATGATGGCCGGCCCGATGTACATGCGCACCCGACCCACGTCCTCGCTGATGCGCGACATTAAATCTCCGGTGCTGTGGCGGCGGTAGAAGGATAGGGGCAGGGACTGGTAGTGCTGGTAGATTTCGTTTTTCTGGTCGTTTTCGATGAGCCGGCTCATCACGATAAGCGTCTGGCGCATGAAAAACAGAAAGATGCCCCGCAGCAGCGCCATCGTCACAATTAGCACCCCGTAGAGCAGCACGTTGCGGCCAAATAAGGCATACACGCCACTCTGCGCCTCAGTGCCGGCGTAGAGGTGATAGAGGTCAATTCCTTCGCCTACCAGGTCAAAGGAATAGCGCACAATCTGGGCCGGGAAAATGGCCAGCAGCGTGCTCAGGGCCACAAACAGTACCCCCCCCAGGAAGTGCCATTTATAGCGGAAGAGGTATTTATTGGTGGAAGCGAGGGCGCGCACGTAAAGCAGGTTAGGACGGGTGGGCAACCTCCGACGCCATAAGCTTGTACATAGCTGATAGGGTGCCGGAGTCAGAAAAACGGGTTACTTTTGCACCCGAATTGCGGGGGCGGTATTGTCGTGTTGACAAAGATACAACAAGCCGGCCCTTACGGTTTCCCACCCAAATTTTCCCACCCACCCTTTTTCAAACATTCCACCCGCATGGTTGAAATTCAAACCCTGGCTCCCGCGTCCATCTTTGGTCAGATTGCCGAGCACGAGCACGAACAAGTCGTGTTCTGCCACGACAAGGACACCGGTCTGCGCGCCATCATCGGCATTCACAATACCGTACTGGGCCCGGCCCTGGGCGGCACCCGCATGTGGCACTACGCTTCTGATGCGGAAGCCCTGAAGGATGTATTGCGCCTCTCGCGCGGCATGACCTACAAGGCGGCCATTTCCGGCCTGAACCTGGGCGGTGGCAAAGCCGTGATTATTGGGGATGCCAAAACGCTGAAAAACGAAGCCCTGCTGCGCAAATTCGGCCGCTTCGTGCAGAACCTCAACGGCAAGTACATCACCGCCGAAGATGTGAACATGACCACCAAGGACATGGAGTACATCCGGATGGAAACCAAGCACGTGGCCGGCCTGCCCGAGAGCATGGGCGGCTCCGGCGACCCCTCGCCGGTAACGGCTTACGGCACCTACATGGGCATGAAGGCCGCCGCGAAAAAGGCATTCGGCTCCGACTCTCTGGCCGGTAAGCGCATTGCCGTGCAGGGCGTGGGCCACGTGGGTACCTACCTGCTGGAGCATCTTTCCAAGGAAGGCGCCAAAATCATTCTGACCGATTACTACGAAGACCGCGCCATTGAAGCCGCTGCCAAGTTTAAGGCGGTAGCCGTGGGTCTGGAGGAAATCTACGACCAGAACGTGGACATCTACTCGCCGTGCGCGCTGGGTGCCACCATCAACGATGATACCCTGGACCGTTTGAAGTGCAGAGTTATTGCCGGCTGCGCCAACAACCAGCTGCAGGACGAAAATGTGCACGGCCCGGCGCTGGTAGAGCGCGGCATCATCTACGCCCCCGATTTCCTGATCAACGCCGGTGGCCTGATCAATGTGTACTCCGAGGTGATTGGCGGCAGCCGCCAGTCGGCCCTCACCCAGACCGAGAAAATTTACGATTTCACCACGCAGGTGCTTGAAAAAGCCGAGCAGGAGGGGACGCATCCACAGGCCGCTGCCATTCGGCAGGCTGAGGAGCGCATCGCCGCCATCGGTAAGGTTAAATCCACTTACTAATTGGTGAGATGGTGAAATAGAGAAATGGTGAGTTTGATGTTCCAGTGGCGCAGGACTGCGTTATCAGATCATCAAACTCCCTGTTTCTTCCTCTCACCAACTCACATCTTCACCAACAAGAATGCTCAATCGTCGCACGCTCCGCATTAAAGTCATGCAGGCCCTCTATGCCTATCAGCAGGCCATTGGGTCCGATGCCTCCCTGGCCCTTGACCGCATTGCGGATGCCTTTGCGCCGGACCTGAACTCGCCCGAGCCCCAGGACCGCAAGGTGCTGAAAGGCCAGCAGAAGATGGCGGAAGTTATCTTCAAGGACTGGCTGAAAACCGGCGAAGAGCCGGAGCCCCTGGACGACAAGGAGGTAAACGACGCCGTGCAGGATGCCATCAAGTACTATAAGAAGGCCAAGGCCAAGGATGGTACTTTCTTTGGCGGGCAGATGGTGCACGCGGCCGAGAGCATTCATGACCAGTACATTCACCTGCTGAACCTGCCTACGGCCTTGCTGCAGGTATTTGAGGAGGAGAAAAACCGCGAGTCGCGGCGCTACACCGCGCCCAAGGAGCAGCGCCTGGATACCACGCGCCTGGAAGAAAACCAGGTGCTGCAGAAGCTGGCCGAGAACAAGCAGCTGCTGGACCTCACCATTCGGCGCACCCTGCACTGGGGCGGCGAGGATGAGATGGAGGCCCTGCGCCGGGCCTGGCGCAACGAAATCCGCAACGATGCCGAGCTGCAGAGCTACCTGGCCGCCCCGGCCGGCTCCTACGCCGAGGATCAGGAAATGGTGAAGCACCTCTACAAGGAATACGTGTTCAAAGGCGAGGCCCTGCCGGCCTGGCTGGAAGAAGACGACCTGAATTGGGAGGAAAACCGCTCCGTGGTGAAAAACCTGGTGATGAAGACGCTGAAAATGCTGGACGAGCAGGCCGACGAAAACCTGGAGCTCATGTCCCTGTCGGCTAACTGGCAGGAGGACAAGGAGTTTGCCGAGGCTCTCTACAAGCAGACCATGGAGGCCGATGAGCAGTACGAAAAGCTCATTGCCGACTCCGTGCAGAACTGGGACGTGGAGCGCGTAGCCCTCACCGACAAGATTATCCTGAAAATGGCCTTGTGCGAGATGCACTCTTTCCGGGCTATTCCGGTGAAAGTGACCATCAACGAGTACATTGAAATCAGCAAGAATTACAGTACTCCCAAGAGCAAGCAGTTTGTGAACGGTATTCTGGATAAATTGGCGCAGGACCTGACGGCCAGCGGCGCTATCCGTAAGTCAGGCCGCGGGTTGCTGGATAACCAGTAGCCGACGGCAACCTCCGGTGCGCCGGAACCGTTGAGCCTACCTACCATTCATCCGTATTCTCCTATTCCCACCACGCCACGTTTTCCGCACTATGGGTAGCAAAACCACTACCGGCATCTTGTGCTTTGCAGGCGGCGCCCTCACCGGGGCCGTTCTCGGCATTCTATACGCCCCCGAAAAAGGCCGCGAAACCCGCAGCTGGCTCAGCTATAAGCTCGAAAAATACCGCGAGACCCTGGCCGACCTCACCGAAAGCCTCGTGACCAGCCGCAACGAAAACGCGCCGTCCTCGGCCAAATCGGAAGGCCAGCGCGTCATCCGCGACGCCAAGGACAAAGCCGAGCAGCTGCTGGGAGATGTTGATCAGCTTATCAATCAGATTAACTCCCGCCGCTCCACGCTGTAATTTTAACGGAATGTGAAAAATGGGAAGTATGTGCTGATGTGCGGGTGCCAAGCCAACACGTAGCCACGCTTCACATTTTTCACATTTTTTCTTTTCGCATATTCATTCGTCATGCATACCATCACCCTCATTCCCGGCGACGGCATCGGGCCGGAAATCACCAAAGCGGTTATTGACATTTTTTCCGCCGCGCAGGTGCCCGTGCAATGGGAAGAGCAGAACGCCGGTCAGACCACGTTTGACCAGTCGGGCGAGCTGATTCCGCAGACGCTGCTGGACTCTTTGGAGCGCAACCGGGTGGCCCTGAAAGGCCCCATCACCACGCCCGTGGGCAAAGGCTTCCGCAGCATCAACATCACGCTGCGTCAGAAGTACGATTTGTACCAGAACGTGCGCCCGGCCCAGACCACCGAGGGCATTACCTCCCGCTACGCCGGCGTGGACCTGGTGCTGTTCCGCGAGAACACCGAAGGCCTGTATTCCGGGCTGGAAGTGTATGATGAGCGCCTGGGTATCTCCGACTCATTTAACCGCATTACGGTAAATGGCTCGCGCAAAATCTGCCGCGCGGCCTTTGCCTACGCTGCAAAGCACGGCCGCAAAAAGGTAACGCTGGCCCACAAAGCCAACATCCTGAAAATGGCCGGCACCCTAATGCTGAATGCCTGCAAGGAAGCCGCCACCGAGTTTCCGCAGATTGTGTTCGAGGACAAGATCATCGACAACATGTGCATGCAGCTGGTGAACAAGCCCGAGCAGTTTGACGTGGTAGTGACGACGAACCTGTTCGGCGACATTCTCTCTGACCTCTGCGCCGGCCTGGTAGGCGGCCTGGGTGTGGTAGCCGGCGCCAACATCGGCGACGACATGGCCATTTTTGAAGCCGTACACGGCTCTGCCCCCGATATTGCCGGCCAGGGCAAAGCCAACCCCACCGCCCTGCTGCGCTCGGCCCTGATGATGCTCCACCACCTGGGCGAGCACCAGCACGCCGACCGCATCCAGAAAGCTCTGGAAGCTACCCTCAAAACCAAAGAGAAGTGCACCGGCGACCTGGGCGGCCAGGCTTCTACCAGCGAGTTTGCCCAGGCCATTATTGACAACCTGGCCTAGCGGTTACGGCCTGATTCTGAAAGCCCTTCTGCGGTTTCTGTCGTTGCCGATGGGAATTGGCGGAAGGGCTTTCGGGTTTATATTTGGGGCGACTTACATTAGTACTTTCAAACGTTGTTTTAACTGAAAATCTGCCTGCGGGCAGTTATTGTTCTCTTTCTATGAAACGCACACTCCTTTCCGCTTTCCTGCTTTCCGGTGTATTATTGATGGGCTCCTGCAGCCAGGACAAGCCTGCTGAAGCCGGTGTTGAGGGCATGAACGCTGCCGCCAACGAAGCCGCCGCCAACCCCACCGTAGACAACCCCAACGTAGCCAGCGACACCGAAGCGCCCAACCCCAACGCTCCGGTCATGACCTTCGCCGAAAACGAGTTTGACTTTGGTGACATCAAGCCCGGCGCCATTGTAAAGCACACTTTCAGCTTCACCAACACGGGCAAAAGCCCGCTGCTGATTGAAAATGCCATTGCCTCCTGCGGGTGCACCACGCCTAACTGGACCAAAGACCCCATTGCCCCCGGCGGCAAAGGCACTATTGATGTGCAGTTTAACAGCCAGGGCAAAACCGGGATTCAGAACAAAGAAATTTCGGTGCAGGGCAATACGCAGCCCAGCGTAACCAAAATTGCCATCCGGGCCAACATCCTGTCGGATGGTGGTCAGGGCCCTGTTCGGAAATAATTTGTAACTCGAATCCTGAAGGCGAGAGGGCGCGGTATGCTACCACAGTAGCCGGCGGTGCCCTCTTTCTTTATTTTTCTCATTCTGTTCGCTTACCCATGTTTCTTACATTGTTGCTGCAGGCTCCGGCCGGCGAAGGTTTTACGTCGCTGTTGTTTCCCATTGCCATTGGTCTGGTGGTGTATTTCTTTATGATCCGGCCGCAGCAGCGCCGCTCTAAAGAGGCCAAGCAATTCCGGGAGGCGGTAGCCAAAGGCATGCAGGTGGTAACTATTGGTGGCCTGCACGGCAAGGTGGTAGAGCTAACCCCGGAAACCGTAGTGCTGGAAGTAGACCGCGGCACCAAGCTGCGCTTCGACCGCTCGGCCATTGCCCGCCAGGTTGGCGGCGCGGCACAGCCGGAGGCCGTTATGGTTTCTGAGTCCTGATTTATAGCTTGTTTGTGGTGTGTCGCTCCTGAATGTTCGTCATATGGCCCGCTGGTTTGTGCGCCCCTTTGTGGGCCAGGAGCGGAGCTATTGGCGGGCCGTAACGGCGTGCTTTCTGGCCGCTTCCACGTTCTGGATGCTCAACGCCCTCAACAAGGTATACACCACGCGCATTGCCTACCCGGTGGTGTGGCGCTACGATGCCCGGAAGTATATTCCGGTGCAGCCGTTGCCCCCGGAGGTAGCCGTAAACGTAACGGCCCGGGGTTGGAAGCTGCTGCGTAAAAACCTGAAGCTGGACGTGCGCCCGGCCGAAATTGTGCTGGGCCGCCTGCCCGGCACCAAATTTCTGCCGGGCACCGCCCTGCGCCCAGCGCTGATGGGTGCTATGGAAGGCATGCAGCTCAACTACGTCCTCACCGACACTATTTTCGTGGAGTTCGACCGGCTGGTGACGCGCCGGCTGCCCCTGATGCTGAGCCCGTCTGCCGACGGTACGGCGCTGCCTTTTCTGGCCCAGTTTTCTCCGGAGAGCATCTCCTTCCGGGGGCCTTCCCGGGTGGTATCGCGCCTGAGCAGCCCCTATCTGGTGCATTTGCCCCAGGCCCCGGCTGGCAGCAGCAGTGGCTCCATTCGGGTGCCCATTGGCGGGCCCAAGCTGGTTACTACCGATGTGCAGGATGTGCATATCCGGCTGCAGCCCCGGCCCCTGGTCAACCGGGTGGTATCGGTGATGCCGGAGCTGCACAATTTCCCTATCGGGCAGGCCTACACCATCCGCCCGGTACGCATGCTGGTAGAGGTACAAAGCTTCCGGGAAGACACCGCCCGCCTCGATCTGGCGCAGGTGCGGGTACTGCTGGATTATGGGCAGCTGCACGCCGCCGATTCTACCCTGCAACCCCTGCTCACGCCCACCAAATCCCCAATCCGGGGGGCACGGCTCCTGACACCGGTGGTGCATGTGTCGCTCACTTCGCCTAAGAAATAAGCATGCGCCGCATTGGGATAACCGGCGGTATTGGCTCCGGCAAAAGCGTAGTCTGTCGTCTGTTTCAGGTGCTGGGCGTGCCGGTGTACGATTCTGACGCCCGGGCTAAGTGGATAATGGCCCACGACGCGGTGCTGCGCACCGAGTTAATAACAGCTTTCGGCGCGGCTACCTTCACGGCCGAAGGTCAGCTGGACCGCACTTACCTCGCCCGGCGCGTGTTCCAGGACCCCGCGCAGCTGGCCGCCCTCAATGCCCTGGTGCACCCCCACGTAGGCCGCGACTTTGAACAGTGGGCCACCCGGCAGCAAACCCAGCAGCATCCCTATGTGCTGAAGGAAGCGGCCTTGCTGTATGAATCCGGCGCCTACCGGCAGCTCGACCAGATTATTACCGTTTTTGCCCCCTCTGAGGTGCGCCACGCCCGCGTACTGCGCCGCGACCCGCACCGCACCGCCGATGACGTGCTCAGCATTATGGGCAAGCAGCTAAGCGAAGAGGAAAAGCTGCAGCGCGCCGATTTTGTAGTCTACAACGACGATACCCATCTGGTGATACCGCAGGTGCTGGCAATTCATCAGCAACTGATGGGTGAAATGGTGAAATAAAGCGTTTGCTGGTCTGGTTTTGAGTAAGAAGTACTAACCGACCTGCAAACGCCCTATTTCACTACCTCACCGAATAATGGGGCAGCGCTCAAAGGGGCGTGTGGGGTCAAACAGCTTGCGGTAGGTAATGTGGGTTTTGAAGATGCGCGCGCCAATAGACCGGATAATGGCCAGCATGCGGGGATTGAAGTCGCCAATCCAGTTCATCTCAATTTCCGTGTAGCCGGCTTGCATAAACTGCTGCTGCGCATGCACCATCATGGCCGACTCTACTCCCTTGCCCTGCCAGGCCGGCACCACGCCAAATATCACCCCAAACATTTTCTTGGGCTGCCGCCGCTGGTAGCGCCACCGCTCATACAAAAAGCGAAGCTTGCCCGTAAGGTTAAGGCGGGGGCCTACGTGCTTGAAAATCTGGTTTAGCTCCGGCAGGCTCACAAAAAAGGCCACGGGCTCATCGTGGTGGTAAGCAAACCACAGCAGCCGCTCATCCAGAATGGGCTGTAGTTGCTTAATGAGGTTGCGCGCTTTCTCCAGCGGCATGGCACTAATGCCGGAATGGTTGGCCCAGGCCAGGTTATACACGTGGTGAAAGTCCCGGGCCATGCGCTCTGCGTCCTGCCCGTTGGCGTGCGCAAAGCGGAACTCGGGGTGCTCGGTGGCATAGCGCTCGGCGGTTTTGTGAAAGCTGGCATGTAGCGGCGCGGCTACCTCCCGAAAACAGGTGTACTGCTTGAAATACACCTGAAAGCCATACTGCTCAAACAGCTGCTGATAGTAGGGTGGGTGGTAGAACATGCCATAGTTTGGCTCCGTGAAGCCATCTGTGAGCAGCCCCCAGAACCGGTCCCGCTCCCCAAAGTTGATGGGGCCGTCCATGGCCTGCATGCCCCGCGCCGTCAGCCAGCTTTGGCAGGCTTCAAAAAGCTGATTGGCGGCCGCCTGATCATCCGTGCACTCAAAAAAGCCCATGCCGCCGGTGGGTAGGGTGGTATCGGTGTGGGCATTGTGGTGGTTGATAAAGGCCGCCACCCGCCCGATGGGCTCGCCCTGCGCATTAGTCAGTATCCAGCGAATGGCCTCGCCATGCGCGAAATTAGAGTTACGTGCCGGGTCAAAGGTGGCTTCGATGTCGTTATCTAAGGGGCGAATCCACTGGGGGTGCTGCTGGTAGAGGCGTTCCGGCATATCCCGGAACAGGCGCTGCTCGTCGGCAGTACGAACTTCAATCAACGACATCATCAAATCTGGCAAAGGGTACGGCGGTGCAAGTTACGGCAATGGCCGAAAACCTGCCGACAAGGCAGCGGCACTTTGCTAGCGCTGAAAAATGGATAAGATTTTAACGCCATCCGCCCGGATGTGGTACACCTCCCTGCCTACGCTGTCGAGGTAAGACTGCGGATGCCAGCGGTACCCCGTAATATAGTATCGGGCACGGGCATTGGGCTGGTATTGAATGCGGGCGCGCTCCGCGGGCGGCAGCAGCAGCGAGTTGTTATACAGCGGCTCCTGCATGCTCACCATCTGAATAGTCAGTTTTGGAGAGGCATCGTGAATGAGCAGCCACTCCAGCCCTTGCCGGAAAGCCAAACCCCAATAGTCCCGCTCAAACAACTGCTCGGCCAGCGGCGCAGGTAAAAAGCTGAAGTAAACCTGCTGAAATGGATGCATCCGCACCATGCGGACGGCCGTAAGCGGCAACTCCAGCAAGGCGGCTATCAGAAAAGCCCCCGCTACCCAGCGCAGGGGCCGGCGGGTTCTAACGGCCCGCACCAGACTGCGCAGGCCCTGCACGGTAAATAAAAGCAGGGCCGGATAGATGAAATAGACATGCCGCCAGCCATCGTATACCACCGCCTGCGTGCCGATGACGACCAGCAGCGGGCCCAGCAGCCACAGGGCAAACCAGGCATCGGCCTGAGCGGAAATGCTCCAGGTCCATGTTCTGCGGGAGCGAAATAAGCGGGTAAGCTGCTGACTCAGCCCCAGCAGAGCCAGCAGCGAATAAGATACCGGGGTGGTAATCAGAATCCAGACAGGCAGGTAATGCCAGGGCAGTTGGTTAGCCGGTATCAGCTTGCCCCAATAAAGGCAGGGTTCCACCCAGAAGTAGCTGTCCAGCTGGTTTAACGCCGCCCACAGCTCGTTTACCGGAGTGGCCCACAGATAAGGCCAGCCCAGGAAAGCCACGGCTAGTGTGGTGGTCAGATATACCAAGATCAGAAACGCCCGGCGAGACGAGGAATAAGCGTGGGCGGGCAGGCGAAGTAGCACTGCCAGCGTAGGCAGGGCCACTAACAGGCCCTGCACCCGGATATCGGTAGCCAATGCCGTCAGAATGCCCAATACCAGCACGCGGCCCAGGTTTGGCTGGTCCCGCATCCAGAGCAGGCCGGCTACCGCCAGCGTGAACAAGGCCATAAATACGATGTCCTTGCCGTTGTAGAATGCCTCGGCAAAGAACCGGGGCGAGAGCACCAGCAGGATACTGGTTACCAGGCCCCAGCGCCAGTCCTGGAAGCGCCAGCGCCCGATGTAATACAGCCCGCCAACGCCCAGCACAAACGTGCAGAACACCAATAAATGCCGCAGAAAGTATAGGGGTCGGGCGTCTCCATCGGTAAGCACATAGCCCAGCAACGATACCACCATCTCAAACACCGGACCATGGTCGCTGTCATGATACTGCCGGATGTCGGGAATGGGGGAGTGCCCGGCCGTTACGCGCTGGGCCAGTTCCGGGGCCAGTTGCCGGGCTGCGTAGTTTAGGCTCACCAGGCCGTTCAGGTGGTTATTCACCTCGTCCCACGACACGCCGTAGTCGCGGTGCAGCAGCCCGCCTATCAGCAGCAACAGCGCAAAGAATATGCGGGGCAGACGCCGCGCCCAGGGCCCTTCCATAGTAGGTTAATACCGCTGAAAAATGGATAGCACCCGCATACCGCTGGCCCGGATAGTATAGACTTCGCGCCCCATGCTGGGTGGGTAGGGCTGTGGGTGCTCCCGATAGTTCGTCATAAAATAGCGGGGCGAGGCGTTGCCCAGATCCAAGCGGCGGGCTTCCTCCGGCCGCAAAATCAGATAAATTATATTGATTGGGTTTGCCGAGTTGGTTTGCAGGGTGATTTTGGGCGAAGGGTCATGCGCCAACAGCCACTCCACGCCCTGGCGGTTGGAGAGGGCCCAATAGTCGCGCTCAAACAGCCTTTCGGCGGCTGGGCCGGGTACGCAACTGAAGTATACGTTTTGAAATGGATGATCCTGCACCATCCGGATGAGGGTGTAAACCATTTCGGCGGCACCTAGGCCTACCACAGCGAATGCCAGCGGCCGCCAGGCCCGGTGCTGCTTTACTGCCTGCAACATAGCACGCACGCTAACCACCGCCAGCAAGAGCAGGGCTGGATACAGAAAATACAAGTGCCGCCAGCCATCATATAGAACGGAGTGCAGCAGCACCACTACTACAATAGGTCCTACTGCCCAACCCAGAAACAGCACATCGAAGCGGTAGTGGGGCGAGGTGCGCAAGCGCTGAAAGCTAAACCCAGCAACTATGACCAGCACACCGCCTACAAAGGCCAGTGTGTAAGCCACGGGAGTAGTAACTAAGATCCATACCGGAATGTAGTGCCAAGGTAGCTGGGTGGACAGGAGCATTTCTCCCATATAAAGCACCGGGCCTACCCAGCGGAAATGGCTCATAGTCTGGAAAGCCAACACTAGGTTACCCACCGGGTTTGCCCATAAATAAGGCCATCCCATAACTGTAAATACAAAAGCGGCCACCAGAAAAGCTCCACCCGAGCGTAGCAGAGTAGCTTTATTAGGCGTAGGCCGCGCAAAAGCTTCCAGGCTGAGCATTCCAAGCGTAAATGCAACCAGCATTAGTCCCATAATCCGGACATCAATTGCCGCCGCGGTAGCTAGTCCGTGTACTATGGCTCTTCCTACAGTGGGCTTCTCCAGTAGGCGCAACAGCGTGTACATGGCCACGGTGAAAAAGGCCATGAAAATGAGGTCTTTGGAATTATAGAAGCTCTCGGCAAAAAAGCGTGGGGAGAGCAGCAAAAGCAGGCAGCTCAGCAAGGCCCAGCGCCAGTTATGAAACCGCATAAGCCCAATCCGGTACAGCGCCCACATGCCCAGGGTGCAGGTGAGGTAGTTGAGCAGGTGTTGTAAAAAATAGAACTCCCTAGTATTCCCGTGAGTAAATATCCGTCCTAGTAGGGCCACTGGCAGCGCAAAGAGCACTCCATGGTCATGTTCGGAAAACCCTTCGAAGGGGGGAATCATGCCATACGTCTTTTCCTGCCGGGCCCATTCCGGGAAGAAAAGATCAGCAATATATTTAGCGTTAACCTGACCATTCAGGTGGTCGATGGGCTCATCCCAACTCAGGCCATAGTCGCGATAAAGCAGCAACCCTAGCAGTAGGATAAAGGCGAAGAACAGACGAGGTGCCAGCCGCGCCCAGGATAATGGGTATTGAAACAAAGTAAATCGACCTAGCATACCGACTGAATAGTTTCCGGGAATTTTCGGCGAAGATAACTACCCTTAGCGCTCTATATCATTCCACTTCAGTTCGCTTGCTCTTTTACGAATATAAGTGCTGCGTTTCTTTGTCAGGAACCAGTAGGTTTATTTTGCTGAGCAGGCTATGTTTAATAATCTCTCTTGTAGACTATTAGTGATACCAGATATCTGGTGCAAAAACAAAACAAAAAAGGACAGCCATTTCTGACTGTCCTTTTCGTGGTGGGAGATACTGGGTTCGAACCAGTGACCCTCTGCTTGTAAGGCAGATGCTCTGAACCAGCTGAGCTAATCTCCCTTTTCCTTCCCGGTGTGTGCCGTTTGGGAGTACAAATATGGCGGGTGTTTTCGAATACACCAAACTTTCTCCGACCTTCGACTAGAAATTTTTTGGTCTTTGCTGCGTTAGAAGCCCGGTTTTTGGTAGCAAAGTATTCATATTCAGAATTGTTGAGGCGTTGGGAATCGTTAAAAAAATATTGCTTTTCGGTCTGATTTTTTTTGCGCTGCTGCTGAGTGGGCTGCTGGCGGCTGTGAAATTGGGGGAAAAGCACATCATTAGCCTGTTTGTGCAGGAGGCTAATCAGTACCTGGCTACGCCGGTGCAGGTGGGGCGCATAGAATTATCCCTTCTCGACCAGTTCCCCCGCGTTTCTATCACCCTGCACAACGTCACCATTCATGGCACTCTGCCGGCTGATACGGCGGCGCTGGCTCGTGTGCGCACGCTGTACTGCGCATTTGATACCTGGGATGTTCTGTCGGGGGATTACCGGATCCGGGCGCTTACGCTGGGACAAGGGAAGGTTTTGGTGCGGCGTAATGTGCAGGGGGAGGGCAACTACAACGTTTTTCGAACCGATACTGCCCAGGCCCAAGACCGCCCCTTGGTTTTCGACCTAAAGAAAATCAGCCTCCAGCAGGTAGGCGTAGTGTATCAGGATGAAGGCCTGCACCAGCGCTACCGCCTGCAGGCGCACGATGTACAAGCCACCCTGGCCGTAGCCGAGCCCCTGATTAAGATTGCCGCCACGGGAACTACCCGTGTAGCGGCCATAGAGCTGGGCGCCGATGCTTACCTGCGTGACAAGGAGCTGACGCTGCGTACCCAGCTGACCGTAGACCGGAAAACCAGGCTGGTAACGCTGGCGCCCTCGGCGTTGCGCATTGGCCCGGCGGACTATCAGGTGGCGGGCACCATAGCTTACGCGGGGGCCACGCAGCTGAACCTGACGGTGCAGGGCAAGAATACCAATGCGCAGTCGGTGGTGGCACTGCTGCCGGCCCGGCTGGGGCGCCGCCTGGGTGTATACCGGAGCCAGGGTGAGGTGTACTTCAACGGCGCGGTGCGCGGCGAGCTGTCGGCGCGGGCCAACCCGCAGCTGACGCTGGCCTTTGGGTGCCGCAATGCTTCGTTTTTTCACCCGGGATACAAGCAGCGGGTAGAGCGGGTATTCCTGACGGGAACCTTCAGCAATGGCGCCCACCGCAACGCGCAAACCTCCGTTCTTTCCCTGCAGGATGTGCGGGGTACCCTGCAGGGGCGGCCGTTTAGCGGCGCTTTGCACTACGCCAACTTCACGGACCCCACTATGCGCCTGCGCCTGCTTGCTGATATGGATATCGGTCAGGCGCTGCGCTTCTTTCCGGTGGCCGCCGTGCGGGCCGGCAGTGGGCAGGCCACGCTTCAGCTGCAGTTTCAGGGCAATCTGCGCGCCTTCAAAGCGCAGTCGGGCCGGGGCGGCGAGGCGGCCGGGCAGCTGCTGCTGCGGAACGTGAGTTTGCGCCTGCGCGATTATCCGCAGCCTATTTCCCGCCTTACCGGCCGGCTGCAACTGCGCGGCAACACCGTGGCGCTGGTAGGCTGCTCGGCCATGTGGGGGCAGTCAGATTTTCAGGTGAATGGCGCCCTGCGCAACTTTCTGGGGTGGGCCTTGCGTCCGGGGCAGGCCCTGCTGGTAGATGCTACCGTAGCCTCGCGGCAGCTGAATTTGAATGAGCTGCTGGCGGCTTCTTCCCAGCCGGCGGCTGGCGCGCGGGTGGCTACAGTAGCTCCTGCGGAGTATGCGGCTCTGGCCGTGCCCGCCTCCCTGGCCCTCAACATCCGGGCCTCGGCCCAAAACGTCCTGTTTCGGCGGCTGCACGCCTATAACCTGCAAGGCACGGTTCGGCTGCAGAACAAGGTGTTTTCCTCGCCCGGGCTCAGCATTGAGGCGCTGGGCGGGCGGGCCAGCGTGCGGGGCACAGTAGATGCGCGCCGCCCCGACCTGATCAAAGCCAGCACCGTAGCCGCGTGCAGCGGCATGCCCCTGGACAAGCTGTTTTATGTGTTCGAGGATTTCGGGCAGCAGTTTATTACGCACAAGCACTTGCGCGGCCTGCTGACTGCCTCCGGCGAATCAGACGTGTATTTCAATCAGCGCCTCGAGCCAATAACCGACCGGCTGGAAGCGGAAATCAAAGCTTCGGTGCATAACGGCGAGCTGCTCAACTTCGAGCCCGTGCAAAAGTTGTCGATGGTGGCCAGCCGGGAGCAGCTGCGCCATCTGCGCTTCGCGGAGCTAACCAACAACTTCTACATTCAGAGCCGCACGGTGTATTTGCCGGAAATGGAAATTCGCTCCAACGTGCGCACGGCTTCCCTGATCCGGGTTACGGGCACGCACACCTTTGATCAGCAGATGGATTATCACGTGTCGATTCCGGTGCTGCCGGGTTTGCTGCGGCGCGTTTCCATTGGGGGCGAAACGAATACAGGGCCGGCTATTCTGCTGGCCGTGCAGGGAGATGAAGACAACTTCCGGGTGAGCTTTGACCGGCGCCGGACCGCGCCGGCCGCAGCCCGGCCCCCGGCTAAGCCGCGTACCGCCATAGAGGAGCTGCTGGCCCGGCGGGAGAGGGTACCAGCTCCCGCTCCCGCTAGCGCGGCAGTAAATGCTGAGCCAGCAGCGCGCCCGTCCGTTGTGAAACCCCGGGAGAAAAAGCCCGTGGCACCCGCACCCGGCGAGTATTTCGACTTCTAACAGCACCGCCCAATACCAAAAAAAACGCGCAACTCAACATTCCGATACGGGGTGCGTTAAGGAGGGCTGTAATTAAGTTTCAACACCAAATCCTCCCTGGTATGAACGAGAATCAACTGCTGCAGCAGTACTCCGAAGAAGAAAAGACAGCCTATATCAGCGTTATTGCCAGCCTGGCCTCCGCCGACCGTGAAGCTTCGGCGGTTGAGGTAGAATTTCTGCAGCAGCTGGCCCACACGGCCGGCCTGAGCGGCGGGGCTACCCAGCAGGTAATTGCTGCCGCTAAAGACTCTACCAATGAAAGTGTGAAAGCCAACCTGGATGTCTTGCGCAACAGTGAGTTGCGCTTTTCCCTGATAACGGACCTCATTAGCTTTGCCCGTGCCGATGGCGCTTATGCCAACGACGAAGAAGCTATGGTCAATAAAATATCCGCTTATCTGGGCATCAGCCCGCAGCAAACCCACACGCTGGAGCAGGTGGTAGACCAAGCGGCCCAGGTGCCGCACGATGCCAGCGACCCGGCCAAAAAAGGCTTCCTCAACGGCATTACCGACAAGCTGGATAGCGTAGGCATTCCGAAGGGTGCTTTGCTCGGTGGCCTGCTGGGCGTAGTTGCGCCCATGGTTCTTTCCGGCATGATGGGCGGCAACCGCAGCAACACTGGCGGCATGGGTGGCATGGTGGGCGGTGGCAGCACCATGGGCGGCCTGCTGGGCGGCGCCATGGGTGGCGGCAGCTCAATGGGTGGCCTTCTGGGCGGCCTGCTGGGCGGCGGCCTGCTCAGTGGTGTACTGGGCGGCAATCAGCAAGCAGCTGTAGATCCTTATGGAGCCAATGCTCCGCAACAGGGTACGCACGTAGGCAGTGGGGGCCTAGGCTCCCTGATTTCTATTCTGGGTGGCCTGGGTGGCCGGCCCGGCTCGGCGCCCCGCAGTGCGGGGGGGGTGGGCTGATGGGCGGCGGCATGGGCAGCCTGCTCGGTGGCCTGCTGGGCGGCCGCTAGTCGCACCTCCATCTTCTGATAAAATAAAAAAGCGCCGGTAGTCTCAGACTGCCGGCGCTTTTTTATGCCCTGTTGCTTAGCTGATTATAGGCTGCTGAGTGGATTGCAGGCCGCGCAACGGGTCTTGGTTGGCCAGCTGCACCAGGGTGGTGTTACTGCTCACGAAGCTGCCGCCAAACTGCTCCACAATCTCCACCAGGCAGTAGTTAAGGTCTTCCTTCACGGCCAGGTATTCATCGTAATCCACAGTTTCCACGAAGTACTGCACCGTTACTTCCTTGGCCGTGGGCGTGAGGGCCGAGAATTTGATCTGTACCTCGGGCGTGGTGAGCTTGTGCGCCTGAATCATGCGGTGCGCCTCCTTAATAATCTGACGCAACTGCTCGCTGGTGGTGGCGTGGCTGAGCGCCAGCGTGAAGCTGACGCGGCGCGCCGTGCGCAGGGAGAGATTATCCAGCGGCTTATCAATCATGGACTTATTGGGCACCGTCACAAAGCTTTTTTCGGCGGTGCGCAGGCGGGTGCTGCGGAAACCTACTTTTTCCACCGTGCCGGTTACGCCGCCCACTTCCACCAGGTCGCCCACGGCAAAGGGGCGGTCCAGGAAAATGGTGAACGAGGCAATGAGGTTTTCCAGGCTTTCCTTGGCGGCAAAAGCCACGGCCAGGCCGCCAATGCCCAGGCCGCCAATCAGGGCCGTTACATTCACGCCGAATACGCGGCTCAGCATCAGCAGAAATGTGAGCGAGAGCACCAGCACCTTCATGAGGTCTTTGGCGAAGGGAATCAGCTGGTTGTTGAGGCGGGAAGGCGTGGTTTCGGCGCGGCGCTGGAACACCAGCACCAGAAAGTCAATCAGCCGCAGTGCAATCCACCCAATCCCCATGAACACGGCCAGCTGAAACAGGCGAAACAAGGCCACCTGGGGCCAGGGCTCATTGCGGGTCAGCTCCGAGCTGCGCACCGGATAATCGAGCACCTGAAAAGCGAAGTAGGCGGTTATCAGGAAGATAACCACCGACAGCGGCTGAATCAGCAGGGCCTGAAACTGCTGCTCCGAAACCCCTTCCGTGCGCTTGCGAATGGCCCGGAACACCAGCTTGGAGAGTAGGCGGGAGAGCAGCCGCTTAAAGAGGTAGCCAAACAGCAGAATGCCCAGGCACCACAAATAGGCCTGCACATCATTCCCTAGAAAGCGCTTATGCAGAAAATCCTGTAGGAGCATAGTAAGTAGCGCGAAGCGCCCGCTTCGCCGCGTGTGGTTGCGCTGACGGGAGCCTCCCATCAGCGCAAGCCGGTTTAACGATGCGCGAAGCGGGCGCTCCGCGTTCCTGCTTTACACCAGCTGGCGCAGGGCCAGCTCGAATGATTTCATGGCAATGCCCGTGCGCTGGTTGCCCTGCTGCCGGGTGCGGGCCAGGGCCGAGCGGATAATGCGCGACGTGTCGCCGAAAATGGCTTCGTCGGTGATTTCCACGTTGGTTTCCATCAGGTAGGCGAAAACCCGGGCCATGCCGCAGTTGGCAATAAAATCGGGGATGACGGATACGTGCTGGTCGGCGTACTCGCCGGTGGCCCCAAAGAAGATTTCCGGGTCCTGGAACGGCACGTTGGCCCCGCAGCTGATAACCTCCAGGCCGGCGCCGGTCAGTTGTTCTATCTGGGTGCTGGTTACCAGGCGCGAGGCCGCGGCGGGAATGAAAATCTCGGCTCCGGAGGTCCAGATCTGGCGGTTTACCTCCTCAAAGCTCAGCAGGCCATCGGCTACCAGCGTGTTGTTCTCGCGGCGCAGGAACAGCTCCCGCACTTCCTCAAAGGAGAAACCTTCCTCGCGGATCAGGCCGCCGCTGCGGTCAATAATGCCGGTGATGCGTACGCCCTGCTGGGCCAGGTAATAGGCCGCCGCGGCGCCCACGTTGCCCCAGCCCTGAATGATGGCGCGCTTGCCCTGCAGCTCGCCGCCCCACAGCTCGTAGTAGTGGCGCACGGCTTCGGCTACGCCGTAGCCCGTAATCAGGTCGGCAATGGTATAGCGGCGGGCTCGGTCCGGGGTGAACTTCTCATCCTCCACCACTTTCACCACGCCCTGGCGCAGCTGGCCTATTTTCTGAATTTTCTGGGGCTCGGTAGCGCGGTAGTGTCCGTTCACGATGCCCTCCTGCGGGTGCCATAGGCCGTAGTCCTCCGTTATCGGAATTACATCGTGAATCTCGTCCACGTTCAGGTCGCCGCCGGTGCCGTAGTAGCTTTTCAGCAGGGGAATAACGGCGCGGTACCAGCGCTCCAATACGCCACGCTTGCGTGGGTCCTGGGGGTCGAAGTTGATACCGGACTTGGCGCCGCCAATGGCCGGGCCCGAGACGGTGAACTTCACCTCCATGGTTTTAGCCAGGCTTTCTACTTCACGCTTGTCCAGGCCTTTGCGCATGCGCGTGCCCCCGCCGGCGGCCCCGCCCCGTAAGGAGTTGATTACTACCCAGCCTTCGGCTTCGGTTTCCGCATCTTTCCATTCAAAAACGATTTCCGGACGCTTGTTTTCAAACTTTGCCAGCAGGTCGCGCATACACTATTTGGGGTGGGTGGGATGAAGAAATATTTGGCAAAGGTAAGCACCTAATTGCGAGCTAGCCCGGTTCTTGCTCTTGTTGTCTTTCAGGAAGACAATCAATACCTGAAAAAGCACAACAAAAATTAAATTCTACAAATCTTTTTCCAAGCCACTTTCGTTACTGTAGGAACTTTGCACTAGGTGTATAGCGTATTAGCCATACTTCGCTCCTCCCGTCGTTTATTTTTGTACTTGTTTATGAAACCATTGCTTTCTCGCGTCGAATCGAAGAAGGTAGATAAGGCCGCTGCGATGCTTAAGGTGCTGGCTCACCCCAAGCGCCTGGCCATCGTCGACCTGCTGGGTAAGGAAGAAAAGATGACTGTCACGGAAATCTACCGCAATCTGGATTTACCGCAGGCTATAGCTTCTCAACACCTTATAACTCTCAAGGATCGGGGCATTTTGTCCTCATTCAAGGTGGGCACCAAAATCTACTACTCCCTGTCAATCCCCAAATTATTGGACGTGATTGATTCTCTTGAAGACTGCTGCGATACGCTCTAGTCTTACAGGATGCTACTACTTCAGCAAGAAGTAGGATAAAGGGCGCTACCGGCGCCCTTTGTCTTTTGCAAAGAAAATGGCCCCGCCTCCGGAATTTCCGGAAGCGGGGCCATTTTCTTTATAGCGGTATACAGCGGGCTACGAGGTAGCAGGCTGCTTTTCCAGATCAAACATATCGGTGAGCACCTCAATGAGCTGCTCGGCATCGTCGCGGCGGCACACGGCTTTTAGCTGCAGGACGCGCTGCTTCAGCACTTTCTGCATCAGGGAGCGGGTGATGTCGTCGAGGCGCTTGGCTTCTTCGGCGGATACTTTCTTCTGGAAGCGGTCCATTTCCTCCTGGCGCAGCTGCTCCAGGCTGGCTTTCATGCGCTGAATAATGGGCGATACCATCATTTCCTTGGTCCAGTCGGAGAGGCCGGCAATGCTTTCGGCAATGATGGCGCGCACGTGCGGCACCGCAGCCAGACGCTGCTCCAAGGCGGCGCTGGCCTTGCTGTGAATGGCATCAATGTTATACACCAGCACGCCGGGCACGTTTTCTACATCGGCCTCAATGCTGCGCGGCACCGATAGGTCGATGAAGAATTTGTAGCTGAGCACGTCCAGGCGCTCTACCATGTCGCGGGTGAAGAAAGGCTCGTCACGGGCAATGGAGGAGATGATGACGTCGGCTTCTTTCAGGCCGTCTACCAGGTTTTCGAAGTCCAGCACTTTCACGCCGCACTCCTCGGCCAGCGTTTCGGCTTTGCTGCGGGTGCGGTTGCAGATAGTAACGTCGGTGAAGAGCTTGCTGTCGCCGAGGTGGCGGCACACGTCGGCGCCAATCTCACCCAGACCCACTACCAGTACGCGGGGGTTGGCCACGTCGGTGGTCAGCTCTTCCACCAGCTCCAGGGTGGCGTAGGAAGTAGAGGCGGCGCCGTCGCGGAAGGAGGTTTCCTGCTGCACGCGCTTGTTGGTGAAGAACACTGTGTGCAGAATGCGGTGCAGGAAGGGGCCGGCGCCATCTTCATCAGCCGACCACTGGTAGGCCATCTTCACCTGGTTGCTGATCTGCAGGTCGCCTACTACTTGGGCATCCAGGCCCATCGACACCTCAAAGAGGTGCTGCACGGCCTCCTCATAGGTATTGAGCAGGTCGAAGTAGGGGTAGTAGGGTGTGATATCGGTAATGCCTTTCAGCTGGCCCAGCGCCTCAATAATAGCGGGACTCTGGTCGCGGTCGGCGGCGTAGTATACCTCGGTACGGTTGCAGGTACTGAGCACGAGCAGGTCGGAAAGACCCAGGTCGTGGCGTAGGGTGTGCAGAAAGCGGCGGCAGGCTGCCTCGTCCAACGAAATCAGCTCCCGAATTTCCAGCGGGGCTTTTTTGAAGGAAAGACTAATGGCCTTGAACGGGTGGAGCATAGCAGTTGCTAGTGCGTATTGTAGGCATCAAAATTACGGCGCAATCGGTTATGATACTAACTGCCGCCAAACCGGTAGCGCTCAGGATATCTTAAACAACGGTTAAAAAGCGCAACAGAGGGCATTTTGTTCCGGCCGGGTGACTAAAATCATCTTTTGCAGACCCCGGTCTCACATCATTATGGGAGGAATGTGCGTTGAGGGGTCTAGCCGATAGAAACGCTGCCAAGTCGGCGAAGCCCGTACTTTCGTACCATACGACAAAGCCCTGCCCTTGGCTTTACGCCCTTTTGATATTTCCTGTGCTGCCTGTTCTCCCCATCTACGACCAGAAATCCCGCATCAAGCTCATCATTGTAGCCGTGGCGCTGCTGGTAGCCGGGGCCACGGTGGTGTATACCAACATTCTGGTGCAGCGCCTCTCTGAGCGGGAGCAGCAGCAGATAGACCTGTACGCTAAGGCCCAGCGGTTTATCATCAACTCCGAGGTGGACTCCAACACCAATTTTGTGTTCGAGGAAATCATCAACGCCAACAAAACCATTCCCATCATCTTCACCGATGGCAACGGCTACCCCCTGGATGCCAAAAACCTGGAGGTGCCCAAGCGGCTGAACGAGGTGCAGCGCATGGCCCTGTTGCAGCGGGAAATTCAGATTATGAAAAGCCAGCACCCGCCCATTGTGGTGGAGCTGGGCGCGGGCCTGCGCAACTACATCTATTATAAGGACTCCGTACTGCTGGCCCAGCTGCGCACCTACCCGCTGGTGCAACTGGCCGTAATTGGCTGCCTGGCCGTTATTGCCTACTTCACCTTCAGCTACTCGCGCCGGGCCGAGCAAAACCGCGTGTGGGTGGGTCTGGCTAAGGAAACAGCCCACCAACTAGGCACGCCGCTGAGCAGCCTCATGGCCTGGCACACCTACCTAAAGGAAAGTGAGAAGTTTAAGAACGAGCCCATTGTAGACGAACTGGGCAAAGATGTGCGCCGCCTGGAAATTATTACGGAGCGCTTCAGCAACATCGGCTCCGTACCCATTCTCAAGGATGAGAACATTCTGCGCGTGACGCAAAACGCCATTGCCTACCTGCAAAGCCGGGTTTCCAAGAAAGTAACCTTCGAAATCCGCACGGACCTGCCCACCGACACCCCGGCCCAGGTGAACGTGCCGCTGTTTGACTGGGTAATCGAAAACATCTGCAAAAACGCCATTGACGCCATGGACGGGCGCGGCAGCATTACCATTCACTTGCGCCGCCCGGCCCGCAACAAGTCCCAGATTGCCATTGATATAACAGACACCGGCAAAGGCATTCCCAAGAGCAAGCTGGACAGGGTTTTCCTGCCGGGCTTCACCACCAAAAAGCGCGGCTGGGGCCTGGGCCTGGCTCTGGCCAAACGTATTATTGAGAACTACCACAAAGGTCGCCTCTTCGTGAAATGGAGCGAGGTAGGCCGCGGCACCACGTTTCGGGTGATTTTGAACGGGGAGTAAGTAAATAAAAACACCTGTCATCCTGAGCTTTGCGAAGGATGACAGGTGTTTTTGTGGTGATTCTATCTACTATTTATTTGCCTGAACTGCCCTGCGGCACTGATACCGGGCTTGTTGCTTCGGCGGTGGTATTGGCGGGGGCGGCTTTCTTGTTTTTGACTTCTTTCCGGTTGGTGATTTCCACGTAGCTATTGCCCGTAACCGGCTGGCCGTGGTGGGTGCCCGTTACGCGGCACATGCCTTCCCAATAGGGCAGCTTTACGGCCGTAAACAGGCGCAGGACCAGTTCCTGATCGGGTACCAGGGGCTCAATGGTAAGGTCGTAGCCCTGGCTGGGAATTTGGAGGCGCCAGCGGGCGGGGTAGCGGTTGCCGGAGCGTGGGCTGGTCCACCAGGCAGTGGTTTCCAGCTGAAAATCCTCGGCGGCTAGGTGCGTGTTCTGGCCCTGCGGGCCGAAGTGGGAGCCGCCATCAATGGCGCGGCCGGTTTGCTTTTCGTAGAGGTGGTAGGCCATAATTTCCTCCCGCGGCTCGTTCAGGTGCAGGCTAAACCAGTCCCAGCCAATGTTGGGGTTGGTCACGGAGTTGCAGTTCCACTGCCGGTCGTACCACAGCTCGCCTTCTACCTCGTGTAGCTTGCCGTTCACCTCCAGCGTGCCCGTGGTGGCCAGGCGCGGGTAGCTGTAGTAGCCCGCTTTGGCTACGCCGCCATAGTCCTCGTAGCCGGTGCCACCGTGCAGCAGAATGGGTTTGGTAGGCGTGGTGCTCAGATCAATAGCCATGCCCTCGTGGGCGGCCATGCGGGCCTGCAGGCGGTAAATGCCTTCCTGGCCGCTGAGCGTCCAGCGCTGCTTTTGCTTTTCCATGGAAAGCGCCAGCGGCAGGGTAGAGGGCAGCAAATCGGAGAGATTTTCCAGCTTGTAATCGTAGCGGAATTGCTGGGTGGCGGGGTCGGTAATAGCGAAATTCACCATCTGCCAGTCTTTCTTGCCGCTGATATTGAAGTGGAAGAACACGTACTCTACCCCAAATACTTCGCCCGTTACTTTATCCTTCAGGTGGCCGGTGAAATACCACCACTCCAAGGAGTTGCGCTGGTGCACGGCTTCTTCCTGGGGCAGCTGGGCGCGCTCCTCAAACACATCATGCTTGTTGGTGGGCTTGAGGGCACAGCCGGTAGTAAAGGTGAAAAGGAGGAGGGTAGCGAGCAGCAAATTCTTCATACCCCGGGAAAAGGAATTTCGGGGGCAAAAGGTTTGCGGGTTGCAGATGCTTAGTGGCGGAAGAGTCGCTGCCAGAGACTACGGGGAGAGTACCAATGACTTGTATCATGGGCGCCTACAACTATCACGCCCAGTAATGGTCGTGGATCCACACTAAGCGATACTTCAATAAATCCTTTCTGTATTTCCGAGAGGCTTCTTTGCTCCCGCAGGTACCCAATGGCTGAAAATTCCAGCTTTAGACCCGGGGTTACGGGCGTTGGTATATGTAAATTAAAGGTACCGTCTTGGTTAGTTGAAACCCCATGATTGGTTTTATACACCAAAACAACAGCACCAGGGAAGCCTTGACCAGTGCTGGCATCAATTACCCGCCCTGTGATTAAGATTGAGGACTCCAGAATTGAGTCCTGCTCCATTACCTCTGTCGTGACTTGGGATGCCAAAGCCGTTTGCTTCGGTTGCTCAATTTGCTGAGCGCGGGCATTTGGTGCCAGTACAAGGCTAATTCCTGATACGGTTACGGCCGTTGTCAGCCAGGTACGCCAGCGCGGTATAGATACTGCCGCTAGCAAGGGCCGTTCCAACTGATCAGCCCGACCCTGCCCACAACTATTCCCGCTCTGCCGTTGCAGCCACGCCACCACTTCCGCATCCGTCATCCGGGTAAAATCCACCACCACTTTATCACAGGCGGCGCAGTGCCGACCCTGACCAGCGGGCGTCATGGCGGCCCAGTTTTCAGAGCAGGGCTGCGGGATGGAGAGCGTGAGGGAACGACGGGACATGGGCGGCGAAGAACAGGTTTCGCAGGCAGGATGCCAAAAGTCAGCACATTGCATACACCTCGGAGAAGTATCCCAATTTATCTTTCCGGCATGCTACCGGGCCAATAGATGCCGCCGCGCCGCATTATTCTGTATCTTTTGGCCCCTAAAACTATTTACTCCCTTGTCTGCACCACTGCCAACCACCCGCTCTGCCAGCCTGTTTCGGCGCAAGAACATTGCCGACATCCTCCACAACCCGCCCGCTGATGCCGAGCCGCATATTGGCGCCGTAGAAGGCGGCCTGGCCCGCCACCTCACCGTGCGCGACCTCACGGCCCTGGGTATTGCGGCCGTTATCGGGGCTGGTATTTTCAGCACCATCGGCAACGCCTCCCACGATGGCGGCCCCGCCGTTTCGCTGCTGTTTGTATTCACGGCCATTGCCTGCGCTTTTTCGGCGCTATGCTACGCACAGTTTGCTGCTACTATTCCCGTCAGCGGCTCGGCCTATACCTACGCCTACGTCTCCTTTGGTGAGCTGGCCGCCTGGATTATCGGTTGGGCACTGATTATGGAATATGCCGTTGGCAACATTGTGGTGGCCATTTCCTGGTCCGATTATTTTACCGGGCTGCTGGATGGCATTGGGCTGCATATTCCGGCTTACCTTACTATGGGCACGCAAAGTGCCTACAAAGGCTACCACGAAGTGCTGGCCCTGATGCAGGCCGGCAAGCCGCTGGCCGGTGCTTCCCCCGCCCAGCTGGATGCCTATAAAGTGTGGAACAGCGCCCCGGCCCTGTTCGGCGACCTGAAACTGGTCTGCGACCTGCCCGCCTTCATGATTACCGTGCTGGTTACGGCGCTGGTGTACATCGGCATCAAGGAATCCAAAACCGCCTCCAACCTGCTGGTGCTGCTCAAGCTGATTGTGGTATTGGTGGTGATTGTAGTAGGAGCGTTTTACGTGAAAACGGCCAACTGGAGCCCCTTTGCCCCCAACGGCGTAGGCGGCGTGCTGAAAGGCGTATCCGCGGTATTCTTCGCCTATATCGGCTTTGATGCCATTAGCACCACAGCCGAGGAATGCAACAACCCGCAGCGCGACCTGCCCCGCGCTATGATCTATGCCCTCATCATCTGCACGGTGTTGTATGTGATTATCACGCTGGTACTCACCGGCATGGTCAGCTACAAAGAGCTGGGCGTCGGCGACCCTTTGTCGTTCGTGTTTGAGCGGGTTGGTCTTGACTGGCTGGCGGGTGTAGTAGCTGTATCGGCCGTATTTGCCATGACCTCCGTGCTGCTGGTATTCCAGATCGGCCAGCCCCGTATCTGGCTGACGATGAGCCGCGACGGCCTGCTGCCCAAGGTGTTTGCCAGAGTGCATCCCAAGTTTCATACGCCTTCCTTCTCCACCATCGTAACCGGCTTCTTTGTGGGCGTGCCGGCCCTTCTCCTGAACATGGACCTGGTGATTGACCTGACCAGCATCGGCACCCTGTTCGCCTTTGCGCTGGTATGCGGCGGTATCCTCATCATCGACCCCCACGGCACCTCCAAGGCCCGCTTTAAAGTGCCCTATGTGAATGGCCGCTACCTCGTGCCGCTTATTCTGATGGTTATTGGCGTGCTGCTGCTCAACTACAACCGTACCGCCATCAACGAGTTCTGGAGCGCTATAACCAGTGGTCAGTACGAACTGTTCCGCCATCAGATTCCGATGCTGGTCTTCCTGTTTTTCTGCGTGGGGCTGGCCTGGGCTTCGTTCACCAAAAACCTCTCCCTGCTGCCCGTACTGGGTCTGCTCACCAACCTGTACCTGATGACGCAGCTGGGCATTGGCAACTGGATGCTGTTCTTCGGCTGGCTGATTATCGGGCTGGTGATTTACTTCGGCTACAGCTACAAAAACAGCAAGCTGAACCAGCCCGCGCTGGCCGTGCGCTAGGTATTACGGCTTCTACCTGGCCTATACTTCTCAAACCCGCCGGCTGGCTCAGCTGGCGGGTTTGCTGCGTAATTGGCGGGGCATTTAGCCCTGGATGTGGATTGAGTTAAGACTACCATTATTTATAAAAAGGAAATGACGATTGATCCTTCCCTCGCGGCCCGTCTGGAAGCCTCGCGCCAGGAGCTGCTGGATTTAGGGATGCGCAATCCGCTGCTGAATTTTCGAGTGTCGAAAGCACAGGGCGTGGGCGTGGTGCAGGAAGAAGCCACAGCGGTGTATGAGGTACTGGTACGCCAAGGCAAAACCATGTATTTCCAGGCTGCTTCGGAGCCTGCGAAGCCGGACGTGGCAGTGCCGGAGGGGCCCGAAATTACCCTTGCCAAGGCCGCCCGCCAGGCCCTGCTTCTCGACAACAAGCTGCAAACCGCCGAGCCGCTGGCCAAGCTGGAAAGCCGCCTGCTGAACACCTACTACACCGCCCGCACCAGTCTGGAAGAGCAGGGCGTTAATATTCTGTACCTGGCTCTGGGCATGCTTACCTGGTACGAAGCCGAAAGCAGCGCCGAGCCCCGGCTGGCCCCCTTGGTGCTGGTGCCGGTGCTGCTGGAGCGCGGTACAGCCGCCGAGCGCTTTAAGCTGCGCTACACCGGGGCCGAGGTAGAAGGGAACCTCTCGCTGCAGGCCCGGCTGCGCGCTGGTTTTGGCCTGGCACTGCCCTTGCCGGAGCTGGAAGAGGATGGCCGCCTGCCGGAATATTACGCTGCCGTAACCCAAGCCATTGCTGGCCTGCCCCGCTGGGCCGTAGCCCCCGACAGTATTGCGCTGGGCTTTTTCTCCTTCGGGAAGTTTATGCTGTACCGCGACCTAGACCCCGCCAACTGGCCCGCCGGTGCTTCCCTGCTCCAGCACCCCGCCATTGGGGCGCTGCTGGGCCCCGATACCGGCTTCTCCGATGCGCCTCCGACGGTCAGCGACACCGCTTTTCTCGACACGGAAAGCCCCGCTCACGAGCTGCACCAGGTGCTGGACGCCGACTCCTCCCAGTTGCTGGCCCTGCTGGCCGTGCACGAAGGCCGCAACCTGGTGGTGCAGGGCCCGCCCGGCACGGGCAAGTCACAAACCATTGCCAACCTGCTGGCCGAAGCCATTGGGGCCGGCAAAAAGGTATTATTCGTGGCCGAAAAAATGGCGGCCCTAGAAGTAGTAAAACGCCGCCTCGATAAGCTGGGGCTGGGCGCGGCCTGCCTGGAGCTGCACAGCCATAAAGCCAACAAAAAAGCCCTGCACGACGAGCTGCGCGCCACGCTCAGCCTGGGCCGCCCGGCCTCTGCCGTGGGTATCGAAGACCAGGTAAGCCAGCTCCCGCGCTACCGCCAGAGCCTCAACGACTATGCGCTGGCTGTGAATGCGCCCATCGGGCACAGCCGCCGCACCGTGCAGCAGGTGGCCGGCGAGCTGTTGCAGCTGCGGGAAGCGCGGGGAGCAGTGGAGCTACCGCGCCTCCCGTTTCCCGGCCTGGCGCAGTGGACGGATGCCGAGGCGGCTCAGGCCGAAGCCCTGGCTGCCCGCCTGCAGGCTACACTACAGAAAACCGGCGTGCCCCGTCAGCTTTTATTCTGGGGTAGCGAGCTGACCGTGCTGCTTCCTGCCGATGCGGACGCGCTGACGCACGCGCTACGGGCAGCACAAACAGCGGTAGCCGAGCTGCAAACCGCCGCCGCTAACCTGGCCCAACACCTGGGGCTGCCCATTCCAACCCAGCGGGTGGCCGCCGAGCTGCTGCTGCCCGCCGCCCGCCATGCCCAGCTGGCCCCACCCCTAACCGGCGTAGCGGTAGCCGAGGAAGCCTGGAACCGGCAGGCTACCCACCTCGCGGAAGTACTGCAGGCGGGCTCGGCCCTGGCGGCCCTGCACCAGCAGCACGATGACACTTTACTGCCTGAAGCCTGGGGCCAGCAGCTGCTGACCGAACGAGCCCTGCTGCTTAGCCACGGCCCTAAATGGTGGAATTTTCTCAGCGGCGACTACCGCCGGGCCCGCCAGCGGCTGCAAAGCCTGTGGCGGGCGCCCCTGCCCAAAGAGCCCGCCGGGTTAGTAACCGTCCTGGATGCCATTCACGAAGCCGCCCGGCACCAGCAGGTGCTGAACGAGGCCGCCCCGCTCATGGTCCAGTTGTTCGGTGCCGCCTGGCAGGGCGCGCGCTCCAATTGGCCGGCGCTGGCGAAGGTGCAGCAGTTCCTCTCCCTCTCGCACCAGCGCATCAGCCGCCACGAGCTGCCGCCGGCGTTGCTGCCGTACCTGGCCCGCGTGGCCCAGGCGGCCGAAATCACGGCGCCATTGGTGGTGCTGGAAACGGCGCTGGCCCGGCATCGTACCACGGTGCAAGCTGTGGTGGAGGCGTTGCGCCTGAACGAGGCGCAACGTTTCGGGCCGGAGGGCCGCCTGCAGTTTCAGTTGTTTACCGCGCAGCAGGAAAAGCTGGCCACTTGGGCTGATAATCTGCCCAGGCTGCAGCTGGTGGTGGAGTGGAACAACGTGTCTGCTACCGTGCAGGCCGAAAACTTCCCGGGGCTGCTGCCGCTGGCGGAAAGCTGGGCCGAGGCGGCCCATTTGCTGGTGGCCGCCGTGCGCCAGACCTGGCTGGAGTATCTGCAGCGGCAAGCCTACGAGCAGCATCCGGCCCTGCGGCAGTTTGAGCGCGCCGGCCACGAAGCCTTGGCCGCCCGTTTCCGCCAGGCCGACCGTGACTCGCTCTACCATAACCGTGTGCGGGCGCTGCTTCTGCATTACGAGCAGCTGCCCAACCCCCAGGCCGGCGGGCAGATGCTGCTGCTGCGCAACGAATTCGCCAAAAAATCCCGGCACAAGCCCCTGCGCCGACTCATGGAGGAGGCCGGGCAGGCCATTCAGGCCATTAAACCGGTGTTTATGATGTCGCCGCTTTCGGTGGCCAGCTACCTGCCGCCGGGCGCCGTGGAATTTGATCTGGTGGTGTTTGACGAAGCCTCGCAGGTGAAGCCGGTGGATGCGCTGGGCGCCATTGCCCGCGGCCGGCAGCTGGTAGTGGTCGGCGATTCGAAGCAGCTGCCGCCAACTTCCTTTTTTGATTCCCTGACCGGCACCGGCGAAGAAGCCGATGAGGAAAACGTGACGGCCGACATCCAGAGTATTCTGGAGCTGTGCAAAGCCCGCCAGATGCCGGAGCGAATGCTGCGCTGGCACTACCGCTCGCTGCATCAGTCCCTGATTGCGGCTTCCAACCATTTGTTTTACGAAGACAAGCTGGTGATTTTCCCCAGCCCCGGCGGGCAGGGCCAGCTGGGACTGGTGTACCATCATCTGCCCCATACGCACTACGAGCGGGGCACCACGCGAACCAATCCGCTGGAGGCGCAGGCCGTGGCCGAAGCAGTGCTGCAGCACGCCCGAACCACGCCCCGGCTGACGCTGGGCGTGGTGGCCTTCAGCACGGCCCAGCGGCAGGCCATTCAGGATGCGCTGGAAAAGCTGCGCCGCCAGCACCCCGAAACCGAAGCATTCTTCAACCGCCACCCCCACGAGCCATTCTTCATCAAGAACCTGGAAAACGTGCAGGGCGATGAGCGGGATGTTATTCTGATCAGCATCGGGTACGGGCGCACCCGGGAAGGGTACCTCACCATGAGTTTTGGCCCCCTGAACGGCGAAGGTGGCGAGCGGCGCCTGAACGTGCTCATCACCCGCGCCAGGCAGCGTTGCGAGGTATTTACCAACCTCATAGCCGATGACCTGGACCTGGGCCGCACCCGCGCCAAGGGCGTGGCCGCCCTGAAAACCTTCCTCAACTTTGCCCAGCACGGCCGCCTGAACCAAAACCAGGAAACCGGCCGCGCAATAGAGTCGCCGTTTGAGGAGGCGGTGTACCGCGCCCTCACGGCCCGTGGGTACGCGGTGCGCCCGCAAATCGGGAGCCAGGGCTTTTACATCGATCTGGCCGTGGTGGACCCGGAGCAGCCCGGCCGCTACGTGCTGGGCATTGAGTGCGACGGTGCCATGTACCACTCGGCCCGCTCGGCCCGCGACCGGGACCGGCTGCGGCAGGAGGTGCTGGAAAACGTGGGCTGGCGCCTGCACCGCATCTGGAGCACCGACTGGTTCCGCGACCCGGAGCGGGAAGCCGAGCGGGCCGTACAGGCCATTGAGGAAGCCCGCCGCCTGCCTGCCCAGGATGAGCCCGACGAGCCGGAAGCGGTGGTAGTCAGTGAAGCCGCCCTAGAAATTAATCGGGAAGAAAACCTGCCAGTTAGCCAGCCCCAGGCCACTCCTTATCAAGTGGCGCAACTGCCGGCTGCCGTGGCGCACCGCGAGCTACACCAGCACAGCCTGGGCCAGCTGGCCCATTGGCTGGCGCTGGTGGTGCGCATCGAAAGCCCGATTCACCTGGACGAAGCTACCCGCCGGCTGGCCCAGGCCAGCGGGGCCACGCAGGTGGGGGCGCGCATCCGCAAGGCTGGCCGCGACGCGGCACTTTTGGCCACCAACCTGCGCCACATCCGGCAGCAGGGAGAGTTTTTGTGGGATATGACCATGCAGGAAGCCCCCGTGCGCGACCGGAGCCCGCTGCCCGCTATTTCGCGCAAGCTGGCTTTTGTAGCCCCGGAAGAACTGGCCCGCGCCCTGCGTACGGTAGTGGAGCAGAGTTTTGCGCTGCCCCGCGAGGCTGCAATGCTGGCCACTGTGCGCATGCTAGGATTCAGCCGCCTGTCGGAGGAGATGCGCGAGCAACTGGATGGCGTAGCGCAGGAATTAATAAGTAAAAAACAGTTATGGGAAAGAAACGGCCTCCTGCAACCAGCCGAATAGTTTCCTCCCTGTACTTTATTTCTATCAGGTATCCGAGCTAAAGAAATGGCGACAGATATGATGGTTTGATATCTTTCGGCATGAAGAAGCTGCTTTTCCTGTTGCTGCTGGCTGCAGTGCCCGCCCTGGCGCAACAGGCAACCAAACCTGCCCCCAATGCCAGCCAAGTAGCAGCTAATCGGAGTAGCACTGCATTTCAGGTTCCTGGCCGCGAGTTGCAGCCATGGGGTTTGGCGTATGACAGACGCAGTAAATGCTTCTTTAGTAGGCAGCATTCAACAGCGCAAAATTGTGCGGATTGATAAAAAGGGTAATCCTGAAGACTTTTGGATGCCTGCGCCGGTACCCGCGCCCGATATGCAATGGGGCCAGCAACAACTGCCGGTTTTAGGCGAAGTGCGGGCCCTAGGAATAGACGCTGCCCATCGTAGTCTTTGGGCCTGCGCCACTGGCTGGGGGCCGCAAGGCAAAAGATCGGGCATATGGGAATTTGACTCCCAATCTGGGTTTTTACGTCAGTTAGGCTTTGTAAATGATACAGCACAGCACCTGCTAAACGCACTGGCTGTGAGTAGCAAAGGCGTAGCCTATGCTACCGACCTAAAAACAGGTGCCATATATCGATTGCGCACTAACCAGCCTCCGGAAGAGGAATTAGAAGCCTGGCTACCCGCGGGCACATTTGCGGCACCCAGCGGCATTTGTCTCAGCGACGATAATCGTACGCTCTACGTAGCCGATACGCGCGGTATTTTTAGCGTAAATCTGACTTCAAAGCAGATGATGCCGGTGTCGGCTACAGAAACTCTCGACTTGAATCAGCTGAAAAGCTTGTCTTATTATAAAGGGGCGCTGATAAGTATTCAGGATAACGGAGCACCCCGAATTCTTCGCTTTCAGTTAGATGCTTCGCGTCAGCGAATTACAGGTACACAGATACTGGAAACCACTCGGTCTGAAACATCGGCTGGGCCAGCCTCCGGCATAGTTGTCGGTGATGACTTCTACTATATTGCCAACAGTCACCAATCGGTAGTGATTAAGCCTGGAGAGGCCCCTGCGCTTCCGGCTGCAGAAGTAGCGGAACCGATTGTAATACGCTTATCTCTTTTGTAGCACCGGGCAGCTCATTCGGCAAATAGGAATAAGGCGTTTAAAGCAGCCTGCTACCGGGCCCGGTGAATAATAAAAACGCTGAGCAGAATAATAACCATGCCCAGCACGTGCCACAGGTTAAAGGCCTCGCCATCCAGCAAGCCCCAGCCCAGCGCCACAATGGGCACGATGTAGGTATTGGACGCCGCAAACAGGGCCGTAGAGCTGTGAATGAGCTTGTTGAACAGTACCATGGCAATGGCGGTGCTCATGGTGGCCAGCAGGGCAATGTAGCCGAAGGCCGTCCAGGCGCCGGGCACGGTAGTCAGCTTGTGCAGGAAATCGGTGCCCAGCAGCAGGAAGGCCAGTGCCGGTCCGCCAATTAAAAGCAGGAGTACCCCGGTAACCGCCACCGACGGAATACCCTGAAAGTGGTGCTTGATGATGTTGAGACTCACGCCGTAGCCCGCCGTGGCCAGCACAATGTACAGCCCGTACCAGGCGTTGCCTTCGCCGGCGGGAGTAGCTTCCCCGCCGCTGCCGCCCAGCAGCATCAGCACCACGGTGCCGGCCAGGCCCAGCGCAATGCCCAGCACCCGCAGGCTGGTCAGGCGCTGCCCAAAAAACAAAGCCCCCATGAGCAGGGTGAACACGGCCGTCAGGGCATTGAGGACGCCGGCCAGCCCCGAGGCCAGCTTGGTTTCAGCATAAGCAAACAGGAACGCCGGAATAAGCGTGCCGATAACGCCGCTGAACAGCAGCCACTTAAAACGGCTGCGCTCGATGCGGCCAATGTGCTTCAGGGAAAATGGCAGCAGCAATAGCGCCGCCACGCTCACCCGCGTAGCGCCCAACTCCAGCGCCGAAAACACCACCAGACCCTTCTTCATCAGAATAAACGAAGTACCCCAGATACAGGCCAGCACCACCAGTAGAAACCAGGCCGAGGCCGGAACGCGGTGGGGTGGGGCCGAGGCAACGCTGGGAGGGGCGGGAGCAGTAGTAACGGCCGGGGCGGGAGTAGAAGAAGTAGCCATGGGTGTGCAAAGGTCGCAACTTGTTCCGAAGTGCCCGAAGAAGCGCCGCAGATGTTTCAGCGCGGGCGGGCCCGGTCAGGGGCACCATAGGCTTTAAGTATGGTTTATATCTTGATTTTTAGGTAAATACAAATAGTAATACTTCGTCGTGTTATTGACTCTGATAGTGGGCTGCAGTACAATTGTAGCAATACTCATTATTAGCAGATAATATGATGGTGGAAGAAGATAACCGGGAAACGGTGCTGCGCTATGTAGCCGCGTTCAACGAGGGAGATATGGAGGCCCTGCAGCAGGTGTTTTCCCCGGATGCGCAGGTGTACGGGGTGTTAGGCTGGGGTAGCATAAAAGAGGCAATACCCATCTGGCAGGAGCTGTGGGCGGCTTTCGGGCTCCAGCTCCTGATAGAATCTATGGTGGCAGAAGGGGAGGTGGTAGCGGTGCGCTACACCGAGCGGGGCCATTCGGTAGGCTCTTTCCGGGGTGGCCCGGTTACGGGCAAATCCTATGAAATAGTGGCTATGGAGTGGTTTCAGATGCACCACGGGAAAATACACCGCCGCTGGGGTGCCCGCGACTATGCTGCCCAGATGCGGCAAATGGGGCTGCCGCTCAGCTAGCCATTTCGCCATTAGAAAAATAAAGAAAGCCGCCGGAAACAAGTGCTTCCGGCGGCCTTTTGTACAAGGATGCTTGTTGCCTACATCACCATAACGGGCTCCGCGGCAATAATTTCGTTTAGAATGCTGTGTACTTCCTCCGGCGAGTCCGTCTCTACCAGGCGCATGCGCCACTGCTTGGCGCCTTCCAGGCCGCGGAAATACTGGGCATAGTGGCGGCGCATCTCAAAGATACCCACGCGCGAGCCTTTCCACTCAATGCTTTTCTCGAAGTGCATGCGGCACATGTTCACGCGCTCCTCCACGGTGGGCGGGGCCAGCAGCTCGCCGGTGGCCACGTAGTGCTTCACCTCCCGGAAAATCCAGGGGTAGCCAATGGCGGCGCGGCCAATCATGATGCCATCCACGCCGTAGCGGTTTTTGTACTCCAGGGCTTTCTGGGGCGAGTCGATGTCGCCGTTGCCGAAGATGGGAATTTTGATGCGCGGGTTATTCTTGATGGCCGCAATCAGGCGCCAGTCGGCATCCCCCTTGTACATCTGCACGCGGGTGCGGCCGTGAATGGTGAGGGCCTCAATGCCGACATCCTGCAGGCGCTCGGCTACTTCCTCCACATTTTTGGTGGTGTCGTCCCAGCCCAGGCGGGTTTTCACCGTCACAGGCAAATGCGTGTTGCGCACCACGGCGGCCGTCATTTCCACCATTTTGGGAATGTCGCGCAGTAGGGCGGCGCCGGCGCCGCGGCAGGCTACCTGCTTCACGGGGCAGCCGTAGTTGATGTCGATGAGGTCAGGGCCGGCCACGGTGCTGATGCGGGCGCACTCGCCCATGGTATCCACATCGGAGCCAAAGAGCTGAATGCCAATGGGCCGCTCGTAGTCGAACACGTCGAGCTTTTTGCGGCTTTTGGCGGCATCCCGAATCAGTCCTTCCGAAGAAATAAACTCGGTATACATCAAATCAGCCCCATTGGCTTTGCACACGGCCCGGAACGGCGGGTCCGAAACGTCCTCCATGGGAGCAAGCAAAAGCGGGAAGTCAGGCAGGGCAATGTCGCGGATGTGTACCACAGGGTAAGCTATTACAGGATTTTGCGCAAATTTACGACACTTCCAACTGTCCTGCCCCCATGAAAGGTTTCGTCCCCAGTCGTTTGCACCCCATTCTGACCTTGCTGCTGCTGGTAGGCCTTATGTTTTTGTGTTTTTGCCTGGCTTCATTTGTGCTGATGCTGCTCACGGGGGCCCTGTTTGGCATTGGGCTGATGGAGTTTAGCCAGGTAATGCAAAATCCTGCCCGGCACCCGCAGGGCTGGCCCATGATGATGCTGGCTCAGGGCATATTTCTGCTGGGCGGCTTTGCCGGAGCCGCGCTGGTGCTGGCCCGGATTCAGGGCCAGACCTGGCGGGAGGCCTTTGCCCCCCGGCACCCGGTACCCATCCGTTGGCTGCTGCTGGGCGCGGTGCTGATTGTGGTGATGCTGCCGGCCATGTCGGGCCTGGTGCAATGGAACGCCGATATTCACTTCCCTGCCTTCCTGCACGAGTTTGAGGTATGGGCCCGCGACAAAGAAACCCAGGCCCAGGACCTCACCCGCTTCCTGACCGAGTTTGAAACCAGCACCCGGCTGCTGATTGGCCTGCTGGTTATTGCCGTGGTACCGGCCATCAGCGAGGAGCTGGTGTTCCGGGGCGTGATTCAGCGCCAGCTCACGCGCTGGTTTGGCTCGTACCACACGGCCATCTGGCTGTCGGCTATTATCTTCAGTGCCATTCACATGCAGTTTTTTGGCTTTGTGCCGCGCATGGTGCTGGGCGTGGTGCTGGGCTACTTATATGCGTGGTCGGGTAATATTCTGGTGCCTATGGCGGCGCACTTTACCCAGAATGCCGTACAGCTGGTGCTGCTCTATATGCAGCAGCGGGGTGCCCTGGCCACCAGCTTTGATCCGGATTCTACTGATGCTTTGCCCTGGCCAGCCATGCTGGTATCGGCGCTGCTGAGCGGCGGGCTGCTGGTGCTGGCGTACCGACATTTCAACCAGGACCTGGCCCCCAAGGTGATGCACACCCTTTCCCACGATGGCGTGCAGATTGGGGGCACCATCCCCCCGGCCGGGCATACGCTCACCAGCCATGGCATCGAGCCCGCCCCCGGCAGTCAATTGCCGGCAGGGTAAGCTAAGGCAGGCTGCTTCCGTTATATTGCTTCTTAAATCTGATTTCGTTTGTCTATTTCTACGCCTGCCTCCGCCCCCGATACTTCCAACGACAAAAAACCGATGTCCAATCTGGCACAGCGGGTGTTGTACGGCGCCATTGGTGCGGCGGCGCTGATCGGCTGTATCTGGTACAGCGCCTGGACGTTTGCCCTATTTTTTGCCGTGGTGCAGGCCCGCATGCTGTGGGAGTTCTACCGCATGATGAAGCGCTCCGGCTATGCCCCGGCGGCGCTGCTGGGTATGGCCGCCAGTCTGGTGCTGTTTATGGGCGTATCCGGGTTGTTTCTGAGCATGGATGCCCGGCAGCCGCTCAACAGCCTGGGAGCGGTAGTAACGGCCACGGAAGAGCTGGCGCTGGTATTGCGGGCTTTGCTGCTGAGCTTTTTACTGCTGCTGCCGCTGGCACTGATCGTGCGCGAAATGATTATCTGGCCGCGCTCTAAGCGGCCCTTTGCCAACGTGGGCGTCAACCTAACCGGCCTGTTTTATGTGAGCGTGCCTATGACGCTGCTGGTGCCCTTGGCTTATAGTGGCGGCAGCTACGACTACCGGCGCGTACTGGCCCTGCTGCTGCTGGTATGGGCCGCGGATACCGGCGCCTACGCCGCCGGCAAAAACTTTGGCAAGCACAAGCTGGCCCCCAGCATCTCACCCGGCAAAACCTGGGAAGGCTGGGTGGGCGGCACCCTGCTCACCCTAGTAGTTGGCTGGGCGCTGGGCTACCTGCTGCCCGAAATACCCCTGGCCCAGCGCCTGGTAGTGGCCGGGGTAGTAGCCGTATTTGGGGTGCTGGGAGACTTAGCCGAATCGATGCTGAAGCGCAGCGTGGGCGTAAAAGACTCCGGCCGCATTCTGCCCGGCCACGGCGGCCTGCTCGACCGGTTTGATGCCTTCCTGTTCATTCTGCCGGTGCTGCTGCTGCTGCAGGTATTGTTGGGCTAGGAAAGTACCCAGGGTAGTTTCCTTGCGTATGGCATAAACCTGCTACCTTTGGCCACCCATTCACCCCGCGCTGTTCCCGCTGCCCACCAGCGGGTTTTGCGTTGGTTATTTTCCACCCACTTTTACTTTTTTCTCTTCGTATGGCTGCCACCACGGTGTACAAAGAACCCGCCCCCCGCGTCGACGCCGAAAACCCTTTGGAATCTATGATGTCGCGCTTCAACGTGGCCACAGAAATTCTGGGTCTCGATGAAGAAACCTACAACGTGCTTAAGGCACCCGATAAGCAGGTTATCGTGCACATCCCCGTGACCATGGACAACGGCAAAGTGCGCGTTTTCGAAGGCTACCGCGTGGTGCACAATACCATTCTCGGCCCTTCCAAAGGCGGCATCCGCTACGATAACAACGTGCACCTCGACGAAGTAAAGGCCCTGGCGGCCTGGATGACGTGGAAGTGCGCTGTGGTTGATATTCCCTACGGCGGTGCCAAAGGTGGTATCATCTGCGACCCCACCACCATGAGCCCCGGCGAAATTGAGCGTCTCACCCGCGCCTACACGCTGGCGCTGAAAGACGTATTTGGCCCCGATCGCGACATTCCGGCCCCTGATATGGGTACCGGCCCGCGCGAAATGGCCTGGCTGATGGACGAATTCAGCAAGACCGTGGGCGCTACCTCACCCGCCGTAGTTACCGGCAAGCCGCTGGTAATGGGTGGCTCGCTGGGTCGCACCGAGGCCACTGGCCGTGGCGTGATGGTATCGGCGCTGGCGGCGCTGAAGAAGCTGGGCATGGAGCCCACGCAGGTTTCGGCCGCCGTGCAGGGCTTTGGCAACGTAGGCTCCTGGGCCGCTAAGCTGCTGAGCGAGAAAGGAGTGAAAATCAAAGGCGTATCCGATGTAAGCGGTGCTTACTGGAACGACAATGGTATCAACATCGACGAAGCCATTGCCTACAAGAACGCCCACAAAGGCCGCCTGGATGGCTTCACCGGCGCTACCCTGATGGACAACGCCGACGACCTGCTCCTCACGGACGTAGACGTACTAGTGCCTGCCGCGGTAGAAGACGTTATTACCGAGCACAACGCCCACCATATCAAAGCCAAGCTGATTGTAGAAGGCGCCAACGGACCCACTTCGGCTTCCGCTGACCCCATCATCAATGAGAAAGGCATTATGGTGGTGCCCGATATTCTGGCCAATTCCGGTGGCGTAACCGTATCCTACTTTGAGTGGGTGCAGAACCGCCAGGGCTTTAAGTGGACCGAGGAAATGGTAACCGAGCGGGCCGACCGGATTATGTCCGACGCCTTCGAGAAAGTGTACGCCACCAGCCAGAAATACAACATTCCCATGCGCATTGCCGCGTATGTGGTTGCCATTGATAAAGTAGCTCAAACCTATAAATACCGCGGCGGTTTCTAAGCCCGGGCATTGCCCTTTGCTGCTTTCCGGCAGTAGAAGTTCTTCCGAATTTTACGGCCCATCTGGCGCGCTGGCGCTCGGATGGGCCGTTTGTCGGAACCGGGCAGGCCGCTGAAGCCCCGTATCGCCTGCCCCCACCGTTGCCGTTATTCCATGAAGATTCACAAAGAAGGACGACGTATTCTTTTCTTTACCCTGCTGGCGCTGCTGGCCGTTAACCTGCTGCTGTTTCGGGTAAATGCTGCCAACGATACGTTTAATAAAATATTCGCGGGTGCCTCCGTGGTAGCCTTTCTGCTGCTGCTGCAATTCTTCCGCAGCCCGTTCCGCAACCTGCTCACCCACGAAGATCTGCTGGTTTCGCCCGTAGATGGCAAAGTAGTGGTGATTGAGGACGTGCACGAGTCGGAGTATTTTGACGACACGCGCAAGCAGATCAGCATCTTCATGTCGCCGATTAACGTGCACATCACCCGCAATCCTATTTCGGGCATTGTGCGCTATTTCCGCTACCACCCGGGCAGCTACCTGGTGGCATGGCACCCCAAAAGCAGCACCAAGAACGAGCGCACCACGGTAGTGGTAGAGTCGGATGCGGGGCCGTTTGTGCTTTTCCGGCAGATTGCCGGCGCCATGGCCCGCCGCATTGTCTGGTATGTAAACGAAGGCGACGAAGTAACCCAGGGCGAGGAGTTTGGCTTCATCAAATTTGGCTCCCGCGTGGATATTTTCGTGCCGGTAGATACCGAAATGAAAGTGAAAATGGGGGACAAGGTGAAAGGCGGCGAAACGGTTATCGCGCAGCTGAAAATCATCCCGCCCCGCCTCTTCTAAATCACGGATACGCCGGGTTTTAGATTCGCTGACCTTCGGTTGTGGCCGATTCTTTTCTAACGCCAGCGGCCGCTCCTATGCAGGAGCGGCCGCAGTTGTTTTTGGGAAGTGGGAAAGTCTACTGTAGCACGTGCGGCACAAACTCGGATAGGTTCGTGATGAAAGCGGCGTCGCGACGGAAGCCCAGCGCGCAGGCTTCCCCGGCCCAGAATACGCCGGCCTGATAGCGCCGCGCCTGCGGGTCGGTGGGCAGCTCGGCCCAGCGCTGGTACACCGCGGGCTGCTGCGCAAATTCGCCGGCTACGGCCGTGCCTTCCTGGCCTCCCGACTTCAGCTCCGTTACATTCTGCCCCTCGCGGCCCAAAACCGGCTTGCGCACGTGGTGCCCGTTTAGCGGCTGCAAGGAGGCTTCCAGCAGCAGCGGGTGATGCGGAAACACCTGCCAGAGCCAGGCCAGAATACCTTTGCTTTGGAAGAGCAGCGTATAAGCCGGGTTGGCAATGATAACGTCGCGGGAAAGCAGCAGCTGGGTAAGCTCCGCCGTCAGCTCGGGCTCTTCCGTGGCCAGAATCTCCCACGGCACCAGCTTAAACAGGAAGCCAAACCGCTGCCATTGCTCCGGCTCTACATGGGCCCAAACGCCCCGCTCGTCGCCTGCTACGGATACCTGCATGGCATCGGCAGAGCACACGTGGGCACTGGCAAAACCGGCCGCCAGCGCGGCCTCCGCCAGAATAGCACAGTTGGTTTCGTCTTCGGGGCTGCCGGGCAAATGCACCAGCAGCAGGTTGTTATCCAGGTCCGGGTTGAGGGCCAGCCACTCGCTGAACTGGCCCTGCAGGCCTTCAAACAGGCCATTGGCCTGGCGTTCCTCATCGGCCTGCCCGGCGGCTACCAGGCTGGCCCACTGCACCACGGCCGTTTCGGGCAGGCCGGTGGCCGTATCGGCGTTAAACTCCAGCAGCTTAATGCCTTCGGGTGTTGCTGCCAGGTCAAAGCGGCCATACAGGTGCCAGTGGCGCTCATCATTCCAGGAATGCCGCACGGCCGCCCATAAGTTGGCCGGAATGGCCAGCAGCTGCAGCAAGTCGTCCGGAATGGGGTCGGGAATGGCCTGAACCAGCATTTCGTAGAGCGTGTCGGCGGCTTCCAGCAGCGCTTCGGCCTCGGCTTCAGAAAGCTGCACGGCCTCACGGGCTACGTAGGCAGCGCAGGCATCTTCCACGGCCCAGTCCCAGCCCAGCGCACGAATGGCCGGTGTGACGTCGCCGGAGAGAGGAAGCAAGCGAATCATACGCTAATGAATTATGAACGAGCTGGAAGGGTAAAAACGGCACCAGCAGCTCCTTTTTAGAAAGGCAGCTGCTGGTAGATCATGCGGATGGATGGCGGGCAATAATCAGCCGCCGAAGCCGCCGCCATAGCCCCGGCTACCGAAGCCGCTGCTGCGGCCCATGCGCGGGGCGGTGCTGCGGTAAGCGCCCCGCGAGAACGTGCGGCTTTCCTGAATGCCGGCCGAACGGGAGCTGCGGTTGCCGGAAAAACCCCGGCCGAAAAAGCCCCGACCCTGGGTTTCCCGCTCGCGGGCAACGTTCTGGCGCCAGCCCATGTTGTTTTGCATCACGCCGGGGTTGGCGTAGTACCCGGGGTTAGGCGTAAGGAAGCGGCCGGCCATGTAGCCGATGCCGCTCCACATAAGCACGTCCATCATGCCAGTGCTGCCCACCCGGTTTTCCGGGTTCTGACGGCTGTAGTCCTGCATTTGCTTTTGCAGCGCCTGGCCTTGCAGGGTATCTACTTTGCCATCAAAATGATGCAGGATAGCTGCTACCTCCTCCTTGCCCGCGGGCCGCTCAGCCGTGATTTTCCACTCGCCGGGCTGCACCTCGGTCATCTCCGTGATAACCCCTTGGCTGTAGGTTTCGCCGCTCCAGTCGCCGGAAGCAGTTTCCTCCGCTGCCCGGTTATCCGAAGAGCAGCTGGGCAGTGCGGTGAGGCCTAAACTAGCCGCGGCCGCTACCAGCAGCAGGTTGCGCCGCCAGTCGCCGAGGGGATAAAAAGTCTTTTTCATGGGTGGGAGGAAATGCCGGGCGAGAATACAAGAATACTGAAACGGGGCAGATGGTTGACTGCGCGCTCAGGAAGGAATGGGAATCCGAAAACTCAACGAGGACGCGGCGAAAATCGTTTGCTAAAACCAGCGGGCCGCCGTCAGCATGAGCTGCTCCAGGGCCTGTTGGTCGTCGGCGTCGAAGTCGTTGAGCTGGTCGCTGTCTACGTCCAGCACCGCTATTACCTGGCCGTTTTTCAGCACGGGCACCACAATTTCGGATTTGGAATCGGAACTGCAGGCAATGTGGCCGGGGAACTGCTCCACATCGGGTACTAAGATGGTTTTGGCCTGGTCCCAGCTGCTACCGCACACGCCTTTGCCGCGCCGGATGCGCGTGCAGGCAATAGGCCCCTGGAATGGACCCAGGACCAGCTCATCATCTTTCACCAGATAAAAACCCACCCAGAAAAACCCGAAGGCCTGCCGAAGCGCGGCCGCCGTATTGGCCAGGTTGGCCACCAGGTCCGGCTCGCCGGTTGTCAGGGCTTCAATTTGGGGGAGAAGCTGGCGGTATTGCTCGGTTTTGCTGAGCGTGGTATCTAACAGAAGTTCTTCAGCCATAATAGGGTGATAAAAGGAGGGAGGATACGTAACAGCGAAACGCCGGCACCGGTTTGGGTGGGTAAAACAGCCGGCGGGCCAGCAAAGGTAACGTAGCCGCGGCGCCGCCGGGTATGGGCTTAGTAGCCTTCGTTTTTCCGATACACGAATACCTGATCGGAGCCGAGGGGGAACTGTTCGTGGAGGCCAGTGAGCCCGAGCCGGGGTGCCGCCACGCCTGCGCCTAAGTGATTGGCACTCCGTAGTACCCTGATTTCGTCCCAGAGCCCATCGGCCAACAGCGTATTCAGCACCGTAGGCCCCCCTTCTACCAGCACCGATTCTACGTTGCGGCGGTACAGGTTTTCCAGAATCTGGGGGAACAGGTCATCGGCCTCCGACAGCTTTACATAGCCCAGATTGCCTTTGGTGGCGCGCTGGCGGTAGGTGTACACCAAGGTGGGTTGGGTGCCATCGAAAAGATGATGCGTAGGCGGCAGGCTCAGGTTTTTATCGATGACCAGGCGAATAGGGGCGGGGCCGGGCCATTCGCGCACGTTCAGGTAAGGGTTATCGTGCAGGGCCGTGCGGGTGCCTACCAGAATGGCGTGCTCCTCGCCGCGCCACTGGTGCACCGCCATGCGGGCCAGCGCGCCGCTGATTTGCACGGGCTGATAAAACCGACCGGAAAGAAAACCATCGGCCGTTTCGGCCCACTTCAGCACAATGTAGGGCCGCTTTTGCTCCTGAAAGGTGAAAAAACGCCGGTTCAGCCAGCGCCCTTCCGATTCCAGCACGCCGGTTTCTACTTTGATGCCCGCCGCGCGCAGCTTGGCCAGGCCGTTGCCCGCTACCAGCGGGTTAGGGTCGAGGTTGCAGACTACCACCTCCGGAATGCCTTTGGCGATGAGCAGGTCGGCGCACGGCGGGGTTTTGCCGTGGTGGGAGCAGGGCTCCAACGTCACGTAGGCGCGGCTGTGGGGCAGCAGCGCCGGCTCCGATACCGATTCCAGGGCATTTACCTCCGCATGGGGCCCACCGTACTGCCGGTGCCAGCCTTCCCCGATAATGCGTCCCTGATGCGTGATAACGCAGCCTACCAGCGGATTAGGGCGGGTATAGCCAGTGCCCAGTCGCGCCAGGTCAAGGGCGCGGCGCATCATGAGGTCGTCAACAGCAGTCATAGCCGGGTGGGGAGCGTAACTTTGTGGGACCGAAGGTACGAAACCCCGTCGAGGCCCGGCTGCACCCCGCGCTTTTCTTCGTCTACCCGCTTGTTTCTATGACTATTCGCCAACACACTGCTTCCCTCACGCATCATCTGCAAGCCCTATACCCGGAGCCGGAAGCGGCGGCCATTGCCGGCCTGGTGCTGGAGCATGTGCTGGCGGTTTCTCCCCTGCAGCGGCGCATGCAGGCTAATGAGGAAGTGCCCTCCGGTGTGGCCCAACAGCTAGAAACCATACAAGAACGGCTGCTGCTGCATGAGCCGGTGCAATACGTATTAGGCGTAGCGCACTTTGCGGGCATGGAGCTGGAAGTAACCCCCGCCACGCTTATTCCCCGGCCCGAAACCGAAGAGCTTATCCAACTGATTGTGCAGGAGCAACAGGCGCATCGCACAGGCTTAACGCTATTGGATGTAGGTACGGGCAGTGGCTGTATTGCCCTGGCTTTGTGCCAGGCGCTGAAGCCACAGCGTACAATAGCCGTTGATATTTCGGCAGAAGCGCTTGCCGTGGCGCGTCGTAATGCGGCGCGCTACGGTTGTGCCGTAGAGTTTCAGCAGCTGGATATTCTGCAAGCCACTCCGGCAGATATTCCTCCACATTCTCTGCAAATCCTGGTCAGCAATCCGCCCTATGTACTGGAGAACGAGCGGCCTCTGATGCGCCGCAATGTGCTGGAATATGAGCCGGCCACGGCCCTGTTCGTTCCCGATAACGACCCGCTCCTCTTCTACCGGCGTATTGCGGAGCTTGGCCAGGAGCTGCTGCAACCCGGTGGCGCGCTGTACTTTGAAATCAATGAGCAGTACGCCCAGGAGTTATGTCAGTTGCTGGCCGCCTTGGAATACCAGGCCGTAGCAGCCCACCCCGACCTGTTTGGCAAGGACCGTATGGTGCGCGCCACGTGGTCCGGCAGGGCATTATAATTACGTAACGTAGTAATGCTCACCATCCAATTCAATAAACTGATAAAAGCCGTACCTTTGCGGGCTCAAATCTGCTGCTGAACAACCCGCTGCCGGAATGCCCGACGCTGTCCTGTACTTTGCTCACCCGACTGCCGTCCTCGATGAAGGCTGCCGCATTGGCAAGGGCTGCCGCATCTGGCATTTTTCGCATTTGATGACGGGCTGTCAGCTAGGACCCGGCTGCAGTATCGGTCAGAATGTAATGATTGCGCCTGGCGTAGTGCTGGGGCAGAATGTGAAAGTGCAGAACAACGTTTCCCTGTACTCTGGCGTAACCTGCGCCGATGATGTCTTCCTCGGCCCATCGGTGGTTTTTACGAATGTGAGGAATCCTCGGAGCGCGGTGCCGCGCCGCGACCAGTACCAGCCTACCGTGCTGGAACGGGGCGTGAGCGTGGGCGCCAACAGCACTATTGTGTGCGGCGTGCGCCTGGGGGAATATGCCTTCGTTGGGGCCGGATCCGTGATTACCCGCGACGTGCCGGCCTATGCCCTGGTATACGGCAACCCTGCCCGCCAGCATGGCTGGATGAGCAGGCAGGGCCACCGGCTGCAGTTCAACCCCGAAGGAATAGCCGTTTGCCCGGAAAGCAAAGAACAGTATCAGTTACAGAATAATAAGGTTTTCCCTTTTAGTACCCGCACCAACCCATAATATCGTGTACGAGCAACTGCTTCAGAAACAGGCCAAGCTGGCCGTCATTGGCCTCGGGTATGTGGGCCTGCCCATTGCCCTCGAGTTTGCCCGCAAAATCAGCGTTATCGGTTTCGATATCAACGCCCAGCGCGTAGAGTTGATGCGCAACAATATTGACCCCAGCGGGGAGCTGGAGGCCAAAGATTTTGATGGTTGTGATATTACGTTCACCGATTCGCTGGACGTTCTGCGCGAAGCCCGCTTCTTCATTGTGGCGGTGCCTACGCCCATTGATGAGCACGCCATGCCTGATTTGCGCCCCCTGCTGGCGGCATCGGCCACGGTAGGCAAAGTGCTGAAGAAGGGTGACTATGTGGTATTTGAGTCCACAGTTTACCCCGGCTGCACGGAGGATGACTGCATTCCGGTAATGGAAAAGCTCTCGGGGCTGAAATTCCCCGAAGATTTTAAAGTAGGCTATTCGCCGGAGCGCATTAACCCCGGCGACAAGGAGCATACGCTGGCCCGTATCGTGAAAGTAGTATCCGGCTGCGATGCCGAGTCGCTGGACCTGGTTGCAAAAGTATACGAGCTGGTGATTACGGCCGGTGTACACCGCGCCAGCAGCATCAAAGTAGCCGAGGCGGCTAAAATCATCGAGAATACCCAGCGCGACGTGAACATTGCGTTGATGAATGAGCTGTCGATGATTTTTGACCGCATGAACATCAACACCTACGAGGTATTGGAAGCTGCCGGCACCAAGTGGAACTTCCTGAAGTTCTCGCCCGGTCTGGTAGGTGGTCACTGCATTGGTGTAGACCCTTACTATCTCACCTACAAAGCCAAAGAGCTGGGATATGATGCCAAGGTGATTCTTTCGGGCCGTAGCACCAACGATAACATGGGCGCCTACATCGCACGCAAAACCGTGCAGATGATGATTAAGAAAGGCAAAGACGTAGCCAAGAGCAAAGTGCTGGTAATGGGCGCTACGTTCAAGGAAAACGTAGAGGATATCCGCAATTCCAAGGTGGCCGATGTCATTCAGGAACTGAAGAATTTTTCCGTGAACGTCGACATCGTGGATCCGCATGCTGATTCCGATGAGCTGCACCATGAATACGGTTTCCGCCTGACGGATCCGGCATCCATCAGCAAGGATTACGACGCGGTTATAGTAGCCGTAAGCCACTCTCCTTATACGGATTTGGATGAGGCCTATTTCCAGTCGATTACGAGGGAAAATGCGGTGTTGGTTGATATCAAAGGCCTCTACCGCGGCCAGATGCAGGAGCTTCAGTATTGGAGCTTGTAATTCGATTAATCGTTGCCAGTTCAGTTGATATCAAAACTGGGACGGAGCATAGGTATCCGCCGATTGAAAGCTAAGACTATATGGAGAGGACGAAAATTCTTGTAACCGGCGGGGCAGGCTATATTGGCTCCCATGCGGTGGTAGAGCTATATGAAGCTGGCTTTCTGCCGGTTATTATCGATAATTTCAGCAACTCCCGGGAGTCGGTGCTCAATGGCATCGAGCAGATTTTGGGGGTACGGGTACCGTTTCACCGCGTAGACTGCAACGATGCGGAGGCCATGCGGGCTGTTTTTGCCGAGGAAGGCAACCTGCAGGGCGTGATTCACTTTGCCGCTTACAAAGCAGTAGGAGAGTCAATTGAAAAGCCGCTGGAGTATTACCAGAACAATGTCGGCTCGCTGCTTACGCTGTTGCAGGTTATGCGCGAGTTTGGTGTGGAAGCTTTGGTGTTTTCGTCGTCCTGCACGGTGTATGGCATTCCGGATAAGCTGCCCGTAACGGAACAAACCCCCACGAAAAAAGCCAATTCTCCGTACGGTGCTACCAAGCAAATGTGCGAGGATATTCTGCGGGACGTAGCGGCAGCGCCCAGCAATAAGCTGAAAAGCATTCTGTTGCGCTACTTTAACCCGGTGGGAGCTCATCCTTCCGCCAAAATAGGAGAGTTGCCCCTGGGAGTACCGCAAAACCTGGTGCCCTACGTTACCCAGACGGCGGCCGGCATCCGGGAAAAGCTCACTATCTACGGGAATACCTATGATACGCCCGATGGCACCAACATCCGGGACTACGTGCACGTGGTAGACTTGGCCAAGGCGCACGTGGTGGCTGTGGAGCGGCTGCTGGACGGTAAAGGGGACATGGTGGAAACCTTTAACATTGGTACCGGCCGGGGCAACTCCGTACTGGAGGTAGTACACGCGTTTGAGCGGGCTACGGGCCTAAAGCTGAATTATGTTATCGGGCCACCCCGGCCCGGTGATGTGCCCGCCATTTATGCGGATGTAACCAAGGCAACGCAGGAGCTGGGCTTCCGCACTACCTCCACGCTGGAGGAGGCGCTGGCCAGTTCCTGGAAGTGGCAGCAGTCCTTGCAAGCGGTTAGCTAGTAGCTTTCCGCTTTCTGTTTTTCCTATCACAGGCTATTCGCTAATAGCCTTATAGCTTAAAAAGATGAAAATCATTATCACCGGCGGGGCCGGTTTCATTGGGTCGCACGTGGTGCGTCTGTTCGTAACCAAGTATCCGGAGTATCAGATTCTGAACCTGGATGCGCTGACTTACGCCGGCAACCTGGAAAATCTGCGCGACATTGAAAATGCGCCCAACTACCGCCTGGTGAAAGGTGACATTACCGATCAGGCATTTGTTGATCAGCTCTTCGCCACAGAAGAGCCTGACGCAGTAATTCACCTCGCCGCCGAAAGCCACGTCGACCGTAGCATCACCGATCCGCTGGCCTTCGTGAAGACCAATGTGCTGGGCACGGTACACCTGCTGAATGCCGCCAAAAACCTGTGGAAACCACTGGGCTACGAGGGTAAAACCTTCTACCACGTTAGCACCGACGAAGTGTACGGCTCCCTGGAAATGGGCCCGGAGATGTTCACCGAAGACACCGCCTACGACCCCCGTTCGCCCTACTCGGCTTCCAAGGCTGCTTCCGACCACTTTGTGCGGGCCTGGTATCATACCTACCACATGCCGGTAAAATTGAGCAACTGCTCCAATAACTACGGCCCCAACCACTTCCCGGAAAAGCTGATTCCCCTGGCTATTCATCGTCTTCGCAACAACCAGCCGGTGCCAGTATATGGCAAAGGCGAGAACGTGCGCGACTGGCTGTTTGTGAAAGACCACGCTACGGCCATCGATGCCGTATTCCACAAAGGCAAAGTAGGAGAAACCTACAACATTGGTGGGGTGAATGAATGGAAGAATCTGGACCTGATTCATCTGCTCTGCGATACCCTGGACGAGAAAACCGGCCAGGAAAAAGGCACGTCGCGCAAGCTCATCACCTTTGTCACCGACCGCGCCGGCCACGACCTGCGCTATGCCATTGACTCCAGCAAAATCATGAACGAGCTAGGCTGGAAGCCGTCCGTCACCTTTGAGGAAGGCCTCTCCCAGACCGTAGACTGGTACCTGCAGAACCAGGAGTGGCTCGACCATGTAACTAGTGGGGCTTACCAGCAATACTATCAACAGCAGTACACCGCCCGCTAGAGCGGATTGCAGTACTGCTTTTTGAACAAAGAAATAACGAAGATGTACGAAACTCCTTTTCACGACCAGCCGCTCCACGATGTGAGCTTCCTTGTTACCGGTGGGGCCGGCTTTATCGGCTCTAATCTGGTGGAATACCTCCTGAAGTATGGGGCTAAGGAAGTGCGTGTGCTGGATAATTTCTCCAACGGCTTCCGCAAGAATGTGCGGCTGTTTGAAGGTAATCCGGCGCTCCGGGTTATAGAAGGAGATATCCGGGACCGGCAAACTTGCATTGATGCCTGCAAAGGTATTGATATGGTGCTGCACCAGGCAGCGCTGGGCTCAGTGCCCCGTTCTATCAACGACCCTATCACCAGCAATGATGTGAACGTAGGGGGCTTCGTGAATATGTTGGTAGGCGCGAAAGAAGCCGGCATAAAGCGGTTTGTATATGCTGCTTCCAGCTCTACTTACGGCGACCACAAAGCCCTGCCGAAGGTAGAGGACCGCATCGGGAAGCCTCTCTCGCCCTATGCTGTGACCAAGTATGCCAATGAGCTGTACGCTGATGTATTTGGCAAAACCTATGGCATGGAAATCATTGGTCTGCGCTACTTCAACATTTTCGGTCCCCGCCAGGACCCCAATGGGGCCTATGCAGCCGTAATTCCGCTGTTTATTGATGCCGTGCTGGAGGGAAAGTCGCCGCGCATGAATGGCGACGGTGGCCAGACCCGCGACTTCACCTTCGTGGAAAACTGCGTGCAGGCCAACATTAAGGCTGCCCTAGTGCAGAACCCGGAAGCCGTGAACCAGGTGTACAACATTGCCGTGGCAGACCGCACCTCCCTCAACGACCTGTTCAATATCCTGAAGGAGGAGGCCGGCTCCGATATCAACCCCGAATACGGCCCCGACCGCGCCGGCGACATCCGGGACTCCCTGGCTGATATCAGTAAGGCCAGAACTCTGCTGGGCTACGACCCGCAGATCCGCATCCGCGAAGGCCTACAGAAGACGCTGACCTGGTTCGAGACCAACCAGGAGTTTATTGCCGAGCGTAACTAGCACCATCCTGTCTTCCTGCTCAAGCTGACGGGATAGATTTTAAGATACTAAGTTCTCCTTATGAAAGGTATTATCCTCGCCGGTGGCTCCGGTACCCGGCTGCATCCCCTCACGCTGGCCGTGAGTAAGCAGTTGATGCCCGTGTACGACAAGCCGATGATTTATTATCCGCTGTCTATTCTGATGATGGCGGGTATTCGGGAAATCCTCATCATTACCACCCCGCACGACCAGGAGCAGTTCAAAAAGCTGCTGGGCGACGGTGTTAATCTGGGCTGCCGCTTTGAGTACGTAGTACAGGAGGTGCCTAACGGCTTGGCGCAGGCGTTTGTCCTAGGCGCTGATTTTATCGGCAACGATAAAGTGGCCCTGGTATTGGGCGACAATATCTTCCATGGCGAAGGCATGGAAGAGCTGCTGAAGTCTAACAACGACCCGGAAGGTGGCGTAGTCTATGCCTACCACGTGCATGACCCGGAGCGTTATGGCGTGGTAGAGTTTGATGCCAACAACCAAGCGCTCAGCATTGAGGAGAAGCCGGCTACCCCCAAGAGCAACTATGCCGTACCCGGTCTGTACTTCTATGATAATGAAGTAGTACAGATTGCCCGCGACCTGAAACCAAGCCCCCGGGGCGAGTACGAAATTACCGACGTGAACCAGGAGTACCTGCGCCGCGGTAAGCTGAAAGTAGGCATTCTGGGCCGTGGCACCGCCTGGCTCGACACGGGCACTTTTGAAAGTCTGATGCAGGCCGGCGAATTTGTGCGCGTGCTGGAGCAGCGCCAAGGCCTGAAGGTGGGCTCCATTGAAGAAGTGGCCTACCGCCAGGGCTTCATTGATGCTGACCAGTTGCGCAAGATTGCCGCGCCACTGCGCAAAAGCGGCTACGGAGATTATCTGATGCGCCTGCCCGAGCAGTTGCTCATGTAAGCCACCGCAATGCTTAAAAACAAAACAGCCCTTCTCTGCAGTGAAGGGCTGTTTTGTTAAAAGGCGTCCTTAAAACAAAAGGCCTGCCAGCAGGCCGGCGCCCACAATAATGTAGGATGGCACCTTTTCCCAGAGCAGCACCAAAAAAGTAGCCGCCACCAGGGCAATGTTAATGGTGGTATCGGGGAGGGGGTGGTATAGCAGGAAAGTGGCAGCCCACACCAGCCCGGCCGATACAGCATTGACGCCTTCCAGGGAAGCTTTTACTACCCGATAGCGGCGCAGCTGGTCCCAGAACCGAATCAGAAAGAAGATAAGCAGCGTGCCAGGCATAAAAATGCCCACCGTAGCTACAAGGGAGCCTACCAACTGCCCGCCAATACCGTGCTCACGCATGGCCAGCGTCCCTATATAGGAGGCAAATGAGAAATTAGGGCCCGGCAGTGCCTGCACCAGTCCCAGGCCGGATAGAAACTCCGGGGCCGTGAGGTAGTGCTTGAATTCTACAAACTCGGCGTAGAGCAGCGGGGCCAATACCTGTCCGCCGCCAAATACCAAGCTGCCGTTGCGGTAGAAGTTCTCGAACAGGCGCACGGGTAGCTCTTTCGTAAAGCTACCCAGCAACGCGGCCGTAATCAGAATGCCTATCCAGAGAATAAAGTTGGCCCATTCTATTTGCAGGGGCTGCTTTTCCTCCTGCGGCAACCGGCGGTACCGGAAGGTGGTAATCAGGCCGCCGGCCAGCAGCAGGAGGGGCAGCACCCAGGGCAACTGGAAATAGTAGGCCAGCATGGCCGCCGCTACCAGCAAGGCAACGGAAGTCTTGGTTTGAATGACCTTCTGGGTAATCTTGAAAGCGGAGTAGGCTACAAAGCCCACCGCAATAGGCTGCACATACTGAATTACGTGCGCTACCTGGTCCTTATCCAGGTAGCTCATGGCCAGGCCGGCCACCGTCATGATGAGGACGGCAGGCAGCATCCAGATAAGCAGGGTGAGGTATGCCAGGTTAGGCCCGCCCAGCCGAAAGCCAATAGCCGTAATGGTTTGGGTAGATGTAGGGCCCGGCAGCAGCTGACATAGAGCGGTAAGCTCCAGCAGCTCGGCCGTGGTAAGGTAGCCGCGCTTCTCCACCAGCAGCCGAATCATCATGGCCATGTGGGCCTGCGGGCCGCCAAAAGCCGTGCACCCCAGCGCCGCCACATCCTTCAGGAATATGATGTTGCGGACCCGCTTGGTTCGGTCGCCACGGGGGGGAGGAGCCAGGATAATTTCTTCCGTTTCCACAGTCGGTTGCCGGTTGTCGGAGGAGGGGAGGGGCCAAAGCAGAGTGAGCTACTCAGGTAACCTACAAAATAAAACCGGTTGCCGGGAGTCAGGGCCGAAAAAGTGCAGCCTGACTTCCGACAACCGGTTAGTGTATTCGAGTCAGAAGATTACTTTTTCTTCAGGCCCAGCTCAATGAGGCGCTCATTCAGGAACTCGCCGGCCGTAATGTCGGCTTCCTTCTTGGGGTTCTCCGGCGTTACACAGTTCTCCAGGGCCGCCAGGCTCATTTCGGAGCGGGGGTGCATGAAGAAGGGAATGCTGTAGCGCGAAGAGTTCATCTTCTCCCGCGCCGGGTTTACCACGCGGTGAATAGTGCTTTTCAGCACGCCGTTGGTCAGGCGCTGCAGCATGTCGCCCACGTTCACCACAATCTGGTCGGGCAGAGCCGTGATAGGAATCCACTTGTCGTCGCGGCGCTTCACCTGCAGACCGTCAGCCGAAGCCCCCATGAGCAGGGTAATCAGGTTGATGTCGCCGTGCTCGGCGGCCCGTACGGCATCGGCCGGAACCGAGTCGGGGTTTTCGATGGGGTAGTAGTGAATGGGACGCAGGATGGAATTGCCATTGCGCACCTTGTCGTCGAAATAATTTTCGGGCAGGTGCAGATACAGGGCAATGGCGCGCAATACGTCTTTACCGGCCGCTTCCAACGTTTTGTAGGTGGTGAAGGTGCTTTCGTGGAACGTAGGCACTTCCGCCGGCCAAATGTTGTCGGGGTATTCGTTCTTGATGGGGTCGTTGGCATCATCTACCTCCTGGCCCACGTGGAAGAACTCCTTCAGGTCGCCGGTGTTGCGGCCTTTGGCGTGCTCCTTGCCTTTGCCAGTGTAGCCGCGCTGGCCTGCCAGCGCGGGATTTTCATACCGCTGCTTTACGTCGTCGGGCAGGGAGAAGAAGGCTTTTACGTCGGCATACAGCTGGGCTGTCTGCGCATCGTTGAGGCCATGGTTCTTCAGGGCTACAAAACCAATATTCTGGTAAGCTTCGCCGAGTTGCTGAACAAAGCGCGCTTTGCGGGTGGGGTCGCCGGAACGAAAGTCGGCGAGGTCGAGGGATGGAATTTCTTCCAGCAATTTTTCCTCCATAGTGAAAAAACAATATACTTTTGGGCAAACCTTACGTATTGCGCAAGGTACTTAAAAATCATGTTGCTACCGAGCAACACTTAGGACTTCGGTAGCAGTTCATCCGTTATCTCTCTGACCACCACTTTGCCCTTTTTATGAAAGCATCAGCTTTACTACTCGGTAGTGTATTTCTCCTCGGTTTGGGGGCCTGCGATTCTGCCCGCCAAACCAGCGATACGCCTGGTTCCGCCACCGCGGAGAGCGTAAATACTACCCCGCGCGCCGAAGCCATGGAAAATAATGGCATTCGCTTCACGCCTTTCGAAGACTCGCCGAAGAATCCGGAAGCTATGATGCAGCTGAAGTCGCCGGTGACGGGCTCTACGGTGCCTTCCGGCGCCGTGGCCTTCGACTACGACATCACAAATTTCCAGCTCACGAAAATGACCGGCGGCATGCACGCCGATGAAATGGCCAACTCAGAAAAAGGCCAGCACATCCATAACATCGTGGATAACGAGCCTTACACGGCCCACTACACCACGGAGTTCACCAAGAACATTCCCGATGGCCAGCACGTGATTCTGTCGTTTCTGTCGCGCTCTTACCACGAGAGCCTGAAGCACCTGGGGGCGCATGATCTGCGCGTTATCACGGTGGGCAAAGTAACCACGCCGCTGAACTTCAACACCAAAGCGCCGCACCTGTTCTACAGCCGCCCCAAGGATACCTACTCCGGCAAGGATGCGCAGAAAGTGATGCTGGACTTCTATCTGGTGAATACCACGCTGGCACCCGATGGCAATAAAGTGCGTGCCACCATTAATGGCACCGAGTTTATGCTGGACCGTTGGGCGCCGTACATGATGGAAGGCCTGCCCATGGGCGAAAACACCCTGAAGCTGGAACTGGTAGATGCCAATGGCACGCTGATTCCCGGCCCGTTCAATTCGGTTACCCGCACGTTCACGCTGCAGCCCTAACCTCCGCTCCGGCATAAGACTGCTTTCTTATTAAAACAGGCCCGTGTACTATCGTGCACGGGCCTGTTTGGCGTTTTTATCCTGCTATTCGCTTAAAATTTATCGGGGACAGAAGTCAATATTATTGCACTTTCATATAATATTATTAATATAGTTTTGTGTAAATCGAACAAGAAACAAGATCAGCCCTGTTGTTGCGTTTTAAGAGCGTAACATGAGGCTGGGAGAAAACGTCTCTGTTCTGATTTCGAACGTAGGCGTTTCCGGAGTGGACTCTGAGTAGAGCCACTTACAACCAGCTTTTTTCCGCTACAGTATGCTACAGGTAAGACACTGGCTTTTGGGTTTGGCATTGTGTGGGATGGGAATGCGCGCGCAGGCGCAACACGCCGTATGGGCGGGTAAACTGGTGGAAGTATCGTCGCAGAAAGCAACGGGTAAAGAAGCGTTTTCCCCTGAGAAAGTACTAGGCGAGCCTAATGCGCTGCCGCTGGGACAGATCAGCAACAATGCCTGGATTCCTAAAAAGGAAGGCTCCAACGAATACATCGAAGTAAAATTCGGCAAGTCGCTGATAGCCAAGCAGGTGACGGTGGTGGAAAATTTCAACCCCGGCTCCGTTACTAAAATTGAATTGGTGGATACCCGGGGCACCAAGCACCAGGTATATGAAAATAAGAATCCGGGGTCGCTGCCGGAAGCCTTCCGCACGCTGACCGTCACGTTTTCTCCCGGTACCTACCGCACCATTGGCGTGGGCGTTACCATGAATACCAAGGCCGTAAATGGGGTAAACCAGATTGATGCCATTGGCATTGCCGACGTGGCTGAGCTGATGGTGAAGTCGGAATTCAAGCAGGCGCCCAAACCAGCTGGCGTAGACTCCACCATGGAAAACCTGGGGCCGAACGTGAATTCCAAGTACGTAGATACCCACCCCGTTATCTCGCCCGATGGCCGTACGCTGTTTTTTGCGCGCCAGGAGCACCCCCAGAATATAGGCGGCAGCAACGATGTGCAGGATGTGTGGTACAGCACGCTGGCCCGTTCCACTTCTGATAAAAAAGTGTGGAACCAGGCCAAAAACATTGGCGCCCCCATCAATACGCCCGGCCCCAATGGCCTAGCCTCTATCTCCACAGACGGCAACCTGGCCCTGCTCATCAATGTGTACAAGGACGATGGTACGCTGGACCCTAAAGGTGCCAGCTTCAGCCGCCGCACCAAAACCGGCTGGGGCAAGCCGGTGAAAATAGACATTGATGATTTCTACAACGACGACGACGAAAACGTAGACTATTACCTGGGGCCAAACGGCAAGGTTCTGCTGATGGCCGTGGACCGGAAAGATGGCAAAGGCCAGCAGGATATCTATGTGAGCTTTCTGAAACCCGACGGCCGTACCTGGAGCCGCCCTCTGAACCTGGGTGGCACTATCAACACCAAAAAGCCAGAGTTTGCCCCTTTCCTGGCCTCGGATGGTAAAACCCTGTATTTCGCCTCGGAGGGCCATCAGGGCTACGGCAAGAGCGACATTTTCTACAGCAAGCGTCTGGATAACTCCTGGACCAACTGGACGCAGCCCCGCAACATGGGGCCCAACGTTAACTCCCCGGACTTCGACGGCTATTTCACCCTCTCGGCGGCCGGCGACGAGGCCTACCTGGTTTCCTCCCGCAATGGTATCGACAACTCGCGCGACATCTTCCGCATTGGGCTGGTGCCGCAGTTTAAGCCGGAAGTAGTAACGCTGGTGCGCGGCCGGGTGCTGGATGCCTCCACCCAGAAACCCATTGATGCCGTTATTCACTACGAAAACCTGCTGACGGGTGAAGAGTTGGGCGTGGCCGAAACCAACCCCGCCGATGGCAGCTACACCATTGTTCTGCCCTCGGGCGTGCACTATGGCTACCGCGCCGAGGCTAAGGACTACCTCTCGGAAAGTGACAACCTGGACGTAACCGACCGGCAGAAGTACACGGAAATTACGCAGGACTTGTTCTTGGTGCCGTTTGCCGTAGGTCAGAAAATCAAGCTGAACAACATCTTCTTCGCCCAGAGCAAGTACTACCTGCGCGAAAACTCCTACCCCGAACTGCAGCGTCTGATCAAGATTCTGAAGAACTACCCCAACGTGGAAATCAAGCTGGAAGGCCACACCGATAACCAGGGCGACCCCGCGCTGAACCTGAAGCTTTCCATCGACCGGGTAAATGAGGTGAAAAAGTACTTGGTATCGAAGGGCATTAACGGCTCCCGCATCACTACAGAAGGCTACGGCGGCACCAAGCCCATTGCCAGCAATGATGAGGAGGAAACCCGCAAGCTGAACCGCCGCGTAGAGTTTACCGTGACGAAGAAGTAGCGCGCTTCACCAGCAGTTATAGCCACAAAAAAGCCTCCTGCTCTGAGCAGGAGGCTTTTTTAATGTGAGTAGGTGGCGTTAGCTCAGTCGTGTTTCATTCTGGCCGGGCTTGGTGCTGTTCTGGCCGCCAGGGTTGGCAATGGAGTCGCGCATATCGGTATCGGCCTGCACGTTGCGCATTTTGTAGTAGTCCATCACGCCCAGGTTACCGCTGCGGAAGGCTTCGGCAATGGCTTTGGGGATTTCCGCTTCGGCTTCTACCACGCGGGCTTTGGCTTCCTGGGTTTTGGCGCGGTTTTCCTGCTCCACGGCTACGGCCATGGCACGGCGCTCCTCGGCTTTGGCTTCGGCTACTTTCAAATCGGCGGTGGCCTGGTCTATCTGGAGCTTGGCGCCAATGTTTTCTCCGATGTCGATATCGGCAATATCAATGGAGAGAATTTCGAAAGCAGTGCCGGCATCGAGGCCTTTGCTGAGCACCAGTTTCGAGATTTTATCCGGGTTTTCGAGCACTTCTTTGTGCGACTTGGAGGAGCCGATGCTGGTTACGATGCCCTCACCCACGCGGGCCAGAATGGTTTCCTCGCCGGCGCCGCCCACCAGCTGCGTAATATTGGCGCGCACTGTAATGCGGGCTTTGGCAATAAGCTGAATGCCATCCTGCGCCACGGCCGCCACGTTGGGCGTGTTAATCACCTTGGGGTTTACGCTGGTGGTCACTGCCTCAAATACGTCGCGGCCGGCCAGGTCAATGGCGGTGGCCTGCTTAAAGGTGAGGGGGATGTTGGCTTTGTCGGCGGAAATCAGGGCTTTGATGACGCTGGGGATATTGCCACCGGCCAGGTAGTGGGTTTCCAGGTCGTTGGCCGTCAGCTCCAGGCCCGCTTTGGTGGAGGTGATAAGCGAGTTGACAATGAGGGAGGGCGGCACCTTGCGCACCCGCATAAACGCCAGCTGAAACAGGCTGACCCGCACACCGGAAAACAGGGCCGTAATCCAGAGACTGACGGGGAAAAAGTACAGCAGCACCAGCAGCGCCACCGCGGCCACTGCTAACGGGAAAAAGGGGAAGTTCATGGGGCGTTTCGGGTTGTGAAGGGCTGATTACCAGTTTCGGTGAAATAGGTAGCAGCAACTAACAACTAAAAACTGACAACTCGCAACCAGACCCAAGCAACCCTGCTTCAGGCCTGCTCTACCACAATGCGGTTTTGCTCAATGCGCAGCACCCGTACCATTTGCCCGGCGTCCACAAACTCACCCCGCGTCACTACTTCACGCCGGTCCTCAGCAAACAGCGCCGTGCCGGCCGGGCGCAGCGCCGAGAGCGTGCGGCCCACGGTGCCGGGCTGCACATCGGGCAGGCGCGCATCCCGCACGTGGCTGGAGTGCACGCTGGTAAGCGCCATTTTATTGAGGTTGCGCGGGCGCAAGCCTACATACACCAGCACGCCCGTTATCAGCAGCGAGGCCACCAGCATATAGTGTCCGTAGGGCGTGCCCAGGTCGCGGTAGCCCATCCAGATGCCGGCTATCAGCAGGGCCAGCCCGGCCAGCCCTACCACGGTGGTGCCCGGAATAAAAATTACCTCGGCCGCTACAAACAGCAGACCGAACAATAACAGGAGTGCAATAGTGAGCCAGTCCATGACGAAAAGGGAAATGCAGTAGGTGGAGGGAAGATACGCAGAAAGCTTCGGCAAGCGGCGGAAGGTGCTTATTTTACGAACAGTACGAGTCTGGTTTCGTCACTTACACTTATCATGGCTACTTCCGCTACCCGTACCCCCACTGCCGCGCCGGCGGCCCACCTGCGTGAGCTGCTGCACCGCGTGCCGGACCTGCAGGCTCCCGATGTTGAGGCGCTGCTGCGTTGCTGGCACAAGCCGGTGCAGCTGCGGCGCGGAGATTTTCTGATTCAGGAAGGCCAGATTGATCATTATCTGTATTTCATTGACGAAGGCATACTGCGCATCTTTCTGCCCACGGCGCACGAGGAAATATGCGTGGGCTTTGGCTATGCCAGCACCCTGATTTGCTCGTTTCCCTCTTTCGTGGAAGGCCGGCCCTCTGCCTACGGCATTCAGGCCCTGAAAGCCTGCCGCCTGCTGGCCATTTCCCGCACCCATTTGCTGGAACTGATTGAAACGCACCCCAACATTGGGCGCTTCTGGCGCACGGAAATGGAGCGGGCTGTGGTAGGCCGCATCGAGCGGGAAATAGATCTGCTGCTGCCCGAGCCCCAGCGCCGCCTGGATAGGCTACGTACCCGCAGCCCGCACCTGTTTCAGCTGGTGCCGCGCAAGTACATTGCCTCCTACCTGCGCATGACGCCGGAAACGCTCAGCCGGCTGCGCTAAATATTGATTTGCATCAAGGTTTTAAGCGCGAAGATGTGAGAAGTTTGAACCGTCACTTATCCCTCACTTCACACTATCCGCTATGAAACCCCAGGCCTTTCTGCAACAGCTCCGGGAGCAGGTTCAAGCCCAGCTCGCTATTCTTGAAACTGAGTTTGAGCCGCTGGATATCCGGGCACTCCAATTCAAGCCCGCCCCGGCCAGCTGGAGCGTTCTGGAGTGCCTGGAGCACCTGAACCGCTACGCCCGCTACTACCTCCCGGCCCTGCGCAAGGCGCTGGCCCAGGAGCGCCCCAACGCCAGCACCGATGCCGAAGTAGGCTTTAGCTGGCTGGGGCGAAAATCCTACGAAACGGTGCGGCCGGAAAACCACAAGCTGCAGAAAACCCTCCGGCACATGAACCCCGCGCAAAGCACCCTGGACCGCAGCGTACTCACGGAGTTTCGGCAGCATCAGGAAACCTTGTTGCGCCTGCTGTCCCGGGCCGCCCACGCTAACCTCAACCGCAAAGCCGTGCCCATCGAGTTCTTCCACCTGTTGAAGCTACGTCTGGGCGAAACCTTCCAGTTTGTTATAGCCCACCAGGAGCGCCACCTGCAGCAAGCCCAGCGCGCCCGGCAGCAGTACCAGAGCCAGGCTACCGACGAGCTGCGGCTGGTAGTGTAAGCGCTTCGATTACAGCAAAAAAGCCCCGCTACAGGACGTGCAGCGGGGCTTTTGTTAGCGGAATGCCGACTGATTAATACGCCTTGGCAAAGTAAGCGCGGCGCTGGCTGGGCTTGCCGGTCAGAATGCAGATGCCATCCTCATCAGGCTCATTCAGGGCCAGGCAGCGGATGGTGGCTTTGGTTTCGTCCTTGATGCGCTCCTCGGTTTCTGAGGTGCCATCATAGTGGGCCACTACGAAGCCGCCTTTGCCTTCCAGCACCTGCTTAAACTCCTCATAGGTGTCTACGCGGGTGGTAAGCGTGTCGCGGAAGGCCAGGGCTTTGCGGTAGATGTTCTGCTGAATATCCTGCAGCAGCTGGTCGATGCTGGCCACGATGTCGGCCAGGGGCAGGTTCATTTTCTCTTTGGTGTCGCGGCGGGCAATTTCCACGGTGCCGGCGTCCAGGTCGCGCATGCCTACGGCCATGCGAACGGGCACGCCTTTCAGCTCCCACTCCGCAAACTTAAAGCCGGGGCGCTCGGTGTCGCGGTCATCAATCTTCACGGAAATGCCGCGGGCAATCAGGCCCATCTGAATGGGGCGGATGCGCTCCAGCAGCTCATCCAGCTGGCCGGTTTTGTAGATGGGAACAATCACCACCTGAATGGGAGCCAGCTTGGGCGGCAGCACCAGGCCTTCGTCGTCGGAATGCGCCATTACCAGGGCCCCCATCAGGCGGGTGCTTACGCCCCAGCTGGTGCCCCACACGTGCTCCAGCTGGCCCTGCTTGTTGGCAAACTGCACGTCAAACGCCTTGGCAAAATTCTGCCCCAGGAAGTGCGAGGTGCCGGCCTGCAGCGCCTTGCCATCCTGCATCATGCCTTCAATGCAATAGGTTTCTAGGGCGCCGGCAAACCGCTCGTTCTCGGTTTTTACACCTTTAATAACGGGCAGCGCCAGGTGCTCTTCGGCAAACTCGGCGTACACGTCCAGCATCTGGCGGGTTTCGGCCAGGGCTTCCTCAGCGGTGGCGTGGGCCGTGTGGCCTTCCTGCCACAGAAACTCCGCCGTGCGCAGAAACAGGCGGGTGCGCATTTCCCAGCGCACCACGTTGGCCCACTGGTTAATGAGCAGGGGCAGGTCGCGGTAGCTCTGGATCCAGCCCTTGTAGGTGCTCCAGATAATGGCCTCCGAGGTGGGGCGCACAATCAGCTCTTCTTCCAGCTTAGCGTTGGGGTCTACGCGCAGCTTGCCGGGGTTGTCGGGGTCGGTTTGCAGGCGGTAGTGGGTTACTACGGCGCATTCTTTGGCAAAGCCTTCCGCGTTTTTCTCCTCGGCTTCAAATAAGCTTTTGGGCACGAACAGCGGGAAGTAGGCATTCTGGTGGCCGGTGCGCTTGAACATGTCGTCCAGGGTGCGCTGCATTTTTTCCCAGATGGCGTAGCCGTAGGGCTTGATAACCATGCAGCCGCGCACGGCCGAATTCTCGGCCAGACCAGCGCGTTTCACCAATTCATTATACCACAGCGAATAATCTTCGCTCCGCTTCGGCAGGCTTTTGCTCATGATGGGACTATCTTTGGGTAGAGTAGGAATAGTTCCGCAAACTGGTACAACATTTGTCAGTAGTTTGGGGCACCGTTTCGGGGCGAAATTACGTTATTAAACCGGAGCATTCTGCCCTTGTCTAAAAGTGACAGGCAACCGTTTGGGGTTGTTGGTACTCTTTTCTTTAGTCGTCCTCTGTTTGTTGCGCTGTCATGAAAAAATCCCTCACTACTTTCCTGTCCGCTCTGGCCCTGGTTGCGCTGGGAAGCTGTGCGGGCACTTCTGCTCTCACCACGGAGAGCGACGGGGTCTATTACTCGTCTAAAGACCAAACCACCGTGGACCCCGCCCTGGCCGCCGTGCAGGCAAACCGGGGCGCGGAAAGCGTGCCTTCCAACGAGTCATCGGCCACGCAGGACTCTCGCACTGATCAAGGGCGGGAGCAGTACAGTGATTCGTACTCCACTTACGATGATGACGAATACACGTACATGGCGCGTATCCGGCGTTTCCATCAGCCCAGCTACTGGTCTTTCGCGCCGGGCTACTATGATTACGCCTACACCAGCTACGCCTACGACCCCTGGTTTTACGGCGACTATGCCTACGGCCGTCGCTACGGCTACTACGACCCCTTTTATGACCCCTTCTATGGTGGCGGCTCTTACGTGAACATTTCCATTGGCTGGGGCTGGCCTTCCTACCGTCGTCCTTATGGATACGGCTATGGGTATGGCGGCTATGATTGGGGCTACCGGAACGGGTACCGCAATGGCTACCACAACGGCTATTATAACAACCGCTACAACGACTGGGGCAAAACCTCGCGGGACAACACCTACTACGGCCCCCGCCGTGACCGGAGCACCAACGTAGGCCCCGGGAACTCCACTACCCGCGGACGCGGCGTAATTACCGACCGCCGCGCAGTAGATAGCCGCACCAATACCTCCGGCGGCACCTCCATTAGCGTGCCGGCCACGGAGTCGGGGCGCCGTCCGGTTTCCACCTCACCCGGCACCAACCGGCCTATTCCGGCCCGGGGCCGCATTGAGGAGCGCAACGCCGATGGCGGGGTGCGGGGCAGTGTGAATGACCCGGCTTCGCGGCCCGGCCGCGTGCTGGAAAGCCGGCCCCAGATGCCCACGCCCAGCCCGGCCCGGGAAGAAGAGGAAACCCCTCGTCCGCAGCCCCGCCGCTCGCGCAGCTACCCGGAAGGTTCTGAGAGCCGCGAAGAGCGTCCGGCCCGGTCTGCGGAGCAGCCCCGGCGGGAGCGTACCCGGGAGTACACCCCGGAGCGCAGTGAGCAGCCTTCCCGCTCTTATGAGCGGCCCGCCGAGCGCAACAGTGAGCCGGCCAGCCGCCCCACGCCTTCCTCCAACGACAACGGCTCGCGTGGCCGTGGCCGCGTTAACTAAGCGCCGCCAGCCTTGCGCGTATTCGTTCTGCTTCCCACCTTCTCTGTATGAAAACCCTTCCGTTCTGGCTTGGCCTGGCTTGTCTGGGTCTCGCCCTCCCTTCTGTTGCCCAAACCGATGCTGATGCACTGCGCTACTCCTGGCAGCAGTTTGGCGGCACGGCCCGCACCCAGGCTATTGGGGGCGCCACCACCGCCGTGGGCGCCGATCTGGGCGTGCTAAGTACCAACCCGGCCGGGTTGTGCTTGTATCGTCAGTCGGAGTTTAGCTTTACGCCCGGGCTGGGCTTTTCCAATACCACCACTTCGGGGGTGGGCAGCCCTCTGGAGAATAACCGCAGCAGCCTGCACATCGGCAGCGTGGGCGTGGTGTTTACCAACCGTCTGGCTGATAACGATAACTCATCGGACTGGCGCGGGAGCAGCTTTGCTATTGGGGCCACGCGCATCAACGATTTCAATTCCCGCTTTCATTACAAAGGGAACGTAGCTGACAGGCAGACTTTCTTTGAGTACTTACGCGAATCGCCGGCTACGCAGGATGACCTGGATGCGGAATACGGACAAAACGGGGAGAACATCACCACTCTGGATGGACTGGGCTATGGGGCTTACCTGACGAATGTGAACCAGGACGAGCAAGGCCGGGACTATGTCTCTACCATCAACCGCTCTGAGCCGGTTCTCATTGATGAAACGGTTTCCACTACTGGCTCGCAAACGCAGTACGACTTTGGCTATGGTGCCAGCTACCGCGACAAGGTATACCTGGGCGCCAGCCTGGGTGTGGTCCGGACGCGGTATAATCTGCTGCGGGAATACAGTGAAGCAGAGGACGACGCGAATACGGCCTTTACCTCGCTGCTGCTGCGCGATGAGGTAAACACGACCGGCACCGGCCTTAATGTGCGGGCCGGGGTTATTTACCGGGCCAGCGACCAACTGCGAATCGGGGCCTCGGTGCAGACGCCTACGTTCAGCAGCCTCACCGAAACCTACAAAACGTCGCTCAGTACCAACTTCTCCGGCCTGCAAGTAACCAATTCCAACGGCACCGTCAGCACCATTAATGATGCCATGGCGGTAACGCGGCCCGGCGAATCAAACTACACCCTCACGTCGCCTTTCCGGGCCAATGTGGGTGGGGCGTTGGTAGTGGGTAAAAACGGCTTTGTTTCGGCTGATGTCGAATACGTGAACTACGGCCAGGCCCGCCTGCACGCCGATAATGAAAAGAAAACGGCCGATGAGTCTTATTTCGATGAGCAAAACCAGGCCGTGGCAGATAAATATAAATCGGCCGTGAACGTGCGCCTGGGGGGCGAGCTGCGGGCCGATATCTTCCGCTTCCGGTTGGGCTACGCCCTCTACGGCGACCCATTCAAATCCAACGAGGCAGACCGCACCCGCGCATACTATACCGGTGGGGTGGGCCTGCGCCAGAAAAATACGTTTATCGATTTGTCGGGGGTGTACACCACCGGCAGCTCCACTTATTCGCCGTTCAATTTAGCGAATGGCCAGCAGCCCCGCCTTACAATTGATGAGCACCGCTTTACCACCAGCTTTACGGTTGGAAAGCTCTTTTAAATCGGCCTGCTTATTACCATAAAAAGAGCCGGTGCCTTCAAGGCACCGGCTCTTTTTATGGCTTTATAGTACGTGGTACGGAGCTTTATTCTTTGTCAATTCTGACCTGAAGCGTGGCCCGGGGGAGAGCTGTATTATTGGTCACATCTTCCACATAAATAGCTCCGGTGCGCCCGGCGGCCGTCCGGAAAGTCAGCACTTTTTCCTTCACCAGCGCGCCGGAGCGGGTAGGGGTAGTGCTGACCTTTGCACTATCATATAACGCTACCAGATCAGTGGCTTTCGTAAGCAGGCTGAATTGCGCCTGGGCGAGGCTGGTTTGGCGGATGGTAGTAGCGTTGCGGGTAAGCCACGCCGTACTATTGAGCACCGGGGCAGCAGCGGCCACGGTGGCATCGGTTGGAGAGGCCAGCTCTATTCCGCCGGCGGCCGAAGGCAGAGCTATGAGGTCCACCAGCTGCTGGGCGGCCGGGTTATCGCGCACGGTAAAGCCCGGAAATACCAGGCCCTGCCGGGCATTGAGCGTGCTGCGGCTGCTGGTGCGGCGGGCGGCTTGCAGGAATACCTTGTAGGGGTGGTAGGCCTTCAGCGAGTCCGGATTCCGCACGGTAAGCAGGTAGGAGCGGGAAACAGCTTTGCCATCCGCATTGGTGAGCGTATGTTTCCACCGCTCGTAGCCGGAGGTAGTACGGGCACCAAACGTAAGCTGATAGTTGAAATTGAGGCTGCTGAACGTGGTGTCGAAGTAAACGAGCTGCGGGAGCTTCTTTTCTTCGTCCTTCTCCTTGGGAGTGTAGTCTACGGTAATGGTGTAATGCTGCAGGAGTGGGTCGTTTAGACTATCACGCAGGTCGCCGGTTACGCGCGTGGTCAGCGTATCGCCGGGGGTGGTGAGCAGCCGGTCGTTGGAGGTGAAGCGCGAGGAGCCCACGAAGTTAAAGCGGGGTTCTGAGCCGGGTTCCGGCGTGCAGGCGGCCAGGCCGCTCAGGACCAACAAACAAATAACGGATAGACGAAGAGCCATAGAAAACAAAGGTGGGAAGAACGCGGCAAAGTCAGGATACCCCGGGCAAGCAACCTTTGCCGCCTGCCGCCGACTTTGCGCCACAGGCGGCCCCATCCCAGAGCAGACGCACTTCTTTTCCCGGAGGGCGTGTTATCTTTAACGTCAGTATCCCCGCCGAAATTTTTCCACTCTATGCAATTTCGCACTCTCGGACTAGCCTTAGCGCTGGCCCTGACCAGCCCCGCCCTGCTGCCTGGGCTCACCCCCACCGCTGTTGCCCAGCAGAAAAAGGACATCACCCTCGAAGACATCTGGCAAAAAGGCACGTTCCAGGCCAAGTCGGTGCCCGGCTTTAACTGGATGCGCGACGGCCGCTACTACTCCTCCCTGGATAAAGGCGACCTGGTGCAGCACGACGTAACCACCGGCCAGGCCGTGCAAACGCTGGTTGCCGCCCAGGATCTGAAAGCGCCCGGCAGCCCCCAGCCCCTGGCCGTAGAAGGCTACGAGTTCAACGCCGATGAGCAGAAAATCCTGTTCTGGACCGACGAAGAACCCATTTACCGCCGCAGCTCCCGCGCCCTGTACTACGTGTACGACCGCGCCGCCAAGAAGCTCACGCCCCTGAGCGCCGGCAACAAGCAGAGCTACGCCACCTTCTCCCCCGATGGCAGCAAAGTGGCTTTCGTGCGCGACAACAACCTGTTTGTGGTAGACCTGACCACCATGCAGGAAAAAGCCGTGACCACGGACGGTGTGCGCAACAAGCTCATCAACGGCAGCACCGACTGGGTGTACGAGGAAGAGTTTGAGTTTGCGAAAGGCTTCTTCTGGTCCCCCGACAGCAAGCAGCTGGCTTTCTACACCTTCGATGAGTCGCAGGTGCCGGAGTACAACCTGCAGGAGTGGGGCCCGCTCTACCCCAAAGACTACCGCTACAAATACCCCAAAGCGGGCGAGAAAAACTCCATCGTGAGTGTTTCTACGTTTGATGTAGCCGCCGCCAAAACCACGAAAATGGACGTGGGCCAAGAGCCGGACCAGTACATCCCGCGCATTATCTGGACGCAGACGCCTAACGTGCTCAGCATCCGCCGCCTCAATCGCCTGCAGAACAAGCTCGAGATTCTGCACGCTAACGCCAGCACCGGCAAAACCGACGTAGTGCTGACTGACACCGACGCGGCCTACGTGGAAGTAAACGACGACCTGCGCTACCTGAAAGGCGGCAAGCAGTTCCTGTTCACCAGTGAGAAAGACGGCTACCGCCACCTCTACCTGTATGATATGAAGGGCAAGCTGGACCGTCAGCTGACCAAAGGCCCCTGGGAAATTGCCGAAATCAACGGCTTCGATGAGAAAAACGGGCTGGTGTACTTCACCAGCACGGAAGGCTCGCCCATGGAGCGCCACCTGTACCGCGTGAGCCTGAAAGGCAAAGGCAAAACCCGCCTCAGCGAGGCGGGCCGCGGCGTAGATGCCGTGAACATGAGCCCCGACTGCCGCTACTACCTCAACTACCACTCCGAGGCTGGCGTGCCGCAAGTAGTGAGCCTGCGCACCGCCCAAACCGGCAAGCTGGTGAAGGTGCTGGAAGACAACGCCGCCCTGCGCCAGACGCTGGGCCAGTACAACCTGGGTAAGCTGGAGTTCATCAACTTCAAAAACTCGGAAGGCGTAGCCCTGAATGGCTGGATAATGAAGCCCGCCAACTTTGACGCTAATAAGAAATATCCCGTGCTGATGTACGTGTACGGCGGCCCCGGCTCCCAGACCGTGAAGGACGATGCAGGTGGAGGCATTGCCTTCACCAACTATCTCTGGCATCAGCTGCTGGTAGAGAAAGGCTACATCGTAGTATCGGTGGATGGCCGCGGAACCGGCGCCCGCGGCGCGGCTTTCAAGAAATCCACCTACGCCAACTTGGGCAAACTGGAAACCATTGACCAGGGCGAAACGGCCAAATACCTGGGCACGCTGCCCTACGTAGACAAGGCCCGCATCGGCATCTGGGGCTGGAGCTTCGGCGGCTACATGACGGCCCTGGCCCTGACCAAGGAGGCCGACCTGTTCCGCATGGGCATTTCCGTGGCGCCCGTTACCAACTGGCGCTATTATGACACGGTGTACACCGAGCGTTTCCTGAAAACCCCGCAGGAAAACCCCGCCGGCTACGACGACAACTCGCCCGTGCAGTTCGCCGATAAGCTGAAGGGCAAGCTGCTGCTGGTACATGGCACCGGCGACGACAACGTGCATTTTCAGAACTCCGTGGCCTTTACGGATGCCATGATCAAAGCCAACAAAGACTACCAGACGCTGTACTACCCCAACCGCAACCACGGTATTTATGGGGGTAATACCCGCCTGCACCTCTACCGCCAGATGACCAACTTTATCCTGGAAAATCTGCCGCTTACGCCCGATGGCTCTTCGGGCGCGGCGAAGTCGGTGAATTAGCCGTAAACGCCTCTGCCTGGAATTGCCCAGGGCTTTGCGAAGCACAGTTTGCTTGCAAAGTCCTGGGCAATCTTGTTTATTGCCAAAACCTTAAACCCTCTACGCCCGGTGCTATTTATGCTCATGCCCCTCCAACGTAGCTTGTGGAAGCCATTTTTCTCCTTGATTTTCCTGCTGACTGGTGCCTGTCAGCAACAGCCGGCCGAGAAAACGCAGCCGGCTAATGCCCCCGCCGCGGCCTCCTTGGATTCGCTGGCTGCTGATACCACCCTAGCGGTGGAGCCCCCGAGCGATAAGCCCGTTACCTGGCACCGCCTGACCCGCCGCACCAACCCCAACGCGCCCCTTTTGGTGTATAGCCGGGTAGCCCGGCCCCCGGCCAGCGAGCTGGTCGCCAGCCCGCCACTCCGCGAAACCCGCCTGTTCGACCTCACCCGCAAAGCCAGCCAGTACTACCGCATCGACCCTACCCACCCCGCCGAAGTTCGCGGGCAGGAGGGCACCGTGGTGCGCATTCCGGCCGGCTGTTTTGTCGACGGGCGGCAGCAGGCCATGGCAGGCCAGGTCTGGATTGAGTTGAAGGAATGCTATTCGCTGGTGGATATGCTGCTCTCCGATATGGTGAGCGAAACCGCCGACGGGCAGCTGCTGACTGCGGGCGGCGGCGTTTTCATCCGGGCTTCGGCCCACGGCCAGCAGCTGGCGCTGGCTCCCAACCGCACTTATCAGGTAGAGTTACCCGTTTCGCGTCAGCAAACCGGTATGTCCCTGTTCCGGGGCGTCAGCGCTGAGCTGCAGCCCGTGCGGTGGGAGGAAACCGCCCCCGCCGATCCGGCCCCGGAGCAGATTTATACCACGGCCGAGCAGCTGCCCACCTACGGCAAAAGCCCCACAGATATCAACAAGCTCATCCGCTACCCTAAAACGGCTTTGGCCCGGGGCACGCAGGGAATGGTGTTTGCCTCCTTCGTGGTAGATGAGGCCGGCCGCATCAACTCCCCCAAAATCCTGCGGGGTATTGGCGATGGGTGCGATGAAGAAGTACTGCGGGTGCTGCGCCAAACCTCGGGCCACTGGACGCCCGGGCAGCAGGATGGCCGCTTTGTGAAAGTGAAAATGGTGGTGCCCATTCGCTTTAATCCGCAGGAAGGCATGCTCACCACGTCCGATACTGCCCTGACTTCAGCCCCGACCGATACGGTGGAAGAGGCAGAGGAAGGGCTGACTTCGGCGGAGCACTACGTCTTCCGGACCAGCAACCTGGGCTGGCTGCTCTGTGCCCGGCCCTACTCCGCTCCATCGCCGTCGGCAGAGCTGGCCGTGCGGCTGGATGCGGACCCCAACACCAGCGTGCGCCTGGTGCTGGCCGATGGCCGCACCGTGCTATCCGGCGTTCCAAATGAAACCGGCAGCTATGTTTTCCGCCACGCGCCCGCCCAGCCCAAAGGCACGCTGGTAGCGGTGCGCTACTTCAACGATACGCCCTACCTGGCCCTGCGGCAAACGGATGGCGCCCCGGATACCACCCAGCTGCAGTTCCGGGAAACCACCCTGGCCCAGCTGGAAACCGCCTTGCGGCGGTTGGAATAAATCCGGCTAGCCCAGCTTGAGGGTGATGCTCTGGGGCTCGGTGAAAAAGCGAAGCGCTTCCAGCCCGCCTTCGCGGCCCACGCCGGAGTTTTTCATGCCGCCGAAGGGCGTGCGCAAATCCCGGTGCAGCCAGGTGTTAATCCAGACAATGCCGCTGTGCAGGGCATGCGCCACGCGGTGGGCCCGGTTCAGGTCGCGCGTCCAGATGGTGGCGGCCAGGCCATAGTCGGTGCCATTGGCCCAGGTTATGGCTTCTTCTTCGGTATCGAAGGGGGTGAGGGTGACCACGGGCCCGAAGATTTCCTCTTTGTTTACCCGGCATTCGGGCGTGAGGCCTTCGAACACGGTTGGCTCTAGGAAAAACCCATTGGCGCAACGGCCTTCCAGATGCACGCGCTTACCGCCGGCCAGCAGGGTGCCGCCTTCCTCGTGGGCCAGCTCAATGTAGCTGAGCACTTTTAGCAGATGTGCCTCGCTGACTAGAGCGCCCTGCCGGCTGCCGGCCTCCAGAGGGTCGCCTACCGTAAGGCCGGCCACGCGCTCCAAAAAGGCAGCTTTGAAAGGCTCGTAAATGCTGCGCTCGATAAAGATGCGCGAGCCGCACAGGCAAATCTGGCCCTGGTTGGCAAACGAGCTGCGGATGCTGATATTCACGGCTTCCGTCAGGTCACAGTCGGCGAAGATGAGGTTGGGGTTTTTGCCGCCCAGCTCCAGCGAGAGTTTCTTGAACATGGGCGCAGCCGTGCGGGCAATATGCTCGCCCGTTTTCGTACCACCCGTAAAGCTGATGGCCTTTATGGCGGGATGCTCAATAATGGCCTGTCCGGTTCCGGGGCCGGCGCCGTGTACAATGTTCAGTACTCCAGCGGGCAGCCCGGCTTCTATGCAAAGCTCACTCAGTAAAAAAGCGGTGTGCGGGGTAATTTCCGAAGGCTTGGCCACCACGCAGCACCCCACAGCCAGCGCCGGCGCAATTTTCCAAGTAAACAGGTACAGGGGCAGGTTCCAGGGCGAGATGCAGCCCACCACGCCCAGCGGGTGCCGCACGGTGTAGTTCAGCGCCACGCCTTCCTGAAAGTGGGTTTCGGAAGCAAAATGCTGCGCGGCGGTGCCGAAAAAGGCAAAGTTGCTGGCTGCCCGGGGTATATCCACAGTGCGGGCCAGGCTCACGGGCTTGCCGTTGTCCTTGCTTTCGGCCTGCGCCAGCGGTTCCAGCTCGCGCTCAATTAGTTCCGAAATCCGCACCAGCAAACGGCCCCGTTCCTCGGCGGGCAGGGCGCGCCAGGCGGGCAGCGCGGCTTCTGCCGCCGCTACGGCCGCTGCAACATCCTGGGTATTGGAGTCGGGCAGCAGAGAGTACACCTGGCCGGTAGCGGGCTCGATGTTGTCGAGGTAGCGGCCGGCCGCCGGCGGCACCAGCTGGCCGTTGATGTAGTTCTGAAGCTTTAGCATGGGTGGGGGAAGATGGGGCAGCAAGGTAAAGCTAACTGATTTGAATAGCTACTTTTGCAAACTGGGCCTGCGGCTGAAAAACAGCACTTCCCGCTACCCATCCACTCTCCTGAATGAAATACTGGCTTCGCCTTGCCCTGGTCACCGGCTTTTATGCTCTGCTGTTTGTGTTGTTCACATGGCCCCTGGCCACGCAGCTTACCACGGCTTTCCCCACCCGGCCCGGTTCCGGAGGCGACTCCCTGCTGTATATCTGGAACTTCTGGAATTTCCGGGAAGCGGTAGCCAGCGGCAACAATCCGTTCTATACCAATTGGCTGCTTTATCCCGGGGGCACTTCGTTGTGGATGCATGCCTACATGCCCGTGCTGGGTATGCTGAATGTATGGCTGCAAAACGAAATGCTCATCATCAATCTGGGGCTGCTGGTAAGCCATACCCTGATTAAGCAATTGCGCAACCTGGGCGTGCCCGATTACGGCGGCCCCTGGTGGGGCGGTGATGCCGTGAGCTACCTGCTACCGGCACCCAACAGCCGCTTTCTGGATTTTGGCTGGGCTCAACGGCTGTTTCTGAATCCGAAGGTATACAACATACCGGGGTCCGTGGAAATCGTGCTGTTCCTAGGGTACTCCCTGCTGCTATTGGGGCTGATAGTGATGATGTGGCCAAACCGCCCGGCCTCCCGCCGCCACCTGGATGCGGCCGGCCGCTGGCCTGGATGCTGCTTTTTTTGTGCTGTTAACGCTGCCCGCACTGCGCATCTTCGGCAAACAGCATCTTAATCTGCCCACCGCGCTGCTGCACTTCATTCCTTTCGTCAACAACATCCGGGTGCCCACGCGCTGGGTTATGATGGTTAGCCTGCTGCTGCCGGTTGTGTCGTTCAGTGCGCTGGAAGCTATCTGGCAGCCCTGGCTGCGCCCCCGGTGGCAAACTGCGCTGAGTGGGCTGTTGCTGGGCATGATACTGGTAGAATACTGGCCCAAACCCGTGCATCTTACCACTGCCAACGATATTCCGGCGGTGTATGCGGAAGTAACCCGGCTGCCCGGCACCACCTTGTTCCCGGTTCCGTTCGGGCTGCTGGATGGCAACCGCCAGGTAGGCATTGTGCAGACCGAGCAGTTCTTTTACCAGACTCAGCACCATAAAAAGCTGCCAATCGGGTATCTCTCCCGCATTAGCCCCGATGTCTTCGCCTCGTTTCAGCAGGATATAGTGCTGGGCCGCCTGCTGGCCTTGCAGACTCACCCCGATACAGTTCTGCCTGTTGTATGTACACCCGCTCAGGTCCAGGCTTTTCTGCGCAAGTATCAGCCGGCTGCTTTCGTTGTGCACCCCAACTACCAAAACCAGCCTGTGCACCGCTACCTGCGCCAGATGCTGCTACCGCTGGGCTACTCCGAGCGGCTGATAGATGGGTACAGCCTGCTTTGGCGCCCGGCTTCAGAAATCAGATAATGCTACTGGTATTCGCTGAAACCGAAGGCCCGCCGCCTAGGGAAAAATTCCGGGCGGCGGGCTTTCATCCTGGCTGTTCATCTGCCCGAAGCAGCCTCCTTAGCCCTAGTAATCTAGTGCCTGGCAGCGAGCGGCGTGGCCATGGGTAGCGTAGGTGTCAGCAGGTAATTATTGTAGATGAGTTGGCTCGAATCCGGCGTTTGCCGCCACACTGCTACACCGGCGGGCCGCAACTCAAACTCATCCACCACATAGCGGCGGCCCTGGGTCCAGATGCGTACGTGCTGGCCGGGCTGCGTTACGTGGATGTGCGCCGTAACGCGCACCCAGTCGCCCAGCACGTTGGTGCTGAACTTGGTTTCAATGGCGCTGCTGTCCAACACGGTGCCAGCCGGGTTGCTGAGGCTCCAGTGCAGGGCCGGCAGCTTCTCCGTGCGCAGATACACCCACACTGAGGCTTCATACCAGCCCGCCTGCGGGATATTCTGGTTGAAAAACAGCTCCGGTGCCCGGCGTATCGGCTGGGCGCCCGGCCCCAGCAGTGGCGGAATATCCGGCTGAAAATCCGGATCTTTTCTGGGCTTATCAAAGCTGTTATGCCACACCAGCGGCGTGGCCTCACTGGCCCAATAGGTTGGAAAGCGATGCAGCGTAGGGCGTTGTTTCTGGAAGGCTGCCTGCAGGGCGGGCCGGGCTTCCAGCTGGCTAAGGGGCAGCTCGGCCAGCCAAACGGCCGAGTCGCGGTAGAACACCCGCGCCCGCGCCAGAATAGATGTCTCCGCCGAATCAAGAGTGGTTTTAGGGTCAACCAGCAGCAGCAGGGGGCGCCGGTCGGGCAGGCGGCGCAACAGGGCTTTGTCGATGGCCGGGTGGCTGAGCAGCTGTGCCAGCTCCTGCGCCTGGTAGAGGGCCGTGCGCGAAAGCTGGTGAGTGGCCAGAGGCAGCGCCGTTTCCAGCGAAGCACGCATGCCCTGGTACAAGCTATGCGCTACGCGGTGGCCACTCTCAGGCAGGGAGATTACCTCACTGCCCATCAGGAAATAGGGTAGCGGGATGATGGCCTGAAAATCGGAGGGTTGGCGGCCGGCCTGTGCCAGGCGGTTTTGGAAATGGTCGGGGGCGGGGCGTGGGGCAGGCATCTGCCGGCCGGCCGAACAGGGCAGCTGCTGAATCAGCTGCCCTTTGTGGCCGGCGTTCAGCATGCCTTCCGCAAACCATAGCAACAGTCCCAGCGCCAGAACAAAGCCGGCCCTTTTGCCGGGCCGATGCCACCGTAGCCAGCGGTAGGCCTGGTACAGCGCGTATGCCAGATAAACGGAGTAGAAGTAGTAGAAAATCCAGGCAAAGCGCCCGATGGAGCGAAACTGCCGAATCGGCCCTAAATAATTCAACAAGCCCTCCAGACCCCAGCGGAACGGCCAGCCCATCGAGAACAGCAGAATAAGCGTGCCGGCCCACAGGCTAACGCGCAACATGGGCGGCAACGCGGGGCGGCGCAGGCGCTGCCACTGCTTGCGCCGTACCCGGCCAAATACCCGTGCCAGGGTAAGCACGGCCAGGGTGGTACCCACCAGGCCCACATACGCCAGGCCTTCCCAGCTAGGATCAGGGGTGTGAAAGATGGTTTGCCACCAGATGCGCGTGGGAACTTCTACCGGGAAAAATACGCTCCAGAACGAGGAGCTGTAGGCGAAGAATCCGTACGGCAAGCCCGTGCGGTCGGCAGCATAGGGGTCCGTCAGGCGCAGCACACCTTGGAAAATAACCATCGGGAGCAGAGCGCTGGTCAATACCGGCCACCAAAACCGCCAGAACAAGCCGCTGCCCGCCGGGCGTTGCCACCACGCCACGGCGCTATACACCAGCAGCAGCAACGCCCCGATAATAATATAATATGGGTGCAGGCCACCGAATAGGAGCATGTTGGCGCCATATAGCGCATACCAGAGGCGGTTGCCAGTTTCATCGGCGCGCACCAGCAGGTACCAGAGCAGCGGCACAGCGCAGCTGTAGGAAAGCGCATAATGGCCCAGTAGCCGTTCCAGCTGCGGGGCCAGCAGCACCATACAAACGGTAACGGTGGCCGCATACCAGTCGGGCAGGGGCAGGCGCCGGAGCAGGGCCAGCAGCGGCAGCGCGCTAAGCAGCTGCGCCAGCAGCATAGCACTGTTGAATACAGTTACTACATCCAGCGGCAGTCCGGCCTGCTGCAGGCTGCGCAGCACCAGCGAAAACAGCGGCTGGTTATCGGTATATACCACATGCTCCCCAAAGGGGTAGTTCATGCCCGTAAACCAGACGCCGACATCGTGCTGCACATACCACAGCGCGGTGTAGTAGTTCTTATAGCCGTCCTCAGAACTCCCAAATAGGTAGTGGCCGGGGTGCCAGAGCACGGGACCAAACAGGAGGGAGCCCAGCAGAATCAGAATAAGCAGCACCGCCAGCGGCGTAAACCAGTACCGCGGTGTGGCAGAAGTAAGCGGAGTATTTTTCACGCCAGTCGACCCATGAGGAGTTTCAGAAAGCTGGCTCCTTCGGTGAGCAGCACCTGGGGGCTCATGCGCGAAAACACGATGCCGGGTTTCAGGCGCACTGGTACGGGCTGCACCCGCAGCTGCGCGGCCGGGCGGGAAGCGAGAAAAATAAATTCCAGATCGAACAGGTACCGGTCTATAGTAGTAGCCAGAAATACTTCGCGCCCGCGCCGGTTAAACCCCTTCAGCCCGCATTGGGTGTCAGATACCGCCAAGCCCAGCAGATGGCGGGTGCTGTGGCGCAGCAGCTTGGATATGATAATGCGCCCACGGGGCACCTGGGTGTAATAATGGGTGTCGCGGGTACCCACGGCTACGTCCGCTCCGGCCAGCAGCGCTTCCAGCACGGCCGCTACACTGGTTTCTTCGTAGGGAAAATCAATATCCGTGAACAGGCAGAGCGCATGCTCAGCCTGCTGCACTCCGTAGCGCAACGCGTAGCCTTTGCCCCGGTTCTGCGTGTAAGTGAGGTAGCGGGAGTTAGGCAGCAAGCTGGCCAGCAGGTCTACATCGGCCGCCGATACGCCCCGCGAAGAGCCATCGTTCACCACAATCACGTGCAGCTGCACCTGCGGAATCAGCTCCGTTGCCCGTGCCACGCGCCGGGCCAGATTGGTTACCCAACCAGCCGGCGGGTTATAACACGGTAGAACTAAGTCAACGGAAACAGCCATTTAAGCAGATGGATGCGGAGTATAGGGCGTCGGCGCGGGCATATCGGTTTCGTCGATGATGTAGAGAGGCCGCTGGCGAGTGTTAGCCCCCAGCCGGGCAATATACTCCCCAATAACTCCAATACACATCAGCTGCACGCCGCCCAAAAACAGTACACTCACAATAGTAGAAGGCCAGCCGGCTCCGTAGTTCTTCAGGAAAAAGCGGGCATAAATGGCATACATCATCACTAAAAAGGCTATGCCCGATACCACAAAGCCAGTAACGGAAGCCACGCGCAAAGGCAAATCGGAGAAGGAAGTGATGCCATCCAGAGCCAGCCGGATGAGCTTGCCATAAGTATAGCCCGGGGTGCCGCCGCCCCGCTCAGACCGGTCGAACTCCAGGAACGTCTGGCGGTAGCCAATCCAGGAAATCTGCCCCCGGATAAACTTATTCTGCTCCGGCATGCGCTTTAGCGCCTCCACTACCTTGCGGGAAACAATGCGGAAGTCGCCCGTATCTAGGGGGATGTTGACGGAGGTAATACGGGCCAGCAGGCGGTAGAACACCTTGGCGGTGAATTTCTTAATGGCGCTTTCCCCCTGGCGGGAGCGGCGCTTGGCATACACCACTTCATAGCCCTCGTGCAGCTTGGCGTACAGGGACGGAATCAATTCTGGTGGATCCTGCAGGTCACCGTCCATCACCACCACGGCTGCCCCGCGGGATAAATCCAGTCCGGCCGTAATGGCAATCTGGTGGCCAAAGTTGCGGCTGAAGGTGATGAAGTGCACGCGCGGGTCGCGGGCGGCCAGCTCCCGAATAATGGTCAGGGAGCGGTCGGCAGAGCCATCATTGACGAGAATTACCTCAGCCTGCAGCGGCAGCGCGTCGAGCATAGCGCTCAGACGGGCATACAGCGTCGGCAGGTTCATTTCCTCGTTATAGATGGGGATGATAATGGATAAATCCACGGCGTCTTGGGAAAATAAAGGCTAAACCGGCTTGCGGGCCAGGGCAAAAACACTCACCCCCACGGGGGCATTAAGCGCCTGCAGCAAGCGGTTTTCGGTGGTGATGTAGCCGCGCAGCAGCATGTTGAGCAGCGGGGGAGTGGCGAAAAAATCGTCTTTGACCGGGCCTTTCTCAGCCGGCAGCAGGCGCTTGAGCAGGCGTACGGCCGCAGTGGGAAAAAACAGGCCCACATTCCAGTAGGAGTGGCGCTGCACCTGCAGGCCGGCCCCGCGGAGGGCGGCCGTGAGTTGGGCGGCAGAATAGCGGCGCCAGTGCTGGTTTACCTCATCGTGCTTACCCCACAGAAATTGAAAGGCCGGCACAAACACCAATAGCTGCCCACCGGGCCGCAGCACCCGCATCCATTCGCGCAGGGCCTGCGCCTCGTTTTCGATATGCTCCAGCACATCGGAGGCCACTACCAGATCAAAGGTGGCGTCGGGGAAGTCCAGCCGGGCACCATCCATGCAGGATACGTTATTGATGCCGCGCTGCCGGGCCACGGCCACGCCGGCCTCGCTTACGTCGATGCCGGTCAGGTTGGTATAGCCTACGCTTTCCAGACGCTGCAGCAGCGGTCCGCCGGAGCAGCCAATTTCCAGCACGGCGGCAGTTTGCGGCAGCTTCAGGTCCTGAATCAGGCGAAACACCATGTCGCGTCGGGCCTGAAACCACCAGTAGTTTTCTTCTATCTGGTGATACTTCAGTTCGTACTCAATATTCATGATGCGGTGCCGGTTGGTACTCCCGTCGGGCGCGGCAAAGCAGGCGCGTCGGTTATGTTGGTGTCGGAAATGATATAGAGCGGCCGTTGACGCACGTTGGCCAGCAGGCGGGCCAGGTACTCGCCAATAATACCCACCGCAATCAACTGCACGCCACCCAGAAACAGGATGCTGACCATCAGCGAGGCCCAGCCCGGCTGGTAGTCGCGGGTTATAAAGCGGGCATACAAGGTGTAGAGCATCACCAGAAAGGCGACGCCCGAAACCAGAAAGCCGCTGACGCTGGCGGCTTTCAGCGGCACATCGGAAAAGCCAGTGATGCCATCCAGGGCCAGGCGCAGCATTTTGCGGTAGGTGTAGCCCGTTTCGCCGCCAGCGCGCTCGGCGCGCTCATACTCCACGTAGGTCTGGCGGTAGCCAATCCAGGAAATCTGGCCGCGGATAAACTTGTTCTGCTCCGGCATCTGCCGCAGGGCATCTACCACCTTGCGGGATACGATGCGGAAGTCGCCCGTATCCAGAGGGATGTTGACGGAGGTGATACGGGCCAGCAGGCGGTAGAACACCTTGGCGGTAAACTTCTTAATGGCGCTTTCCCCCTGGCGTGTACGGCGCCTGGCATACACTACTTCGTAGCCTTCGTGCAGCCGGGCGTACAGGGCCGGAATCAGCTCCGGCGGGTCCTGCAGGTCGGCGTCGATGATGACCACGGCCGTGCCCCGGGAAAGGTCCAGCCCCGCCGACACGGCAATCTGGTGGCCGAAGTTGCGACTGAAATCGATGTAACGCACGCGGGAGTCCTGGGCGGCCAGATCCTGGATGAGGGCCAGGGATTGGTCGGCGGAGCCATCATTCACAAATACTAACTCGTAGCTCCTGAGGGCCATCGAAACCAATACCCCCCGCAGCCGCTCATACAGCGCCGGAATATTTTTTTCTTCGTTGTAAATGGGAATGATAACGGACAGATCCACAGTAGGCAGCAAGCAAGAGAGAAAGGGTAACAGAACAGGTTGCAGCTGCCGCTATAAGCGTCTGCAACCGATGCTAAAAGGCTTGGTCCTAAACTAACAGAGGCGCGAAAGTACGGAATTAACCAAGCACAATAGCTGCTCCGGGTGCCAACTTGTAACGCTCATCCTATGATCCTACATATTGAGCGGTGGTAGAAAGAATGCCCCTTATCAGTACAGGAAAGCTGGGCACCAGAGCTGAAACTATGCTGGTGCTAATCCTGCAAGGGGAGGTTGTTTTTGAAGGTTCTCCCGGCAACTGGCTGGTCGAATACATCGATATAGGCCGGCCGAATGAGCAGGTGAGCCGCCTCAAATGGGTCGCCTTCCAATCTCACTACCAGTCTATTGGCAGGGTGATGGGGCCGCAGGACAAAACAAGGGCGAGTCCAGCCCTTATATACCTCTACAATCTTGCGGGAAGGAACCTCATAGTTTTCTATCTGCTGGCCGGTTTGGGCATCCAATTCCTGAATCCGAAGAATGGGAAGGTTACTCATGCCTACCACGCGCACCCATACCGATACCTCATAATGGGCTGTATCCACGGCTTGTGGAACCGGGCCATTAAAAAGCACGGCCGCCTGCGGGCTCCGCAACGACCCGCCACCCAGCGGCGACGCGGTGCCGCTGGCGGCAGGCCAAGTGCGGCGCACCACATCTGAGCGGGCAGGCAGGTGGGGGGCAGCAGCCAGAACTGCCTGCCGGTAGGGGGTTGCCTCTAAAGCGGCTACCGGGAGCTCATACAAGCTGACATGAGCATCTTTCAACAACAGTTTGCTTAAACTGATAAGCCGCCGTTCGGCGGGCGTGAGGGCTTCCTCGGTTACCAGCAGCAGCAGCGGCTTGCGCGAGGGAAGCTGCGCGAGCAGGGTTTTCGGCAGTTCGGGGGCCGACAGCAGCTGGGCGGCCGCCAGGCCCTGCGCCTGTGAGGTGCGGGACATGGAGGAGGCTACAATGGGCAGCCCCGTCTGAAGGGAGGCGCGCATGGCTTCGTAGGCGGAAGCGGGTATATCATTGGTGCCGAATTGCTCGGGGCCCAGCAAAAAGTAGGGTAGGGGCACAATGGCCTGATAGGTGCTGTTGGGAGTGCCCTGCCAGTTCAAGTAGTCAATGTAGGTATCAATGGGGTGCAGCAGGGCCCGTGCGGTATAATCCGGATTAGCGTTGGTGTTCTTCATGCGCTGAACCCAGGTATTGAGGGCCGTGCGCCCTTCCCAGCCCCATACCAGTACTACCAGCAGCAGGAGCATGTGCGCAAAACGGCCGGCCCGGTGCTGGCGCAGGTAGCGGCCCAGCTGGTAGAAGTAAAACACGGCATACACCGTAAAGAAATAGTAGAAAATCCAGGCGAAGCGGCCGATGGAGCGAAACTGCCGAATCGGACCCAGGTAGTTCAGCAAGCCTTCCAGACCCCAGATAAACGGCACGCCCCAGGCAAACAGCAGCGTAAGCAGACCGGCGTACAACCCAACGCGCAAGGGGGGGGGAGTACCGGCCGCAATATGAGTTGCCACTTCCCCTGAAGCAGGTAGCGCAGCCCCTTCACTCCGGTAAGAATTAATACTACCAGGCTCATCAACCCCACATAAGCCCAGCCTTCCCCAACGGTTTCGGGGGTGCGGAAGGCAGCACGCCAAAAAGAAGCCAGCGGCTCGAGCACGGGGTAAAACACGCTTTCGAACCGGGAGCGGTATACCAAAAAGCCGTAGGGCGTAGCCGGCCGGTCCGTAACAGAGTCCGTGAGGGCCATCCAAAGCTGGAATAGAATGATAGGCAGCACCGCCGCCAGCACCATCCGGACTACCAACGTCAGCGGATACGCGTTGCGGTTAGGGCGCCGCCGTTGTAACCAGGCAACCAGCGCGTAAGACAGCCCCAGCAAGGCCGCCAACAGCAGATAATAGGGGTGCAGCAGGCCGCCCATCAGCCCGACGGCAACATAACCCAGCAGCGGGCCCCAGGCCCGGGGCGCGGCCTGCGCCCGCACCAGCAGGTACCACAGCAGCGGGACAATGAAGGCGTAGGAAAGCGCATAGTGCCCCAGCCACCGCTCCAGTTGCGGAGCCATAAAGCTGATGAGCAGCGCGCCGACCACTGCCGGCCCGGCAGGCAGCAGCACCCGCCGTAATAACAAGTACACAACTACTGCCGTGAGCGGTAGCGCCAGCAGCATCAGGCTATTAAGGAGCGTCAGCCCTACATCAGCTACGGGTATGCCGGCCTGTTGCAGGTAAGCCAATGGAATACCCAGCAGGGGCTGGCCATCGGCAAATACCAGATGGTCGCCGTACGGGTAGAGCATGCCTTTAAAGTGACTGCCGTGGCCGTAGCGGATGTGGTAGAGTAGGGAATAGTAGTTCTTGGTACCGTCTCCCCCGGCAGCAAAAGTGTACTGGCCCGGATGCAGCAGAATGGGCCCCAGCGCCGCATACATCAGGCTAAAGGTGAGCAGCAGCAGCGCTAGAATAGGAAGCCCGTGTCGGCGTAAAGCAGAATGCAGTAAAGGCAAGATAGGTACGAATAGAAAACAGGATAGCCGGAAACCGGGCAAATATAGCAGGGCGCGCATGCGGAACCCAGCCAGGGCGCATACACCACCACGACTTCGGCGCTTCCACCCGAAGAACCATACAACTCAGGCTGATGCGAGAGAATAAGCGGCTCTTCTGTGGGCTTGTATATCTTTGGCGCCTCTGGCTTTATCGGCGGCGAGCTACTTATTTGTCCTCAGCTATCTTCTTTATGATTTCACTTCGCCGTGCGGGCAACAAGTTATTCTGGCTCCTGCTTGGGGCGCTGGTGCTCATTAGTGCAGGCCTCTATAATGGCTTCCCGCTCGTCACCTCCGACACGGGCACGTATCTGAATAGTGCCTTGCAGCTAAAGGTGCCCGATGACCGGCCCATTACCTACGGCCTGTGGGCTTTGGTTACGGGCCTGCGTAGTACGCTGTGGCTGGTGATTTTTGCCCAAGGCCTGTTGCTGGCCTGGCTCCTTTGGCGGTGCATAGCCGTGTTTGCACCCCGCCTGCAGCACCCAGCCGGAAGGCTGGCTTTGGTGGGCGGAGTAGCTTGGCTAACGGGCGTTTCCTGGTACTGCAGCCAACTGATGCCCGATATTTTCACGGCGGTGGGCGTATTGGCGCTGGCACTGTTACTGCTGGCTCGTCCGGCATCAACCGAACGCCTCGTGTTGCTGGGCATCCTGCTGCTGGCCGCCGTTATGCACTCTTCCAACCTGCTTACTTTCTCCCTTACAGTGCTGGGGGTGGGCGTAGTGGGTTGGCACCAGCGGCTGTTTCGGCGGGGTATCCTGCACCGGCCTGATTGGCTGCTGGTGCTGGGTATAACATTGTCGGGCTGGGTAGTGCTGCCGGTGCTACACGCGGCTTTTGGCGGCGGTTTCCAAATTTCGAAAGCTTCCCCGGCCTTCCTGGTAGCCCGGTTGTCGGAGAGTGGGGTGCTGGATAAGTTTTTGCAGGAAAACTGCGGTCCTGAAAACCAGTATCTGCTGTGCGCCTTCCGGGACCAGCTACCCAACGACGCCATGCAGTTTATGTGGGATGGGAACAGCCCCCTGCATCGCACCGGGGGCTGGAATGCCAACCGGGCAGAGTACCAACACATCATCCGGCAGGTGTTGCTTTCCCCGCGCTACTACCCACTCCTGCTATCGGAAAGCATTCAGGCCACGCTCCGGCAACTCACGCACGTGGCGCACGGGGATGGGCTGACTCCATTTCGGGAAAACACCAACCCCTACTGGAAGGTAGCCGAGTACGCGCCCTATGAGCTGAAGGAATACATGTCGTCGCTGCAAAACCGGGGGCAGCTGGATTTCAAGAACTTGAATGAGCGGGTATACGGCGCGCAGCTACTGGCTTTATTGGTGGTGGGGCTGATGCTGTTCGGCCCTTGGAGCGCCCGCGTGGCTCCGGCGGCGGCAGGTTTGGTGCTGGTATGCGGGGCGGGTATCGTAAGCAATGCCTTGGTAACCGGGAGCCTGGCCAATGTGCTCGACCGGCTACAGGGACGGGTAGCCTGGCTGTTACCCTGGGTGGCATTGCTGCTGTTGGCGCAGTACCTGCCGGCCTGGCGGTGGCCTGCTCATGCAACCGAGCCAAAGGTGAAAGCCGACTTGCTACCCTAAAGACCATGCAGTGGCAGGGTTTCTTAATGCTGGTTTTGCCGCAGTATTTGGCGGAAGTTGGCCGCTGGCCAAAAGGCTCATGCTGGAACGTACGTCGTGAATGTTGAGAATCTGCCTAATTTCGCCGGTATACTATTTTATGAATACCACCATGAAATCATTGCTATATGCCCTGGCCGCTTTCAGCCTAACGGCCTGTTCTTCCAACGCTGAATTAGGAACCCCCGGCGACTATATCACGCGCAATGACTTTGAAGCGATGATGGGTTGGATACCCGATGCCACGGCTCTCACCAAAGAGCACGCGCATTCGGGTGAGTACGCCATTCAGGTTAACCCCAATCAGGAGTTCAGCCTCACTTACACGGCAATGCTGGGCAATGTAAGCCCCCATAAACTGCGGGGCATTCGGCTGGAAGCCTGGGTTTATCTGCCCGATGACAAGACTACCGGGGTGCTGGGCGTGCAGATTCTCGACCCCAGTCAGGGCAATAAGGAAATTTTTGGGGACGGCATCAACCTGCAGGAAACAATTAGAGATTATAAGAAATGGGTGCTGGTCAGCAAAGACATTACGCTGCCCGATAATATTGCCTATACCCATAACCTGAAGGTGTTTCTGTGGCGCGCCGGAACCGCCTCCACCGTGTACGTGGATGACCTGAGCCTGAAGGGTATCGAATAAACCGCCCGACTACAGGCTGCGAAAGCAGCGGGCGCCGTCTTTTAGCTTTATATGCACCCAGGATTTTCTCGCATTTCAGCCGCGTTGCCCCACCCGAAGCAGAAGTTGTGGCAACTGGGCGCTGTTTTGGCCTTTTGGCTGGAAATGCGCCTGTTCACGGATCTGCGCAACTATTATGGGCCATTCTGGAGCCCTATCTGGTTTTATCTGGCTTCGATGGCCCTGTGCGTGTGCGCGGTGCTGGCACAGCTGGATCAGCCCGCGCCCTTGGTAGCCCCGCCGCTACAAGGCCGCCGGGTGCTGGGTTCTTGGGTGGTAGGCTTGTTGGGTGGGGTGGCAGTGCTGTACGCCCAGGCCCCGGTTATTCTGGGCAACCCCATCAACGTGGCCCAGTCCGACATCATCCCCATCTTGCAGAATTATGTGCAGCGGTTTCAGAGTGGGGAAGTGGTGTACAAGTATATTACCAACCTGCCTTACCCCCTGTTTCCCAATCACCTGCCCCTGCAGTGGCTGCCCTACGTGGTAGCCGACCAGCTGGGCATAGACTACCGCTGGTGGGCGCTGGGGTTGCTGCTGCTGGGTGGTTTTGGCGCTTACCTCGCGTTTCTGAATGCTCAGCGCCTGCATGTACTGGTGTTTGCGGGCGCGGCAGTACTGCCCTGGTTTCTTTTGCGGCACATCATCCAGGTAGATAGTGGCCTGTTTGCCCATACCATGGAGTTTACCATAATTGCTTACTACTGTGTACTGGCGGCCTCCATCTTTTCCCGCTCGGCGCTGGTGCAGGCAGTTGCCCTGGTATTGTGCTTGTTGTCGCGGTACTCGGTGGTGTTCTGGGTGCCGCTGTTTTTATGGTTGCTGTGGCGGGAGCGGGGCCGCTGGCATGCCGTTTTCGTAGTAGGCCTGACAGTCTTGGGTATATGGCTGATTTACGTTGGGCCCTTCCTGTCAAAGGACTGGACCATATTCACGCACGCCCTGAGCGAGTATAAGATTGCTACCCTGGGCGAGTGGAGCCGCACCAATGGCCCCGATGGCAAGCCCGGGCATCTATTTGGGGGGCTCGGCTTTGCCTCCTGGTTTTATGCCTATGGCCCCGGCGACATTCCCGCCCGCATTAGCCTGCTGCAGAAAGCCCACATCCTGGCATCCGTAGGCGCCGTAGCCCTGAGCGCGGGCGCCTACTGGCTCCTGCGCCACCGCCTCGATTACCGGGTGCTGGCGCTCACTTCGCTTGGCTTCTATTTGAGCACCTTTTACGCTTTTATTCAGATTCCTTACGCCTATCTCACCTCGCTCACACTATTTATCTCGGTGTTCGTGGTGGCTATAGCGTGGCGTAAACCAGCAGTTTAGCCAAACAGCCCATACTTCACAATGCAGTAAATAGCCCGCACTCCATCGCGCCAGCCTATTTTCTTGCCCTCGGCATAGGTGCGGCCGTAGTAGCTGATGCCCACCTCGTAGATGCGTACGCCGGGCACGCGGGCTACTTTGGCGGTTACTTCGGGCTCGAAGCCAAACCGTTTTTCTTCCAGGGTAAGGCTCTGAATAATATCCCGGCGGAACAGCTTGTAGCAGGTTTCCATATCGGTCAGGTTCAGGTCGGTGAACATGTTGGACAGGGAGGTCAGGAATTTATTCCCGATGCTGTGCCAGAAAAACAGGATGCGGTGAGGCTTGCCGCCCATAAAGCGGGAGCCAAATACCACATCGGCAAAGCCTTTCAGAATGGGCTTAAACAGCACGTTGTATTCCTCCGGGTCGTACTCCAGGTCGGCGTCCTGGATAATCACATAGTCGCCGGTGGCTTCCCGGATGCCGGTGTGCAGGGCCGCGCCTTTGCCCTGGTTTACGGTGTGGCGGAGCAGGCGCAACCCCATTTTAGGGTGCTGCTCCATGTAGCCGGCAATAGCTTCCGCCGAGCCATCGGTGGAGCAGTCATCAATCAGAATAATCTCCTTGCGGATACCATTCACCAGCACGGTTTCGTGCAGCAAATCCAGAATCTGGTGAATGGTGCGGGCCTCGTTATAAACCGGAATAACGATAGAGAGCGTATCAAACTTGACCAAATCGGGGGTAGTTGAGCGTGGTAGGGGGCGGGGAGCCGCCGCGAAGGAAGCGCCTGAAAGCGTTTCCGCCAACAGCGGCCCCCAAGCAAATTAATATAAACCGCTACAGGCTGCCGGTGCGGCCGCCATCTACGGGCACGTTGATGCCATTGATATAGCCGGCGGCCGGCGAGGCCAGAAACGCCACGGCGGCCGCCACTTCCTCAGCCTGCCCAAAGCGCGCGGCCGGAATCAGGCGCAGCATGCCCGCCTCAATTTCCTCGGTGGTCTGCCCGGTAGACTGTACTTTCTTCTCGATGAGCGAGGTATGGCGCTGCGTCATAGTGGCCCCGGGCAGCACGTTGTTTACCGTAATGCCGTGCGCGGCCAGCTCGTTGGCCAGGGTTTTGGCCCAGTTGGCCACCGCCGCCCGAATGGTGTTGGACACACCCAGACCCGGCAGCGGCTGCTTTACGGAGGTGCTGATAATGTTGATGATGCGCCCGTAGCCGCTGGCTTTCATGCCCGGCACCACGGCCTGCGCCAGCAGGTGGTTGCACACCAGATGCTGCTCAAACGCCACCCGAAAGGCATCCACGCTGGCATCCAGAATAGGCCCGCCGGAGGGGCCGCCCGTGTTGTTTATCAGAATGTTAAAGCCCGCGGGGTGAGCGGCCAGGTATTCCTGCAGGTGCTGGGCCAGCTGGTCGGGCTGCGAGAAATCAGCCACGATGTAGTCGTGCTGCTGGCCGTGGTCGGCGGGCAGGGCGGCGGCTACTTCCCGCAGGCTGGCTTCGTTGCGGGCCAGGAGCGTAACGGTGGCGCCCAGGCGGGCAAGCTCTTCGGCGGCGGCCCGGCCAATGCCCTGGGTACTGCCGCCCACCAGCGCGCGGTAGGGAGTTAAGGAAAGATTCACGGGGAATAGGAATAAGGATGCGACGGGCGGCAAGGTAGAAAGTTGTGGGCTTACGCGGGAAGTTGCGGCCGCAATTCCGTACTTAGCCGGGCATTTGTGCCGGTTTTTTGGCCCGTTGCGCCCGTTGTTCTCCCACCTCAACACTCCCCGCTATGCCCGTCGCCCGTCCTTTCAACTTCCAGCAGTGGATTGATGAACACCGCCATTTGCTGAAGCCGCCCGTGGGCAACCAGCAGGTGTTTAAAGACAACAAAGACTTTATTGTGATGGTAGTGGGCGGCCCCAACGCCCGCAAAGACTATCATGTGGACGAAGGGGAGGAGCTTTTCCTGCAGATAGAGGGTGACATCGTGGTGAAAATCATTGAGGACGGCAAGCCGGTGGATATCGAAATCAAGCAGGGCAGTATGTTTCTGCTGCCGCCCGGCGTGCCCCACTCGCCGCGCCGCCCGGCCGGCACCGTGGGCCTGGTGCTGGAGCGCTACCGCAGTCCCGGCGAGCTGGATGGCTTTCAGTGGTACTGCGAAAACTGCGGCACCAAGCTCTACGAGGAATTCGCTGAAATCACGGACATCGTGGCCCAGCTGCCGCCCATCATGAACCGCTTCTGGCAGGACGAAGCCAAGCGTACCTGCAAAAACTGCGGCACCGTGATGCAGCCACCCGCGCCGGTTGCTTCCTGATTTCTTGCCTCTAGTTCCCACCCGTGCTTAAAATCGATATTCACACCCACATTCTGCCCGAAACCTGGCCCGACCTGCGCGAGCGGTACGGCTACGGGGGCTTTATCCGGCTGGAGCACCACAAGCCGTGCTGCGCCCGCATGATGCAGGATGACAAGTTCTTCCGCGAGGTTCAGGATAACTGCTGGGACCCGCAGGTGCGCATGCGGGAGTACGACCAGTTTGGGGTAGATGTGCAGGTACTCAGCACCGTGCCCGTTATGTTCAGCTACTGGGCCAAGCCCCACGATGCCCTGGACCTGAGCCGTCTGCTCAACGACCATATTGCCGGCGTGGTGGCCCGCTACCCCACGCGCTTCGTGGGCCTGGGCACTATTCCCCTGCAGGCCCCCGATCTGGCCATAAAGGAATTGGAACGCTGCGTGAAAGAGCTGGGCATGGCCGGCGTGCAGATCGGCTCCCATGTAAACGACTGGAATCTGGATGCTCCGCAGCTGTTCGAGGTGTTTGCGGCCGCCGAAGAACTAGGCGCCTGTGTGTTCGTGCATCCGTGGGACATGATGGGCCAGCAGAAAATGCCTAAATACTGGCTGCCCTGGCTGGTAGGCATGCCTGCCGAAAGTACTCTGGCGCTTTGCTCTCTGGTGTTTGGCGGCGTACTGGAGCGTCTGCCTAAGCTACGCGTAGCCGTGGCCCACGGCGGCGGCACGTTTGCCTCTACCATCGGCCGCATCGAGCACGGCTTTCAAGTCCGCCCCGACCTTTGTGCTATTGATAACAACGTAAACCCGCGGGAGTACCTGGGCCGTTTTTGGGTAGACTCCCTGGTGCACGACCCGCTGATGCTGGACTACCTGGTGAAAACACTGGGCGCCGATAAAATCACGCTCGGTACCGATTATCCTTTCCCACTAGGCGAGCTGCAACCGGGACAATTGATTGAATCCATGCCTTTTCCCGATGAAATAAAAGCCCGCATGCTGGGCCAGAATGCCCTGGACTGGCTGGGTCCCCAGCATCCGCAGATAGCCAGCCTTATGACCTCCAACGCAACCACCGGACTCCGGTAAAAGAGGTTATGAGGAAGCATGATGCTAAGCTGGTAAACCTTTGTAGCCATTCCTGAGATGCTCGAGCCTTCATATCGTCGTCAGGCGGTGTATTACGGGTTGTTGTTTATGATGCTGATGGTGTTAGTGCCCCGGGCTGGCCACCAAGGCGACATAGGCTACTGGGCAAATTGGGCATCGTATATACTTGAGCATGGGCTGGGCAACACATACGCTGACCCCAGCAACAACTACAATCCCTTTTACCACTACATCCTGTGGCTCTTCGGAAAGCTGCTGGGTAATGCTGAGCGTATCAGGTCCTATATCAACTCGTTGAAGGGATTCACGCTACTCTTTGACTTTGCCGGGGCCATTTGGGCTGCCTCGCTGGTAGCACAGCGTAACCGCCGATTTGAGTTGAGCCTGCTACTGCTGTTCAATATTGCATATCTGTATAACACCCTGATTTGGGAGCAGGTGGATGCCATTTACACGTTCTGGGTGTTTGGGGCCGTAGTATTCGCAGTACAGAGGAAGCCAGTGCTTAGCGTAATGCTCTATGTATTGGCGTTGGCTACTAAAACGCAGGCCATCATCTTTATGCCTCCGCTACTGTTACTGTGGCTTCCCCTTTGGTGGCAGCGCCCCCAGTGGATCTGGAAATCTGTTGGCGCCGCTGCACTTACATCATTATTACTGTTAGCACCCTTTATCTGGGGTGGTACCAAAAACTACCTGCCCCATATTCTGGACATAAACCGGGACGCGGTTGATTATGCTCCGGTGGTGGCCGTGAATGCCTACAATTTCTGGTATCTTCTTTTTCAGAATGTAGACCTGCGGTTTGTTTCCGATGCCCAACATTTCGCCGGGCTCACCTACAAGGGGTGGGGGTTGTTGCTCTTCTTTGGCTTTTCCGCCATTACACTTTTTCCCTTGCTAGCCTCGGCTGTGCAAAGTGTGCTGAAGTGGCCACGTACCCAAATCCGCCTTAACCCAGGTCCATCTATAGAATTGGTTCTGCTAAGTTGTGTCCTGATTCCGTTGGTTTTTACGTTTTTTAATACCCAGATGCATGAGCGGTACTGGCACCCGGCAATTCTGTTTTTAGGAGCTTACGGTATTTTAACACGTAGTTACTGGCTGTATATACTCGTTTCGGTGGCCTACTTCCTCAATCTGGAATCGGTGCTGCATTTCCTGAAATCAAAGCCTTACACCATCACCATTATGCAGCCCTGGTTTGTGGCCACTTTATTTGGTCTGATCATTCTGTTGGGCTTGGTTAAGCTGTACGCCAGCGTAAAATGGCCTTGGACAGCGTTGCCGGAGCCATCTGCCTCAAGTTAAGCTAGTCCTACTCGTAGAGGCCTGCCCCTGCCTATCTTTGCCCGCACATGACCTTCGAGCCTACTCCCGAATTCGCCGCCCACCTCGACGCGCAGGATCCGCTGCACCTGTTCCGCAACCTGTTTCATATTCCGCCGGGCCCTGAAGGGGAGGAAGCGGTGTACCTGTGCGGCAACTCGCTGGGCTTGCTGCCCCGCGCCGCCCGCGCTGCCGTGGAGGAGGAATTTGCCTCCTGGGAAGAGCGCGCCGTGGAAGGTCATTTCTTGGGCGCTATGCCCTGGATGCACTACCACGAAAACCTGACGGCGGCTACGGCCCGGCTGGTAGGGGCCAAACCCGTGGAAGTGGTGGTGATGAACAGCCTCACGGTTAACCTGCATCTGCTGCTGATTTCCTTCTACCGGCCCACCACCTCGCGCTACAAAGTGCTGATGGAAGGCGGCGCTTTTCCTTCGGATCAGTATGCCTTGGAGTCGCAGGTAAAGCTGCACGGCTACCAGCCCGATGAGGCCATTGTAGAGCTGGTGCCGCGCCCCGGGGAGCACACGCTGCGCACCGAGGATATCGAAGCCAAAATTCAGGAGCTGGGCGATTCGCTGGCTACCGTGATTCTGGGCGGCGTGAACTACTACACCGGGCAGGCCTTTGATATGGCCGCCATTACGCAGGCCGGCCACGCCGTAGGGGCCATAGTGGGCTTCGACCTGGCCCACGCCGCCGGCAACCTGCTGCTGCACCTGCACGACTGGGACGTGGACTTTGCCTGCTGGTGCTCCTACAAATACCTCAACTCTGGCCCCGGCGGCACCAGTGGCGTGTTCGTGCACGAGCGGTTTGCCAACCGCCCGGATCTGCCACGCCTGGCCGGCTGGTGGGGCCACGACCCCGCCGACCGTTTCCAGATGAAAAAAGGCTTCCGGCCCATGCCCGGCGCGGCCGGCTGGCAGCTGTCCAACGCCCAGATTTTCCCCATGGCCATACACCGCGTGGCCCTCAACCTGGTAGACGAGGCGGGCGGCATGCCGGCGCTGCGGCGCAAGAGCGAGCAGCTCACGGCCTACCTGGAGTTTATGATTTGTCGCCTGCAGTTGCCCAAGGAAGTTCTGGAAATCCTTACCCCGCAGGACCCCGCCCAGCGCGGCTGTCAGCTTTCCCTGCTGGTGCACCGCAACGGCCGCGAGCTGTTTGAGCACCTAGCCAGCGTGGGCGTGATGGCCGACTGGCGCGAGCCCAACGTCATCCGGATGGCGCCTGTGCCCTTGTATAACACGTTTGCCGACGTACAGCGCGCCGGCGCGGCCCTGGCCGATTGGTCGCTTTTGGCGGAATAATTTTTTGAGTTTAGCTGTTTAAATGCAGTCTGAATTCGTACCTGCACATATCCCACCTGCGGATATCTGTTATTTAAGTTGATTTCACCTATGGCTGAAGAATATGCGGCCAAAATGGCCACCAAATCCCTGGCTGAGCTGCTGCAATACGTAACGGCCCGCTACCAGTACCGGGAAGATGCCGTGCTGGCTGCGCTGGACGAGCTGGCGCGGCGCGGACAGCCTTACGCCGAAGCCGAAACCCTCCGGCCTTCCCTGGAAGCTGCCGTACGCGAGCAAGAAGTGCAGCAGGCCGCTGCCCGCCAGCTCTCGGAAGTAGATAATGCTGAAGTGGCAGCCGAAGTCGCCACAACGGAAACGGCGCTTTACTCCCCTATATCCATTACCATTCTGTCGGTCTTCTTTTCCATGCTGGCCGGCGGTATTCTGCTGTGCATGAACCTGTTCTGGCTGGGCCGGGTGCGGGCCATGATGGGGCTAATTCTGTTCTTGGTAGTATATCTGGTAGTAGGTACGCAACTGCTCATGTGGGGCATTATGCAGCAAGGCGTCAACCCGTTTTTGGCGGCCCTTATCTTTAATGGGGGGGCGCTGGCGGCGTATTTGCTCTGGTTCTGGCCCCGCTACGTAGGCACCACCAGCTACCGCAGCCGCAGCCTGTTGCTGCCCATTCTCCTTTGCTTCCTGCTGGTGTTGGGTTTGCAGAAGATGATGCCCTACCTCATCAAGCAGCAGCCTAAAGAAGTGCAGCGGGAAATGGAGCAGCTCATCAAGCGTTAAACTCCGGTTTTTAGTAGCCGCTGCCGTGCCGCTTTCCTCACTTTTCCTGCCTGCTGCCGATGTCTGGCTTGATCCGCAGTTTCTGCCGGCGGCGGAAGCAGCCCGGCTGCAGCAGGAGTTGACGGAAACGCTACAATGGCGGCAGGAGCCCATCCGGCTGTTCGGGAAGGACGTGCTGCAGCCCCGCCTCACGGCCTGGTACGGCGACGCCACCGCCTGTTACAGCTACTCCGGGCTGTCCCTCACGCCCCGGCCTTGGACGCCCGCCCTGCTGGCCCTGCGCACCCAGGTAGAACAAGCCGCCGACACCACGTTCAACAGCGTGTTGCTCAACCTTTACCGCACCGGGCAGGATAGCATGGGCTGGCACGCCGATGATGAGCCTGAACTGGGCCCGGAGCCGGTTATTGCATCGGTCAGCCTGGGAGATACCCGGCGCTTTCGGTTGCGCCCCCGCCACCCGCAGCAGTTGCATCAGGCCCCGCTTGGTTTGGATTTACCCTCGGGTAGTTTGCTGCTGATGCGCGGCTCCACCCAGCAGCACTGGCTGCACGCCGTGCCCAAAACCGCCCGCCCCGTCGGGGCTCGCATCAACCTTACCTTTCGCACTATTCACGCCAGACTTGGTCACTGATTTTTTGACTCGGTTAAGCAGCAATAAAAAAGCCCTTCCATCACTGGAAGGGCTTTTTTCGAATAGGGAGGGGTCGGGATTATTTGATATCCACAAGTACACCTACGAAACCCAGGCGTCCAATGTTGGGGCCGCCATATACCTGGGTGTTGTTCTGGTTCAGCAGGTTAGAAGCACCGGCCTGCAGGGTAGCCCCCAGCTTAGGCAGGGAGTAGCCCACAAAAGCGTCCAGGCTGCTGTAGTCTTCCAGCTCACCCTGCGCGAAGGGCATTTCGTAGAGGTGACCCTGGGCCCAGCGGTAGTTCAGGGAGTAGCTCAGGCTGCTCATGGCCACGCCATTCACGCCCAGGTTAAACTTGTGCTTGGGCGTGTTGAAGAAGGTCTGGAAGCCTTCGGGCAGGTTATCTTCTTGCAGCACGTTCAGCGAGTAGTTACCGGTCAGGTTCAGCGCCTTGGTCATGTAGTACGTCAGGCCCAGCGCAGCGCCCTGCGTACGCACTTCCTGGCTGGCATTGGTCCATATCTGTAGCACGCGGGTTTGGGCATCGCGGCCCTGAAACTGGGTAGCCATACCGTTCTGCAGCTGCTGAGCCGTAGGGCGGCTACCGTCGCGGTTGCCGATGAAGCGCTGCGCTCCGATGAAGTCGTTGTAGTTGCTGCGGAAGTAGTTAACGTCTACCAGCACTTTCTCGGCCAGAATGGCTTTGTAGCCTACTTCAAAGGTGTTCAGGCGCTCCAGTTTCAGCTTGGCGTATTCTACCGGGCTGAGGTTGGTGAGGCTGTAGCCCTGGAAGCCATTGCCCACGTTGCCCAGCAGCAGTACCTGGCCTACGTCGAGGCGGATGTACTGGTCCAGCTGGGTAGGGGAGCGGAAGGCGCGGCCGTAGCTGGCGCGGAAGTTATGCTGCTTGTTGGCACCAGCCGAGTACACGGCTGAAGCGCGCGGCGAGAAAGCCGGGTCAAAGTTCTTGAAGTCGTCTACGCGGCCGGCAACGGCCAGCTTCAGGCGGTCATCCAACATGGTGTGGGTCAGCTGGGAGTAGCCGCCCAGTTCGTGGTTCTGAATCCGTTGGTTATCATCGGCGTACAGGTTGCCGTTGGAGCCGAGGCGGAACTTCCGGTAAGCAGCACCTACAATCAGGTCGGTAGCCTCACCAAAGTGGAAGTTGTACTGGGCGTTGCCCTCGTTCAGCAGGGAACTGGGGTTGAGGCGGGCACCGCGGCCGGGGGTAGCATCCTTGATAATCTGGCTGCGCAGCGAAGCAAACTCTGCGCTGTTGGGGTCGAGCTGGTATTTAGCCGCGGCGGCCTGGGCGTTGGCCTGGGCCTGCTCGTTGCTCAGCCCATTCTGGCGGGAGCCTGCATAGGTCTGCACGTAGGCATTGTAATAGGCCTGTGCATAGCTAACCGGGTTGCCCTGGGCATCTTTTGCGCCAGGAATCGGTGAGGTCTGAATAAAGGCCCCCAGGAAGCTCAGATCGTAGGAGTTGTTGCCGAAGTCCTGTACGGACTGGCCCCGCAGGAACCAGTTTTTGCCCTTGATTTCGCCGTGGTACTGGTTGGTACCGAAATCCTTGAAGCGGTAGCGGCTGCTGCTCTGGTAGGAGGCTGTACCTCGGGCAAAGCTGGCCCCAATCGTCATTTTGGTGTTGCTGTTCAGCAGGTACGAAACGGTAGGCTGGAACTTGCGGGCCGTAGCCTTGTCATCATTCGCCACCAGAGTTTTCTCATCGAAGCCGGGCATGAAGACCGTTTTGCCCCGCACTTCGGGGAAAGGGAAGGACTGGGAGAAAGTGTAGCCGCCCAGCTCGCCGTAGCGGTTCACCGCATCATAGCCCAAAGTAGAGCCTTGTGCATTGTTGCGACGCTCAATTTGGGTACTGGAAGCGCTGTAGTTCTCTGCCAGCCAGTCATCGGCTGTGAGGTAGCTGCCTACCACTTTAAAAGCAAACTTTTCGCCTAGCTTTTTGGCGTAGCGTACTTGGCCATCCAGGTAGCTGCGCTGGCCGCCGCGTACCCGGAAGCTCAGGCCTTCGCTCACGAAGGGGTCCCGGGAGTTCAGCAGCAATACGCCGTTAAAGGCGTTGGCACCATACAGGGCCGAGGCCGGGCCGTGAATGATTTCAATGCTCTCAATATCCAGCTCCGGCAAGCCCGTCAGGTTGCCGGCGTTGGCGTTCAGTGAGGGCGACTGAGTATCGAAATAGTCGGTCAGCTGAATCAGACGCTCCGATTTGGCTGAGTTAAAGCCACGGGTGCTCAGGCTGTTCATCAGCAAGCTGGAGCTGTTCACGTCAATGCCCTTGAAGTGGTTGAGGCCCACCTGAATATCAGCGGTGGGAATACGCTCAACCTGCTGGGCCGTGATTTTCTCCACCGTTACCGGGGCCTGCAGAATGCCTTCCTCCACGCGGGAGGCGGCTACTACTACTTCGTTGGTGAAGGCCGCGCTGGGCTCTAGGGCTATACTGAGGGCGCCATCAGGCTTCTGCAGCGTAATTTCCCGGGTTTCGTACCCTACAAACGACACCGATAAGACCACAGGAGTCGCGTCGAAATCGGCGCGTAACGTGAACTTGCCTTCGCGGTCGGTGCTGGTACCCACAAAGGTACCTTTCAGAAAGACGGTAGCGCCGGGCAGCGCCTCACCGGTGTTTGTCTGGACTATTCCCGAAATAGGATTTTCCTGCTGCGCCCAGGTAGAGTGGGCAAGGCATAGGAATAGCACCAGGAGCCAGGCTCCGTAGAATTTTTTCATACAATAGGTGAACAGAAAAGAGGTCGGAATAGAAAATGAGGCACAAATGTAATGGAAAGCCCACCGGGCGCCAAAACATACCGACACTTATTTGTTTGCCTATCAGTAGGATAGAGGGTGGAATGAAATAGGGTTTATTAAAGACAGAATAGAGCCGCGCTAACGCTACCGCCCGCTAGTAGCGAATATCCGGATGGCCATAGAGGTTCTGGCATTCCATGCGGCCAATTATAAATTCTCCTATTTCAAGGATATCAGACCGGGAGAAGGTAACCCCCAGGCGGCCAGCCGGCATGGTAGAGAAAGCGGGCAGCGTTTGCTGAAAGGGAATAGACAACTGTTGCGGCGGCACAACGGATTTTGCCACGGCCGGCCGCTTGGGGCGGGGCAGCGGGCGGAGTTTAATGGTAGCAGAAGAAGAAACGCCAGGTTCGGAAGCAAATAACGAAAAGGGTGTCCACTGCATAACGGTAGAGATAAGAGGGGGTGGGTGGGGCGGAAGCTTTGCTATACCAGGTAAATCACAGCATCGTATAATTTCATATTGATCAAGTATAATCAAATGTTTAGAATAATTCATCTAATTATGTAGAATATTTTAATAATGCTGTAATCTGCAAATACGAAGCCGCCACCAAGCACTTCTGTGTTTGCCAAAACCGATTTAGATTGCGCTACGCTGTCTGCTATTCTGTATGAGTTCATCTTCTTCTGACGCTGCTACGGCAGGTTTTCCTGCTGCTTCCACTGAACGCTACACCATTATGGGCGCCGGGCTGGTGGGCTCTTTGCTGGCGCTGTATCTGGCCAAGCGCGGGTACCCGGTAGAGGTGCTGGAGCGTCGCCCCGACCCCCGCCTGGCCGGTCCCATAGAAGGCCGCTCCATTAACCTGGCGCTTTCCGACCGGGGCTGGCGGGCCTTGGAGGGCGTGGGCATAGCCGAGCAGATCCGGCAGGTGGGCATTCCTATGTACGGGCGCGTGATGCACGATGTAGCCGGCAACCTCACCTCCCAGCCCTACGGCCAGGATAACCAGGCCATCTACTCCGTGTCCCGGGGCGGGCTGAACCGTACGCTGCTGGAACTGGCCGAAGCTATGCCCGGCGTGGAGGTGCAGTTCAGTCAGCAGTGCCTGAACGTGGATTTACGCTCCCGCACCCTGGAGCTGCGAAACACCACTACCAATGAAGTATACAAGCGCGGATTTCAGCACCTGTTTGGGGCCGATGGGGCCTTTTCCGCGGTGCGCGGCGCCCTGCAGAAGACGGACCGCTACAACTACTCCCAGAGCTACCTGGAGTACGGCTACAAGGAGCTGAATATTGCCCCGGGCCCCGGCGGTACCTGGCAGCTGGAAAAGCATGCTCTGCACATCTGGCCCCGCGGGCAGTATATGATGATTGCGCTGCCTAACCTGGATGGCTCCTTCACCTGCACGCTGTTCTTCCCCTACGAAGGCCCGCATTCCTTTGCTGCTCTGCAAACGCCGGAGCAGGTACAGGCCTTCTTCCAGGAAGTGTTTGCTGATGTAGTGCCGCTGATGCCGGAGCTGGTAGAAGACTTTTTCCAGAACCCCACCGGCTCCCTGGTAACCGTGCGGTGCTTCCCCTGGGCGTTTGATGATGCGGTGCTGCTGCTGGGCGATGCCTCCCACGCCATTGTGCCTTTCTACGGGCAGGGCATGAATTCCGGGTTTGAGGACTGCACCGTACTCAACCAGCTGATGGACGAGCACGGCCAGGACTGGCACACCATTTTTCAGGAGTTCGAGCGCCAGCGCAAGCCCAATACCGATGCCATGGCCGACCTGGCCGTGTACAACTTTGAGGAAATGCGTGACCGGGTGGCCGACCCACGCTTTCTGCTACAGAAGAAAATCGAAAGTAAAATCTCGGCGCAATATCCCGGCCGCTGGGTTCCGCTCTACTCGCAGGTAACCTTCTCTGCCACGCCCTACGCCGAGGCCTGGAGCGCCGGGCAGCGCCAAGACCAGATTATGCAGCGCCTAATGCCCCACATTCAGAGTGAGGCCGACTACGACCTGCCCCAGGTGCAGGCCTTGGTAGCAGCCGAAATGGACGCGAAGCACTAAGCCCCCGCCTGCCCTAAAAGTAAGCCGCCCAGCGCGCCCATCAGGATTGATTGGGCAGCCGGGCGGCTTGTTGTTGCAGGTAGAGTGTGGAGTAATATCTAGCGCTTAGCCATGGCCGGGGCTTCAAAAAGGGCCAGCGGCTCGCGGTTGCGGAGCCAGTAAAAGGTAGCCAGCTGGCTGGAGCGTAGCACCCGGCTCAGGTCCGCCGCGTATTGACGGTCTAACCGGCGCTGCGCGCGGGTAGCTCCTACCAGGCGGGAGGCCGCGGCCTCCTTCTGGCACAAATGGCTATAGGTGTAGCGCTGAAACTGGCTTTCCTGCATGGGGCTTAAATCCAGCGCATCGCTGAAGCGCTGGGTGATGAGCTCTGCCTTATCGGATTTCGAGAGAATCAAGGGTTCGGCGGGTTCCTGATCAGCCAAGAAGTTAGCGGGACGCATATTGGACTGCGCCTGTACACCACGAGTGCCGGCCAGCAGACCTACCAGCAAGAGCAGAGCAACCAGGCGAACGGTGTAAGAGTGAAACATGGCAATAGGTGGTGAAAAAGGGAGAGGTACAGAATTATGTTCCAAAAGTACAAGAAAGAAATACAATTCAATCTAGGTATCAGACGAAATTATTTATTCTTATACCAAACCCGCTGAAAACTCGTCTAAACCGGCCTTTTAGCCGACCAACCTCAACAGTAAGCGGCTAAAACGAATACAATGCCCAGGCCAGCGCCTAGGCCAGCCGCCACCTGGGCTTTGGTATGTGCCCGTAAGGTCAGGCGGGCCCACAAAACGGCCGCTGCCACCGCCAGCATCATCCCAATCAGAAAAGCCGCACCCGGCGTGGAAAGCTGTTGCAGGCCCAGCAGCGAGAGCAAGCCCAGCGCGCCGCCCATGCCCATGGCGTGGGCACTGATTTTCCAGCGCAGCGTTACCACAAAAGCCAGCAGCACGGCCAGGGTCATGCCCAGCATCATCTGCGCCAGCAGCGGGTCAAACACGGTCGGGCGGTGTAGCAGCAAAGCGGCAGCCCCAAAGCTGACGGTGGCCAGCAGCAGGGGCCAGGCACGCTGCTGCCGCTCCTGCAGCAGCAGGGAGCTGACCACCCCGGCCCTGTACAGGGCAAAGGTGCCCAGCGTGGGCAGAGCAAAGGTGAAAACCGCTACCACTGCCATAACCACCCACCGGTCGGGCAGGGCCGGCCGCGCCAGCGCGCTGGGCAAGGCGTAGCAAACCAGGGTAAATAGATATGTAGGGACCAGCAGCGGGTGAAATACTCCCGAGAGCAGGATAGCAGAATGCTTTTTCAAGAACAGGCAGAAGAGGTAGTGAGGCGCAAGATACAGCCCCGGCGGAGCACCCCGCCGGGCATAAAAAAAGGCCGGTAGCTACCGGCCTTTCTCTTAGAGCTCTTTGCGCAGGCGCGCTACCGGAATATTCAGCTGCTCCCGGTACTTGGCCACGGTGCGCCGGGCAATATTGTAGCCCCGGGCGTTCAGCATCTTTTCCAGCTTATCGTCGGATAAGGGCTTGCCTTTGCTTTCGCCTTCAATAATTTCCTTCAGAATATGCTTTACCTCGCGGCTGCTGGCGTCTTCGCCGGAGTCGGTGGCAATGCCCTCGGAGAAGAAGTACTTCAGCGGGTAAATGCCGAACTCCGTCTGCACGGCTTTGGAATTAGCCACGCGGCTTACGGTGCTGATGTCCATGCCGATTTCCTGGGCAATGTCCTTCAGAATCATGGGCCGCAGCTTGCCTTCGTCGCCCTCCAGGAAAAACTCGTGCTGGTAGCGCACAATGGAGTCCATGGTTTTCAAAAGCGTATTCTGGCGCTGCCGGATGGCATCAATAAACCACTTGGCCGAGTCCAGCTTCTGCTTTACGAAGGTGACGGCCTCCTTCATCTTGGTGTCCTTCTTGGCCGCCTTGTCGTAGGTCTGGAACATCTCCTGGTAGGCCGGCGACACGCGCAGCTCGGGGGCGTTGCGGGCGTTCAAAGTCAGGCTTAGCTGGCCGTTGTCGTTGGTCAGAATGAAGTCGGGGATGATGTACTGTACCTTACCGAGGCCTACCGGGCCGGTACCGCCGGGCTTGGGGTTCAGCTTCAGAATCAGGGCAATGGCCTCCTTCAGCTCGTCATCTTCCAGATCCAGCTTCTGCTGAATGCGGGTGTAGTGCTTCTTGGTAAACTCGTCGTAGGTGTCGGTCAGAATCCGCTCGGCGTGCTCTACTACCGGGTCGTCCTGGTGGCGGCGCTCCAGCTGCAGCAACAGGCACTCCCGCAGGTCGCGGGCGGCAATGCCGGGCGGGTCGAAGCTCTGAATCAGGTGCAGCACCTGCTCAATTTCCTCGGTGGTGGTTTCAATGTTCTGGGAGAAGGCCAGATCGTTGACAATGGCCGACAGGTCGCGGCGGATGTAGCCGTCGCCATCAATGGAGCCGATGAGCTGGCGGCCAATGGCTTCCTGCTTTTCGTCTAAGTCGGCGAAGCCCAGCTGGTCCAGCAGGGAGTCGATGAGGGAGCCGCTGGTGTCGGCCAAGGGCATTTCCCGGTCGTCTTCCGGCTCGCCGGGACCGTCGCCCTGCATTTTGTAGCCGGCTATTTCGTCATCGTTGAGGTAGTCGCCCAGGTCCAGATCGTCATTATCGTTCTGGCGTTCCTCGGGGGCGGCTTCTTCGGCTACGGGCAGCTCAATTTCGGGCTGCTCATCGGCAGGCTCGTCAAAATCTTCATCCAGCGTGCTGTTGTCGCTATCGAACTCGGCATCGGGGTCGTTGTCGAAATCCTCGGCGTCTTCGTCGCGGTCCTGCTCCTCAAACTCCTCCTCGGGCTCGTCGTCGCCTTCTTCCAGGGCCGGGTTGGCCTCCAGCTCTTCTTTGATGCGGGCTTCCAGCTCGGCAGTGGGAATCTGCAGCAGCTTAATGAATTGTATCTGTTGGGGGGACAGCTTCTGCTGGAGAAGCTGTTTCATGTCCAGTCGTTGCATACTCTAAAAAACGGTACGCCCCGCTGGCAGCGAAAGCGGGGTTTAACTTCAAATGTAGGCCTTTCTGTACTTGAGTTAAAGTAAAAAAGTTTGGCCTGCCAGCGGCGCCTCAGCCTGTATACGGTGGCAGGTTGCCTGCCCGACAAGCCGGTGGCATAATTTCGCTTCCGGCCGCTTTTCAAAACCGCTACCTTTGCCCACTTATCCTTATCAACCCCGAACCAAAAAAGTCCCGATGTCCGACCTCCGAAGAAGCAGCGTGCAGGAATTGCTCCGCAGCGAAGAGCTGGAACGCGAAGTGCTGGTGAAAGGCTGGGTGCGCACCCGCCGCGGCAACAAATACGTGCAGTTCATTGCCGTAAACGACGGCTCCACCATCCATAATATACAAGTGGTGGCTGATGCGGAGAAGTTTCCGGAGGAAAATCTGAAGGACGTAGCCACCGGCGCCTGCGTAGCCGTGCGCGGCAAGCTGGTGGCCTCACAGGGTAAAGGCCAGACGGTAGAAGTGCAGGCTTCGGAAATTGAAGTGCTGGGCAAAGCCGATCCGGAAGAGTACCCGCTGCAGAAAAAAGGCCACTCCCTGGAGTTCCTGCGCGAAATTGCTCACCTGCGCCCCCGTACCAACACGTTTGGCGCCGTGCTGCGCATCCGCCACACGCTGGCTTTCGGGGTGCACCAGTACTTCAACGACCGGGGTTTCTTCTACGTGCACACGCCCATCATTACCGGCTCCGATGCCGAGGGTGCCGGCCAGATGTTCCGCGTAACCACGCTGCCCGAGCAAAACCCGCCCCTGAACGAAGCCGGCCAGGTAGACTACAAGGAAGATTTCTTCGGTAAAGCCACCAACCTCACGGTATCGGGGCAGCTGGAGGGCGAGCTGGCCGCCATGGCCCTGGGCAAGGTGTACACCTTTGGCCCCACGTTCCGCGCCGAAAACTCCAACACGGCCCGCCATCTGGCTGAGTTCTGGATGATTGAGCCGGAAATGGCTTTCCATGACCTGCAGGACAACATGGACCTGGCCGAGGATTTCCTGCAGTACCTGGTGCGCTACGCCCTGGAAAAGTGCGCCGACGACCTGCAGTTCCTCAACGAGCAGTATGATAAACAGCTGCTCACGCGCCTGCAGTCCGTGGTAGACAATGCCTTCCAGCGCCTTACCTACACCGAGGCCATTGAGATTCTGAAAACTGCCAAGCAGAAGTTCGAATTCCCCGTGGACTGGGGCACCGACCTGCAGAGCGAGCATGAGCGCTACCTGGTAGAAAAGCACTTCAAGAAGCCCGTTATCCTGACTAACTACCCCAAGGATATCAAGGCTTTCTATATGAAGCTGGACGAAGATGGCCGCACCGTAAGCGCCATGGACGTGCTGTTCCCCGGCATCGGCGAAATCATTGGGGGCTCGCAGCGCGAGGAAAACCTGGAGAAGCTGAAAACCCGCATGGCCGAAATGCACGTGCCCGAAGAAGACCTCTGGTGGTACCTGGATCTGCGCAAGTTCGGCACCGCGCCGCACTCCGGCTTTGGTCTTGGCTTCGAGCGTCTGGTGCTGTTCGTCACCGGCATGGCCAACATCCGCGACGTTATTCCTTTCCCGCGCTTCCCGAAGAACGCGGAGTTTTAAGCGTAGCCTGAGTAAATGCTAAAAGAAGAAGGCGGCCTATGTGGGCCGCCTTCTTCTTTTAGCAGTAATCCCGCAGCTCTTTATCGTCCACAGCCAGCAGGTTGTCCAGCCGCACCTCAAAGCCATCTTCCAGGCGCAGGTACTCCACTTTGTCGCGCAGAAACAGGTCCGTGATGACGCCGCTGTAGGTGCTGGGCGGCGTGTCGGGCTCGGTGCGGTAAACCAGGGTGCAGCGCTGGCGGGTAGTGGCCAGGGCCTCCAACTCGTCGTAGAACGAGCAGTTGATGGGTTGATAGTCGGTAGCCATAGCAGGCTGTACGCAAAAGCCCCGGCACAGATACCTGCGCCGGGGCTAATTTCTTTATTCGGATAGAGGGCGAAGCTTAGTGCTTGCCTTTGCCGTGGCCTTTTCCGTTACCGTTGCCATTCCCGTTGCCGGGGTGGCCGCGGTAGTCATCATGCCGGCCATCGTTCCGGTTATCGCCTACCACAATCACCCGGTCGCGGGAGTAATTACCGCGCATTTTCTTGGCTTGGCCAGGAGGCATGCCATGGGGGTGGCCTTTTTTATATTTCGTGCGGTGCTCCTCAATGCGGACCCAGGGCTGGGTGCCGCGGTAATTGAGCACTACTGGGTGGAAGTTGGAGGAATTATAGCCATTCAGGCTGCTCAGGCGCGTCCAGCGGCCGTCGCGCTTTACAATGTAGCGCCTGTCCTGCAGGTCATAGTAGCCGTCGTACTCCGGTACATAGTAGTAGCGCGTGCCCGCTGGTGCGGCAGGGCCCCAGGAAGGTGGGTTGATGTTGATGTTAACCTGCGCCTGCGTAGGAGCTGCTGCGCCCAGCAGGAATAGCGCGAAAAAGCCGGAAAGCGCAATTTTCGGGAAGAACTTCATAGGAAAAGCAAGTTGAGATGAACAATCAAAGTTCAGCGAGGCAAGAACAACGCCAAATCTGTATAGTGTACGCATCCTATGAAAAGAACTCCGGATTTGCGGGCACAATCCGGTTGAGTTTGTTGTTAGAGCCTCTCTGTACTGTTGACAACGTCTGACAGCCTTCTAACCCAGGCGGCGCTAAAGTCCTTGGGAAATAAGCTATTCACACTAGCCGCCGGGGTTCGTTTTACGTACCTTTGCAGACTTATCCGCTTCGCTGTTGCATGGCCAAAAAATCATCTGTATCCGCTTCTTCCACCACCTCCCGCAAAGGGCGCGCGTCTCAACCCGCTGCTCCTGCCACGGCAGTAGCCGTAGCCGATAACTTCGAACAGCATACTGCTGCCGTGCAGGCGGTGCCGCTGGCAGAGCAGGTCAGCGAAGCAGTGGTGGCTGCGCATTCCACTGTCCGGCCCTTGGCCGCCGATGTGGAGGCGCCGTTTATTGAAGTATACGGGGCGCGGGAGCACAACCTGAAGAACGTTACTGTCAAAATTCCGCGCGGCAAGCTGGTGGTCTTCACCGGTATTTCCGGCTCGGGCAAGTCGTCGTTGGCGTTTGATACGATTTACGCCGAAGGCCAGCGCCGCTACATGGAGACGTTTTCGGCCTATGCCCGCTCCTTCATGGGCGGGCTGGAGCGGCCCGATGTAGACAAGATTGAGGGCCTGTCGCCGGTTATCAGCATCGAGCAGAAAACCACCTCGCGCAACCCCCGCTCCACGGTAGGCACCATCACGGAGATTTACGATTTCCTGCGCCTGTTCTACGCCCGCACGGCCGAGGCGTTCAGCTATGCCACGGGCAAAAAGATGATCCGGCAGTCAGACGACCAGATCATCAACTACATTCTCAAGCACTTTGATACCGGCAAGCTGGTGGTGCTGGCACCAGTGGTGAAAGGCCGCAAAGGCCACTACCGCGAGCTGTTTCAGCAGATTGCCAAGCTGGGCTTCACCAAAGTGCGCGTAGATGGCGAGCTGCTCGACATCACGGCCAAGATGCAGGTGGACCGCTACAAAATTCACGACATCGAAATTGTCATTGACCGGCTGACGGTGAAGGAGGAGGACCGGTTCCGCCTCTCGGGCTCGGTGCAGAATGCGCTAACCCACGGCAAAGGCACCATGCTGGTGCTGGACCCCGATTCCGAGAAGACCCAGTTCTTCTCGCGCTTTCTGATGGACCCCACCACCGGCATTGCCTACGACGACCCGGCGCCGAATACCTTCTCCTTTAACTCGCCCTACGGCGCCTGCCCCGTGTGCAACGGCCTGGGCGAGGTGCAGGAAATCACCCGCGAGTCGGTGATGCCCGATACCAAGCTCAGCATCAGCCGGGGTGGCATTGCACCGCTGGGCGAGTACCGCGACATCTGGATTTTCCAGCAGCTGGGCCTGATTCTCAAAAAGCACAAAGCCAGCCTGAGCACGCCCATTGATAAGCTGCCCGCCGAGCTGGTGGACCGCATGCTGCACGGCATTCCGGAAGATGAAGACGCCGACCCCAAAAAAGCAGGCTATACCGAGCCGTTTGAAGGCATTATTCCCTTCCTGCGCCGGCAGATGGATTCCGAGTCGGATAACATCCGGGAATGGATTCAGCAGTACACCCAGGCCAAAGAGTGTCCTGAGTGCCACGGCTACCGCCTGAAGAAAGAAAGCCTACACTTCAAAATTGCCGACCACCACATTGGTGAGCTGTCGGTGATGGATATTAAGCAGCTGGCGGAGTGGTTTGAGGATCTGGAAAACCGCCTGACGGACCGACAGAACCTGATTGCGCGCGAGCTGCTGAAGGAAATCCGCAAGCGCATCGGCTTTTTGCTGGAAGTGGGCCTGGATTACCTGGATCTGCACCGCTCCGTGCGCACGCTCTCGGGCGGCGAAAGCCAGCGCATTCGTCTGGCCACGCAGATTGGTACCCAGCTGGTGGGCGTGCTCTACATTATGGACGAGCCCAGCATTGGCCTGCACCAGCGCGACAACGAGCGGCTGATCAAGGCCCTGCAGCACCTGCGGGATTTGGGCAACTCCGTGATTGTGGTGGAGCACGACAAGGACATGATTATGCACGCCGACCACGTGCTGGACATTGGTCCGGGCGCGGGCATCCATGGCGGGCACATTGTGGCCGAAGGCACGCCAAAGGAAATCTTCTCCAGCGGCTCGCTCACCTCCCAGTATCTCAGTGGCCAGAAGCACATTGAGCTGCGCAAAACCAAGCGCACCGGCGACGGGGGCGAGCTGGTGCTGAAAGGCGCCAAAGGCCACAACCTGAAAAACGTGACGGCGAAATTCCCCCTGGGCAAGTTCATTGCCGTCACGGGCGTGTCGGGCTCGGGCAAGTCCTCGCTTATTCACGATACGCTATACCCCATCCTCAACCAGTACTTCTTTAATGCCAAGCGCGAGCCGCTGGCTTACGGCAGCATTGAAGGGCTGGACCTGATTGATAAGGTGATTGAGGTGGATCAGTCGCCGATTGGGCGCACCCCGCGCTCCAACCCGGCCACCTACACGGGTGTGTTCACGGAGATTCGTCAGCTGTATTCCTCGCTGCCGGAAGCCAAAATCCGGGGCTATGGGCCGGGGCGCTTCTCCTTCAACGTGAAGGGCGGGCGCTGCGAAACCTGCGAGGGCGCCGGCATGCGCACCATTGAAATGAACTTTCTGCCCGACGTGCACGTGCCCTGCGAAACCTGCAAAGGCCGCCGCTACAACCGCGAAACGCTGGAAGTGCGCTTCAAAGGCAAGTCGATTACCGACGTGCTGGACATGACGGTGGAAAAAGCCGTGGAGTTCTTTGAGTTTCAGCCCCGCATCCTGCGCAAAATCAAAACGCTGAATGAGGTGGGCCTGGGTTACCTCACGCTGGGCCAGCAGGCTACCACGCTATCCGGCGGCGAAGCGCAGCGCGTGAAGCTGGCCACGGAGCTCAGCAAAAAGGACACCGGCAAAACGTTCTATATCCTGGATGAGCCCACCACCGGTCTGCACTTCGAGGACATCAACCACCTGGCCGTGGTACTCCAGAAGCTGGCCGACAAAGGCAACACCGTCCTCATCATTGAGCATAACCTGGACCTGATTAAAGTGGCCGACTACGTTATTGACATCGGCCCCGAAGGTGGCGCGGGCGGCGGCTCTATTGTGGCGCAGGGTACGCCCGAGCAGGTGTCAAAAAGCAAGAAAGGCTACACAGCCCGCTTTCTGGCCGAGGAGCTGAAAACCAGCAAATACGCCGAGGAAGAAGCCCCGGTTGCCTAATAAAAAAAGCCTCTGTAATTACTACAGAGGCTTTTTTTTGATACAGCTTACACGGCTATTTGCGTTCCTTCACGGCGGCCAGCATTTTCTGGGCTTGTTCCAGATGGTGCTGAAGCACCGGGGTGGTTTTCTTGGCAAAGGCTTTAATGTCGGGGTCCATGGCTTTTTCTGAGGCTTCAATGAACTCCTTCACGTCTTTCTCATGGTCCTGCACCATTTCCCGCAGGTATTCCTTGTCCATATTGATGCCCGTTTTCTCGGTCACATCTTTATAGACGTCCTGCTGGTCTTCGCCCATAGCGGCGGGTAGGGTAATGTTCTTTTTCGCGGCCAGCGCCTTCAGCTCCGTGTTGGCTTTGGTGTGGTCGGTCACCATCATGTTGGCAAACTGCTTGGCCTCAGGAGTAGTGGCTTTGGCGGCTACGGCTTTGCCCAGCTCTACTTCCATCATGCCGCCACTGGCGGCTTTGGTCATGAACTCGGAGTCGTAATCCTTCTTTTCCTCCATCTTACTGGTGCCAGCGGAAGCCGTTGCGCTGTCGTTCTTGGCTTCATTTACTTCTTGGGCGGTTTCCACGGCGTCCTGCCGGGAGTTGCAGCCACTGCCTGCCAGCAGCAGGCTGGTGCAGAGCACGCCATATAGGGAAAGTTTCATGGGTTATAGCGTTAAAAGTTAAAGGATGGGAATAGACTACTTGCGGGTGGCCGCGGTATCCATAGCCGCGGCCGAGTCGGCGTCCGCTATTACGGTGGGGCCGGCATTATTATCAATAACGGTAGCATCTGCCTGCACACCCCCTTCTTCGGCGGCTTTGTCCATGTCACTTACCACTTCGCCGGCGGTGCCATCGGTGCGCTTATCGGTATTGCAGCCCGCACTCAGCGTGAGAACTGCCAGCAGGGGCAGGTAAGCAAACATTGCCTTTTTCATACGTGTTAAGGTGTTTTGGAAGTCGAAAGAAAAAAGAATCAGATAGGGTTATTTCAGATCCTCGGTCTGGTCTTCGAGGTCTTTGAGCTGGCTGAGGTGCTGCTGCACCACGGGCAGGTAGTTGGCGGCAAATCCGCGAATGTCGCCATCATAGGCGTCTTCGCGCATGTCGTCAAAAGCCTCGGCCAGTTGCTTATAGCTTTCCGTGAGCTGACCAATGTATTCCCGGTCGAAGCTGCCCCCGGTATAGCTGCCAAATTCGCGGTAGCGCTTCTGCTGCTCGGCGCCCAGGCCGGTAGGTAGCACAATGCTTTTCTGCTGCGCCAGATTCCGCAGGGCCTGGTCGAGGGTGGTGTGGCCTTTTTGCAGGGTGCCGGCCAGGGCGCGCACGGCGGGCAGGACCGCTTTCTGCTGGGCCAGCTGACTGAGCTGCACAGTGAGCTGACTGGCTACGGCCGTATTCACCATAAACTCGGCGTCGCGCTCCTGTTTTTTGGTGACGTCTTCGCTGCTGATGCGGCGCTCATTTTCGAATTTGGCTTCGGCTACGGGGTCTTTCTGGCTGGCATCGGGCGAGCAGGCAGCTGTTTGCAGCAACAGCATAGCCGGGAGGAGTACCCGGCCAAGAAAAGGCAACGGAAGGAGGGAAGAGCGTTGAGACATAGCCCTCTATACGAACCTACGCACCCCATGTTCCTTCAAAAGGAAAATCGAAAGACTGAAAAGTTCAAAGCGTAAATTTTTGGTATAGATTAAACCTTTTGAATATTCTGCTTTCTAAGCCGCCAAACCATTTCTTCCACCGTTCAAACTCCTGCTCCTATGTACGTTTCTGCCCTTCGTTCCGTGTGTTTTTCGGCCCTGGCCGCTGCCTGCCTGCTCCTGGCGGGCTGTAACAAAGAAAGTGATGAGCTAAGCCCCGACCGCACGGCCTCCGCCGAGGACTATGCTACGGTAGAAGAGGAGAACGTAACCATGAGTGACCTGACGGCTGCTGCCGAGCCCGCCGACTTAACCGCCTCCGGCAGCCCGGCCGTAGCCCCCGACGACCTGCGCCTGATCCTGCCGGACTGTGCCACCCGCACCTACAATGCCGTTACCCGCACCCTCACCCTGTATTTTGGCCCCACCAATTGCCTGGATGCCCGCGGCGTAGCCCGGCGCGGAAAAATGGTGGTTGTGTTTCAGGGCGAGCGGCGGCAGCCCGGCGCCTCCGCCACCATTTCCCTCGTTGACTATTACGTGAACGACCGGCACCATACCGGCACGCGCATCATCACTACCCTGGAAAAGGGCTCTTACAGCCTGCTGGTGCAGGATGCCAGCGTCACCACGCCCAATGGCACGGCCACCTGGAACTCGGAGCGCACCTACACCCGCACCGCTGGCTTTGGCACCCGCACCGTGTTCGATGATGAATACAAAGTAACTGGTAATGCCTCCGGGGTAAACCGCAAAGGCGTGGCCTATACCGCTCAGATTGAGCAGCCGCTGGTGAAAGTATTGCGCCGGGGCTGCGCCCGGCATTTTGTGGCCGGTACTATCAACATCACCAACTACAAAAACCGCAGCCTGCTGCTCAACTACGACCCCACCGGCACCCAGGCCTGCGACAACATTGCCTCCGTTACCATCGACGGCAAAACCCGCCTGATTAACCTGCGCTAAGCAATAGTCAAAACATGAAAAGGCCCTGTGCAGGAATGCGCAGGGCCTTTTTTGTGCAGGAACAGCGGGCCTGCCTATTCGCCTTTAAAAACGGGCTTGCGCTTTTCGGCGAAGGCCTGGACGCCCTCCTGGTAGTCCGCCGACTCGCCGGCAATCTGCTGGCAGTGGGCTTCGTAGTCCAGCATGTCATCCAGCGTGGCCGCTCCGGCTTTGTTCAGCATCTGTTTAATCAGGCCAATGGCTTTGGTGGGCGCGGCGGCGTAGCGGGCGGCCAGCGCGTAGGTAGCTTCGTCCAGCTGCTCGGGTGCCACCACCTGGTTCACTAAACCCAGCCGTAAGGCTTCCTTGGCAGGTACTTTGCTGCCCAGAGTGCACAGCTCAAACGCCTTCAGCGTGCCCACTAGGCGGGGCAAAAACCACGAGGAGCCTGAATCAGGCACCAGCCCAATATTGATGAAGACCTCAATCAGGGAAGCATCGGTGGAGGCTACAATGGCGTCACACGCCAGGGCCAGGGAGCAGCCCGCGCCGGCGGCCACGCCGTTGAGGCGACAGATGATGGGCTTGGGTAGGGCCCGCATAGCCCGGATAATGGGGTTGTAGCGCTTGTGCAGGGAATCGTAGAACGAGCGTTTCTCGCCGCTGCTGGCGCCCTTCAAATCCTGGCCCGAGCAGAAGGCCCGGCCAGCGCCCGTGAGCACCACCACACGCACCCGCGTATCCCGGGTTACCTGCTTCAGCGCGTCCTGCAGCTCATAGCTCTGCGGGTCGTTGAAGGCATTGAACACATCGGGACGGTTCAGGGTGATGGTGGCCACGCCATCGGGGCGTACCTCGTAGATCAGGCAGGTATAGGTAGGCTGGGTAGGTTGCATAGAAAAGCAGTTGGGTACAGATGGGGCTGGCAAAGTAACCGCATCAGCGGAAATATTGCACTGGATATCAGATGGTGGGCTGCGCGGCGCGCAGGAAGGTTTCCGCTACCAAAAGGTCTTCCGGGGTGGTAATCTTCAGGTTGCGGTAGTCGCCCTCCACCAGCCGGATGGGGTGCAGATCTTCCACCACGCTGGCATCGTCCGTGAAGGTGGGCAACTCGGGCAGCTGGTAAGCGCGCTGTAGCAGCTGTAGCTCAAAGCATTGCGGGGTTTGTACCAGGCGCAGCCGGGAGCGGTCCAGGGCATAGGAACCATTCTGGGATAAGCCCCGCACGGAGTCTTTGGGCACCACGGCCGCCACGGCGGCTCCGTGCTCTTCTGCGGCTGCATAGGTATTGTTTATGACGGCAAACGACGTGAGCGGCCGCACGCCATCATGCACCGCCACCACTCCCTCCGTGGCACTGGCGGCCAGCTCCGCGAGGCCCAGGTGTACGGATGCCCAGCGCGAGGCCCCGCCGGCCACCACGGTGTGCGGAATCTGCACGGCGTGTTCCTCACAGAGCAGCTGCCAGGCCGTAAATGCATCGGCCGGAAGCACCAGCACGATGCGCTGCACCTGCAAAGCAGGGTTGGCGAAGCGGCGCAGGGTATGCAGCAGCACCGGCTCACCCAGCAGGCTTAGGAACTGCTTGGGGCGGTCGGCGCCCATGCGTGTGCCGCTGCCGCCGGCAACGATAATGGCAAAGCGGGGAAGAGGCATAAAAAGCTAAAAAAAGACGTTGGCCGGAATCAGCCGCGGCCCGGGCCACGCCCAAAAATAGCGTATATTCGGTAAGGCCGCCTGCCGCAGTGTGCCGCCCAACTATGGCCCGGTTTCCGGCCCGGATCTGCCTTCGCCTTTATCCTGATATAGCTATGATAATGCCAACCAGCCCCTCCGCTTCCTCTGCACCTTCCCTTCCTGCCTCTGCTTCCTGTGCGGAAGTTATTCCACCCCAGACTATCAGGGCGCTGGCCATTGGTGCCCGGGCCACCGGCGTAGAGGCCATTGGGGCCCGCAGTATGGGCGCTCTGGCCCTGGGCGCCATGGTTTTTGGAGCCGTAGCCATTGGGGCGCTGGCCATTGGCCGGCTGGCGGTACGCCGCCTGTCGGTGCGCGCGTCCCGGCTGGGGCACGTGGAAATAGAGCATCTAACCATTAAGCGCTTGCAGGTGGGCGAACTGCTGGTAACCGGGCAGGTTAGTATGCCATCGGGCCGCTGAGCCAGTAGCTGCTGTAAACAAAAAGCCCGGCTGCGTTGGCAACCGGGCTTTCAGTATTGGTCCAATTAAGAGACTACAGAATCAGCATGGCGTCGCCGTAGCTGAAGAACTTGTATTTCTCTTTGATAGCCGTTTGATAAGCCTCAATAAGAAGGTCGTAGCCGGCGAAGGCGGCGGCCAGCATCATCAGCGTGCTTTCCGGGGTATGGAAGTTGGTCAGCAGGCAGTTGGCAATTTTGAAATCGTACGGAGGGAAGATAAACTTATCCGTCCAGCCCTCGGTCGCCTTCAGGCGGGAATTGGCTGATACCGACGACTCCATGGCGCGCATAGAGGTGGTGCCAACGGCGCAAACCCGCTTTTTGCGGTCCAGAGCCCGGTTTACGATGGTAGCCGTTTCGGGGGGGACCACAAAGTTCTCCGAATCCATTTTGTGCTTGGTCAGGTCTTCCACGTCAACGGCGCGGAAAGTGCCCAGGCCCACGTGCATCGTAACCGCCGCCACCTCTACGCCTTTAATTTCCAGACGCTTCATTACCTCGCGCGTGAAGTGCAGACCGGCCGAAGGCGCGGCCACAGCACCCGTGTGCTTGGCGTAAATAGTCTGGTAACGCTCTTTGTCGGCTGGCTCGGCTTCGCGGGTGATAGACTCCCGGGGAAGGGGTGTTTCGCCCAGGTCGTGCAGCGCTTTATAGAACTCCTCGTCGGTACCATCAAACAGGAACTTGATGGTACGGCCGCGGGAAGTAGTGTTGTCAATTACTTCCGCCACCATATCGGACTCGCCGAAGTATAGCTTGTTGCCCACGCGGATTTTGCGGGCCGGGTCTACCAGCACGTCCCACAGGTGAATTTCCTTGTTCAGCTCACGCAGCAGGAACACTTCAATCTTGGCGCCGGTCTTTTCCTTGTTGCCGTAGAGGCGGGCCGGAAACACTTTCGTGTCATTCACCACCATCACGTCGCCTTCGTCGAAGTACTCAATGATGTCTTTGAACACCCGGTGCTCAATCTTGCCACTGTCACGGTGCAAAACCATCAGCCGAGATTCGTCACGCGTTTTGGCGGGGTGCTGTGCTACCAGATTTTCGGGCAGGTCAAATTTGAACTCGGATAGTTTCATGGGCCAGAAAGGGCAATAGTAGGGGAACCTAACGAAAAATTTGAGGGCACGAAAGTACGCACAATGGCTGGATTAATTGTTACTTTCCGGCCGAAATCTGGTTATTGCCCTTATTGGGTCCCGCCCTCAACTTAGCTCCCTATGAAAGCCTTGCGTCTGACTCTTGAGAGCTTCCGGTTTGCATGGCAGGCACTGAAATCAAACCTGTTGCGCACCATTTTGTCTTTGCTGGGCGTCACGGTGGGCATCTTCGCCATCATTGCCGTGTTTGCCGTGGTAGATTCTTTGGAGGCCAACGTGCGCCAGAGCATGAGCTTTGTGGGCGATAAGGTGATTTACGTGGCGAAATGGCCCTGGGCGTTTGGCGGCAATTACCCGTGGTGGAAATACTTCAACCGGCCGGTGCCTACCGTGCGCGAGTACCGCCTGCTGGAGCAAAACCTTACCTCCAACAATAAAGGGGTAGCCATCTTCGCCGCCACCGGCGGCAACACGCTCAAAGCCGGCAACAACAGCCTCGCCGACTGTGCCCTGCAGGGCGTGAGCTTTGCCTATCGGGTGGTATCGGATGTGCCCATTACGGAAGGGCGCTATTTCACGGCGCAGGAAATAGAGGCGGCGCGCCCGGTGGCCATTATCGGCTATGATATTGCCAGCAACCTGTTTCCCGGCCGCTCCGCCGTGGGCCAGGAGTTTAAAGCCAAAGGCCAGCGGTTTGTGGTAATTGGGGTGATGCAGAAAGAAGGCAAAAAGCTGCTGGACACCCCCAGCAACGACACCAACTGCCTGATTCCCTTCGGGGCCTTCAGCAAGATGTTTGCCCTGAGTACCGGGGGCATGACCGGCGTAACTCCCACTATAGCCGTGAAAGGCATCGATGCCGACCCCGGCCTGCTGAACCTGGAGGCCGAACTGCAGGGAGCCATGCGCAACATTCGCGGCCTGAAGCCTAAGGAGGAAGACAACTTTGCCCTGAACCGCCCCGAAATGCTGGCCAATGCCATTACCTCCCTTTTTTCCGTCATTGGCATTGCCGGGGCCGTTATTGGCTCCTTTGCCATTCTGGTAGGAGGCTTTGGTATTGCCAACATCATGTTCGTATCGGTAAAAGAGCGCACCAATATCATTGGTATTCAAAAGTCACTGGGCGCCAAAAACTACTTTATCCTGTTTCAGTTTCTGTTTGAAGCTGTTTTCCTGTGCCTGATTGGCGGGGCCGCCGGCATACTGCTGGTGTGGCTGCTTACGCTGATACCGCAGGAGGCCATGCCGCTATTCCTCTCCGCCGGCAATATTACCCTAGGCCTCACCATATCAGTGGTAATTGGTATGCTGGCCGGTATTGTGCCAGCCGTGCTGGCCGCCAATATGGACCCTGTGCTGGCCATCCGGGCCAAGTAGCCCTGCTGGTAACGAAAACTTAACGGGTGTAGGCCAGATAAGCACAAATCGTTAAATTGCGGGTCCGTACTTTGGGTCGCCCTGCTTTTGCGCAGGGCGTCTTTTTTTTGCCAATCCCACCCTTTTTATATCCCCAACGGTCATTCCAGACCGTTTTTTACGTCGAGACAGAATGACGAAACTTAAGAAAACCAGCAAAACTAAACTCTCCGATGAGGCCCTGAATGCCGGCAGCGGACAGACCATCAGCCAGCCCAACATCAACGATAATAAGATAACCAGCATCAGTGACCTGCGCGAGCAGTCCCATGGTATTCGTACCCTGCAGCTGGATGATGAGCAGCGCATCCGCAAAGCCTTCGTAGACAAAGACTGGAACGAAATCAAGATTGCCGACTCCTGGCAGATCTTCAAGGTGATGGCCGAGTTCGTGGAGGGCTTCGAGAAGATGACCAAAATTGGCCCGTGCGTGTCCATCTTCGGCTCGGCGCGCACCAAGCCCGATAACCCTTACTATCAGATGGCCGAGGAAATTGCGGCCAAGCTGGTGCGCCACGGCTACGGTGTTATCACGGGTGGTGGCCCCGGCATTATGGAGGCCGGCAACAAAGGCGCCCGCTCCGAGGGTGGCCGCTCCGTAGGCCTCAACATTGAGCTGCCCTTCGAGCAGTTCCACAACATCTACATTGACCCCGATAAGGTTATCAACTTCGATTACTTCTTTGTGCGCAAGGTGATGTTTGTGAAGTACGCCCAGGGCTTCATTGGCATGCCCGGCGGCTTTGGCACCCTGGACGAGCTGTTTGAGGCTATTACCCTCATTCAAACCAAGAAAATCGGCCGCTTCCCTATTGTTCTGGTAGGCTCGGCTTACTGGAATGGCCTGTTTAAGTGGATTGAGGAAGTGATGCTGCACGAGGAAAGCAACATCTCCGCCGAGGACATGCACCTGGTGCAGATTGTGGATGATGCCGCTTCGGCCGTAAAAATCATCGACGACTTCTACAGCAAATACCTGCTCTCGCCCAACTTCTAAACCTCGGATTCGCCCGGATTTTTTCGGATTTCACGGATTTTGTAGGTGGTGCTTTTGCTCCTTCACAAAACCGATGGACTTATTCGGCAGTTAATTGATTACAAAAGCCGCTTCTTCGGAGGCGGCTTTTTTGTTTAATGTTGTTCCTTCGCATTTAGTAAAATTGCCTGTTCAGGTCTCTGTTGCGCATATCCACGCCGCCTTGCTCAGCAAATCGTCCACAAAATCCGTGAAATCCGAAGAATCCGAGCGAATCCGTGATTATGACTACCTGCTGGCCGGCGGGGGCGCGGCGGGCCTGAGTCTGCTCTACCACCTGCTGCAGGAGCCCCGGCTGGCCGGCAAGCAGATTCTGCTGATTGAGCCCGAGCGCAAAGACCAGAACGACCGCACCTGGTCTTTCTGGGCTGATGCGCCCACGCTCTTTGATGGCGTAGTAGCACATGAGTGGGCGAAGCTGGCTTTCCGCAGCCCGGAGTTTGAGCAGGTATTTGCCCTGCAGCGCCACCGGTACAAAATGATTCGGGGCCTGGACTTTTACCGCTTCGTTAAGGCAGCTGTAGCCGCGGCCCCGCAGGTAACCTGGGTAACCGGCACCGTAGAGCGGCTGGAAGAAGCCCCGGGCGGCGTGGTAGCGCACACCAGCGCCGGTACCTTCTCCGCCCGCTACGCCTTCGATAGCCGCCCCCCGCAGCTGCAAAAACGGCCCGACAAGCACCGCTACCTGCTCCAGCACTTTGTGGGCTGGGAAGTGGAAACCGAACAGGACGTTTTCGATCCGGAAACGGTAGAGTTCATGGACTTCCGCGGAGCGCAGCAGCAGGAAGCGCGGTTTATGTACGTGCTGCCCTTCAGCAAGCGCCGGGCCCTGGTAGAGTACACCCTGTTTTCAGCCGAGATGCTGCCCAAAGCAGCCTATGAGGCCGAAATCAAAGCGTATCTGCACACGCTGGGCGTAGAAAAGTATCGGATAGAAGCCGAGGAGGTAGGCGCTATACCCATGACGGACCACCCGCTCCCGGCCGTGCAGAGTCCACATATCATCAACATTGGTACGCGGGGCGGCCGGGCCAAGCCCAGCACCGGCTACGCGTTTAAGCGCATTCAGCAACAGTCGGCAAGGCTGGTGGCGGCGCTGGCGGCTACCGGCCACCCACCTCAGGACCCCACCGGCGACCAATGGCAGTTCCGGCTATTCGATACCCTGCTGCTGGATGCCATGCAGCGCCGCGGCGAAAAAACCCGCGACATCTTCGCGCAACTGTTTCAGCGCAACCCGGTGGAGCGCATCTTTGATTTTCTGGATGAACGCACCACGCCCTGGGAGAATCTGCAGGTAATGCATTCCGTGTCGCCGTGGCCGTTCCTACGCTCCATCTGGCAGGTGCTGCGCGGCCGGCCGGGGCAGCGGTGAAAGGGATATAGGGCAATAATCCTCTATAAAATTCTCTGTCATCCTGAGCTGTGCGAAGGACCTTCTGCCCGCAGAACGAGTCGTTGTTACGCTTGCCGTTCAGCCGTGAGAAGGTCCTTCGCAAGCTCAGGATGACAGAAAGATTGTTGGAGTAGAGGTTACTTGGGGTCAGCTTATAGCCTCACCTCTAAGCTTTCTTCACTCTCCAAAAAGGCCCTCTCCATTTGCACGGCTTCTGCTGATAACGGCTGGAGCTGGGGTTGCGGGCGGGACAGATTCAGGAGGTAGCCGGGCAGGGCGGCCAGATTATCCAGGTCGTGGGTGATGCAGAGAATGGTTTTGCCTTCGTTGTGCACCCAGCTTTTCAGCAAATCAAATACGCGGCGGCGGTAGTACACGTCCAGCTGTTGGGTGGGCTCATCCAGCAGGTATAGGCCGGCATCTTGCAGGCTGAGCTGGGCCAGCCATACCAGCTGCTGTTCGCCGCCGCTGAGCTGGGTAAAGTCGCGACGGGCCAGGTGGGCGGCGCCTACGCGGGCCAGCGCCTGCTCAGTGAGGGTGTAGTCGGTGGGGGAGTAGTTGCTCAGGAAGCGGTGGTGGCGGTAACGGCCCATTACCACCAGCTCCCGCACCTCAATGGGAAATGAAACGGAGCTGCGCTGGGGAAGGTGCGCCAAAAGCCCTTCGGCCGCCGGCCGGTGTACGGTGCGCAGGTCGTGGCCGCCCAGGTGCACGGTACCATCGTAGGGAATTTGCCCCGTGAGGGCCCGAAAAAGGGTGGTTTTGCCGCAGCCGTTGTGCCCGATGATGGCCACGAAGGCGGGCTCGGGTACCAACAAAAAAAGGTTGCGGAGTAGCACGCGCTGTGCATACCCCGCAACCAATCCTTGAATGTTGAGTGCTGAGGGTTGAATGCTGGATGACTGATTATCTGCTTCTAAACCGATATCAATCATTCAACCTTCAACCTTTGACATTCAAAATTCCTTAATACTCGTCTTCGTTGAACATGAAGTCTTCTTTGGTCGGGTAGTCCGGCCAAACTTCTTCAATATTCTCGTAAGGCTGACCATCGTCTTCCAGAGCCTGCAGGTTTTCTACAACCTCCATCGGAGCGCCCGAGCGGATAGAATAGTCAATCAATTCGTCCTTGGTGGCGGGCCAGGGGGCATCTTCCAGATACGAAGCCAATTCCAGCGTCCAGTACATAGTCGTGTGTTGCTACAGAAAAAAGGTGGGCAAAAGTAGGTGTTCGGCAGTTAAAACCTAGCTACTGCTCAGGAAATAACCCAATAACAGCGGCAGATTACTTAACGAGCACAACGTAAAATAGTGTGCAAGGTTGAACTAAGCAACTAAACGCTGGCGCAGAAGTTCAATTAGCTCGTTTTTAGTGCGGATTTTTCTTTCGAACGTGCGGATCTTGCCCTGTAGCATGGTGCGGAAGGCTTCGTTGCCGGGCGAGTCGCTGAGCTTACCCAGGTTCTCTTCAAGCACTTCCTGCTCCTGGCGGTCGTACTTAATAAAATCGCGCAGGGCCTGCACCCGTACGTTGTATTGCTCCTCAGGCGTGCTGCTGGTATCTAGGCCGTTGGCCTGGCGCTTGCGCACGAAGTGCTCCAGAGCGCTGAGCTCAAATACTTTGTCGCAGGCAGCCAGAAACTGCTCCCACACCCGGTCCGACTCTTCGCCGCGCACGGGGCCCACCTTTTTCCAGGCGGCCTGCAGCTCCTTGGCGCGGGCCACGGCCTCGCCCATAGGGCGGTCCAGCAAGGCCACGGCTTCGTCTACCAAAGCCCGCTTGCGGTTCAGGTTTTCGTCGGCGCTGGAGCCGTTGCCGCCAGCGGCGGCCTCGGGGCGCTTGGTATTGATGTGCTCCTTCAGGCGCTCAAAGAAGTGGTTGTGCGCCGCCCGGAAGCGCGTCCAGAGCTCATTGGCCTGCTTGCGGGGCAGGGAGCCATCCACTTCTTTCCAGTCCAGCTGCAGCTGCTTGAGCTTGCGGGTGGTTTCCTCAAACTCCGTGGAATTCTTGATGGCTTCCGACTTATGAATCAGCTCTTTGTATTTGTCGTAGACGCGGTTGGTCATGGCCTTTTTCTCGGCCTGAAACTGCTTGCGCTTGGCAAAGAAACCCTCTACGGCATCATGAAAGCGGGTATCCAGCTCCTCAATGAGCTGTTTCTCAACGGGCCCGGTCTTAATCCAGGCCTGACGCAGCTCCTTGATGGTGTCGGCGGCGCCCTGCCAGTCTACGGTATCGTGCAGGGCCTCTGCTTCCTTGATCAGGTTAATCTTGGTGGCCAGGTTTTTCTCGCGGTTGCGGGCCACCATAACCTTGATGTTCTCCTCCGCGTCGGTGAGGCGGCGGTGCAGGCTGGCAAAGTCGCCCAGGCCGTCGTAGGCAGCTACCTGCTCTTTCAGGTGTAGGGCTTTCATCAGGAAGGAGCCCTTATTTTCAGCCTCCTCCATCTTCTGGAGCAGGTCGTCTACTTTGGTGCGGAAGGCTTCGAAACGTTGGGCGAAGTACGTCAAAGACGCCTCCTCCGATTCTTTCACCTGTCCCACCTGCCGGGCGGGCAGGTCCATGAACGGGTGCAGCCACACCTGGTCGCCCTGGATGTAGCCATAACGGCGGGCTTCGGCCAGCAGGTGGTCAGTTGGTTCCATACTTAGAATAGCGAGAGCGGCAATAGATGGCCGAACGGGGTAGGTTAAACAAATTATTACAAGTGTACGGCTTGCGGCGCAATTTCGGTATACCCAGGCTCGGTAGTATAGCCATGGGAAAGCCGCCCTGCGCTGCCTACCTTTGGCTGCCCGAAAGCCCGTATGGCCGCAACAACTGCCATACGCAACTTCTTCCGGCTACGGTTCCCCCACCAACTCGGTTATTCTCAGCTTCTCAACTCCTGTGGGTAAGCTGGTGCGGCGGGTGTACCTTCGCCGGGCTTGCGCCGCCAGAGGGCGGTAACCGGGCCTTCTCCACGTCACGATTTTTTAATTCTTTCTCTGCATGAGCGACCAGACCATTATTTTTTCCATGGCCGGCGTGAGTAAAATCTACCCGCCGCAGAAACAGGTTCTTAAAAATATTTACCTCTCGTTTTTCTACGGAGCCAAAATCGGCGTACTCGGTCTGAACGGCTCGGGTAAATCTTCGCTGTTGAAAATTATTGCCGGCGTCGACAAGCAGATTCAGGGCGAAGTAGTCTGGTCGCCGGGCTACTCGGTGGGCTATCTGGAGCAGGAGCCCCAGCTCGATGCCAACAAAACCGTACTGGAAGTAGTGCAGGAAGGCGCCGCCGAAACGGTAGCCCTGCTGAAGGAGTTTGACGAAATCAACGAAGCCTTTGGGGCCGAAGACGCGGACTTTGACAAGCTGCTGGAGCGCCAGGGCGCCGTGCAGGAGCGCCTGGACCACCTGGACGCATGGAACCTGGACAGCCGGCTGGAGCGCGCCATGGATGCCCTGCGCACCCCCGACCCCGAGGCCATGATTGGCAACCTTTCCGGGGGCGAGAAGCGCCGCGTGGCCCTCTGCCGCCTGCTGCTGCAGGAGCCCGACGTGCTGCTGCTGGACGAACCTACCAACCACCTGGACGCCGAGTCGGTGCTGTGGCTGGAGCAGCACCTGCAGCAATACAAAGGCACCGTTATAGCCGTGACCCACGACCGCTACTTCCTGGATAACGTAGCCGGCTGGATTCTGGAGCTGGACCGCGGCGAGGGTATTCCGTGGAAAGGCAACTACTCTTCCTGGCTGGAGCAGAAGTCTAACCGCTTAGCCCAGGAAGAGAAAACCGAGAGCAAGCGCCAGAAAACGCTGCAGCGCGAGCTGGAGTGGGTGCGCATGGCCCCCAAGGCCCGCCAGGCCAAGAGTAAGGCCCGCCTGGCCGGCTACGATAAAATGATAAACGAAGACGCCAAGGAGAAGGAGCAGAAGCTGGAGTTGTTCATCCCGGACGGCCCGCGTCTGGGTTCCCAGGTTATCGAAGCGCACGGCATCACCAAAGCCTTCGGCGACAAGCTCCTGTTTGAAAACCTTTCCTTCAACCTGCCCCAAGGTGGCATTGTGGGCATCATTGGGCCCAACGGCGCGGGTAAAACCACGTTGTTCCGCCTTATCACGCACCAGATAGAGCCCGATGCCGGCACGTTTGTGGTAGGCCCCACGGTGCAAACCGCCTACGTAGACCAGCAGCACGATACCCTGGACCCCAATAAATCGGTGTTCGAAACCATTTCCGGCGGCACCGAAACTATGATGCTGGCCGGGCGCCCCGTGAATGCCCGCGCCTACGTGAGCAACTTCAACTTCCGCGGCGGCGACCAGGAAAAGAAAGTGGGTATGCTTTCCGGGGGCGAGCGGAACCGCGTGCACCTGGCTACTACCCTTAAGCAAGGCGCCAACCTGCTGCTACTCGACGAACCCACCAACGACCTGGACGTGAATGCCATCCGGGCCCTGGAAGATGCCCTGGAGAACTTTGCTGGCTGCGCCGTTATCATCAGTCACGACCGGTGGTTCCTCGACCGTCTGGCCACGCACATTCTGGCTTTTGAAGGCGACTCGCAGGTGGTATGGTTTGAAGGCAACTTCTCCGACTACGAAGAAGCCAAGAAGAAGCGCCTGGGCGACGTGGAGCCGAAGCGCGTGCGCTATAAAAAACTCACGTAAGACAGAATTTTCCTAAAAAACCGGCCCCACCTCCTCAATAGCAGGAGCGTGGGGCCGGTTTTGTGTTTTCCGGCCTTCGGCAGAAAAGCCACTTCCTTTCCAAAGCCGCCGCCCGGACAGGAGGCCAAGCCCTGGGTTAACCTTCCGCAACGAAACCCGGGTGCGGGCGGTATAGCTGGGCAACAACGCTCCTGTATTTCCGCGCATGTCTCCTGCTCCCGACCTGTTTGCCTCCTTAGCCGCGCACGATTCCGTGGTTTATTTCTCCTATCGTCCTGCCGATAAGCAGGTGCTGTATGTAAGTGCTGCCTACGAGCAGGAACTGGGCGGCCATATTGATAAAGTAAACGAGGAACTGCCCGGCTGGCTGGCCGTGCTGCACCCCGATGACCGCCCCTACCTGGCAGAGTGCATAGATTTTGCCGCCACCGGCCGGCTGGTGGAGGACATGAACATACGGCTGATTAACCCCGACGGCACCCTACGCTGGCTGTGTATGTCGGCTATTGGCTATGTGCCCGAGGGCAGTGCCGCCGCCGATGGCCTCCTGATTGGCGGTCACGTGCGCGACACTACCCGCTCGCGCAATGTGCTGGAGGTAGCCCGCCGCTACCAGAGCAAGAAAAACTCCATGCTCGAAATTCTGTCGCATGATCTGGCCAGCCCACTGGTGCTGGCGCAACAGATGGCCGATTATATTGCCGAGAGAGTAGAATCCCTCCACGATGCTCGCCTCAATGCCATGATTAGCGAGATGCGCACGGCCTGCCAGGAAGGCGTAACGCTGATCCGGGACTTTGTAGATCAGGAGTTTCTGGATTCCAGCAACGTGGATGTGCACCTGGAGCGCATGGATTTGGTGGAGCGAATGGGCATCCTGCTGGAAAACTATCAGCATCGGGAGCACGCTGCGGGCCATCATTTCTACTTCGAGACGTCACACCCCAGCATCTACGCTGATATTGATGAAAACAAGTTTATGCAGGTGATGAACAACCTGCTGGGCAATGCGCTGAAGTTTACGCCCGATGGCGGGCACCTGAGCGTGACCGTGATTCAGGAACCAGCCCACGTGCTGATTACGGTAGTCGATACGGGCATTGGCATTCCGGCGGAGCTACAGCCCGGCCTGTTCGAGCGCTTCACCCGGGCCCGCCGCCCAGGGCTGCGGGGAGAAAAAACCACCGGCCTGGGCATGTCCATCATCAAGACCATTGTGGAACTGCACCAGGGAAATATCTGGCTGGAAAGCGCCGAAAATCAGGGAACTACTTTCTTTATTGAGCTGCCCACTCCTAAAATGTATTTTAAAGTGAGCCCGGCTTTTGGGAAGAATGCTTGGCTCTAAGAGGGCTACAAAATTTCCCTACAGCCTAAGCCCATCATTGCCGGGCCTGCGCCAGTGAGGCGTGGGCCTTTTTGGCGCCTACCCGGTGCAGAACCTTGATTTCGCCGCCTTTGGCTTCTTTATACGAGTGGAAGAAATGCTCAATTTTATGCATCATCTCATTGGGTAAGTCGCTGATTCTGTGAATTATTTTGTGCAGGCGGGACGTGGCGGCTACGGCCAGCAGCCGGTCGTTGCGCTGGGTGGTGCCATCTTCTTCCTGCTGCTCAATTTCCAGTGCTCCAATCAGCCGGGCCTCCACTACGCAGCCCGGGAACGTAGGCGCATCCAGCAGCAAAACATCCAGCGGGTCGCCCTCGGCCGCTTTAGTGGAGGGCACAAAACCGAAATCGTAGGGGAAGCTATGGCCTTCCGGCAGCACGCCCTTCAGCTTAAAAGCCCCCAAGTCAGGATCAAAAGCTACTTTATTACGGCTGCCCTTGGGGGTTTCTACCACCACATGAATGCGGGTGCGGGAATTAGCAACGTACGCGGGCAGCTGGTGCAAAGCAGAGAACATAAGCAGAGAATAGCGTGGGCTGCTTCTACGACCTAATACCGGAACAATGTTATGGTTCAGGTGCCAGGAGCCCACACGCGGCCATGTCCGGGGCGGCAGTAAGTGCCTGCTCACCCTTCATTTTTCCAATAATTTTTTGCGGGCCATCAAACCAGTTTAGCCCGGCCGGGTGTATTTTTATCTTGGTCACCCGTGCTTTACTTTTCCTGGGAGGCCTTGCTATGCAGTTAACTCCTATTCTTGATACGCCGGGTATTTCTATTGGGTATGATGCCCAAAATCAGTGGTTGTATGCAGACTGGAAAGGGGAACACACGCAGGATTCCTCGCAGACGGGCTGCATGCTGATGCTGGACAGCCTCCGGGCATTTCCCTGTCACAAAATTCTGAACGATAACTCCAACATCACGCGTACCACAGTGCAGCTCACGTTGTGGGGCGCCTGGTGGCTGGAAGAAATGCAGCGGGCCGGCCTGCAATACGTGGCCTGGGTTTACCCGCGCGACTTTGAGGCTCGCCTGGCTACCGAAGAAACGGTGCAAAGAATAATGCGGCCCGTGGTGGGCACCTTTGATGATGTGGCTACGGCCTACATGTGGCTGCAGCGGCAACCGGTCATCAGCTAGTAGGCTGCCACCACAGCGCCGTACCCGGCAATAGCGCCGTGGTCGTGCTGCTTTCCAGCAGCAGACCCACCACCATAGCCGGTGCCGACTCCGCCTGGTCGCCGGCAAACTGTACTTCCTCAACCGTGGCCGCGATGGGCAACTGGTCCTCCGGCGCATCCCCGATAAATACTTCCAACGCACTGTGCAGGGGCAATTGCTGCAACACGGCGCTGGGTTTTGCAGGCAGGACCAGCAGACCCAGACCGGGTACATGAATACTGCGCGCCACCCGGAATAATATCTCAAATGCCATAAAAAAAGCCGGGTCTGCGTACCGTAGGAAAGTTCCCTTGTACGCAGACTCGGCCTTCCGGATGGTATGCTTTGGGTTGCTGACAAAGCCGATTTTAAGCCCTTGCACCCCGGCTATGAACCGAGTGCCCGGAAAATCTTGTCCGTAACCCAGCCAGCCTTTCCATCAGGCGGGGCCGGCGGCATGATGAGCCTAGTAACGCTGACGGCGCATTTTGCGCAGACGCTTGGCATTGGAGCGCAGGCGTTTCTTCTTCTCTGATTTAGAAACCCAGCTGCTGTTACCGGCAGCTACACTAGTAGTAGAAAGCGACGCAACCGAAACAGTGGCGGCATGGGTGTCGCCTGCCGACAGCAGGACAATCAGGGCACCTCCCAACAACGAGTAGAAAGCAGATTTCATAGTGAAGAAGAATTTATATGAATAAAAACAGATTTTTTTGATGCGTCAAAGTAAAGGCTATTTCTGGTATAATGCAAAAAAATGTTAATTATGATATAATAATTCGATTAAACGGCAAAAACCCACTAAAAAGCCCGCCTGCGCTACCACTTCCCTTTAAGAAAGTAGGAGCGCAGGCGGGCCTGCTTATTCCCTGAAAAAGGGAAGAAATTATTTAGCCAATCTGGCGGGGAGCCTTCTTTTTGGGCTCGTCGTCGGAGCTGTCTTCAATGGCTTCTGCCACGCGCTGCGTCAGCAGCACGGCACCCACCGCTAGCACCGAAATACCGATAATTAGCTGGGTAGTAGTGAACCGGTGGCTGGCTTTGCGCAGCAGCGCGCCACCATGCTTCAATAGGTCTTCGATATGATCATTGTTGCCCGTAAATACATGGTAGGCACTCTCAAAAGTGCGGGCAATGTCTTCGGGCAGAATTTTTTCCAGGTTTTGATCCAGCTCAGTGCTCATGGTGTTTGGAATGAAGAGAGGTAGATAGACGATATGGGGGTTAGGCATGCTGCGGAAAGCCGCGAGGCTGTGTACGCAAAACCCCGCGTAAAGGCTGCCCGGGAATAAAAAAAGGCCTGTCCGCGAGGAACAGGCCTTTTTAGGAAATAGGGAGAGAGAGTCTATTCGTAAACTTTCACTACAAACACGTAGTCCTGCAGCTTGCGCACCTGCTGTGCCCGCGAGGCGCCGGCCAGCTGGTTGGTGCGCGGCATGTTGTAGGTAGGCCCGGAACTGGCCGCCGAAAGTGAGTCGACCAGCCGCATCAGATAAGAGGACTTGGTAGCAAAGGCGGCACTCTGCACATCCATCTGCTTGCCGCTGATGATGCCAATCAGGTTGCCCCGGTCATCCAGCACCGGGCCGCCGCTGTTGCCCGGGTTTACCGGAATAGAAATCTGATAGAAGCCCGTGTCGCCTTCAAAGCCGGAGCGGGCACTCAGCGAGCCTTCGCCAAACACCACATCCTCGCGGGGGTAGCCCAGCGTGTACACCCGCTCGCCCAGGTCAGCAGAGCCGCGCTTGAAGGAGTAGGGCAGGCGCCCGAAGGATTTGAATTTCTTGTCGTTAATGCGCAGAATGGCCAGGTCGTGGGCTGCATCGGAGAATACCGGCTCGGCGCGGTAGCGCTGCCGGTCGCGGCCCTCAATCATCAGCGAGTCAGCACCCTGAATTACGTGGTAGCTGGTTACCAGGTAGCCATCGGCGGTGAGGGCAAAGCCCGTACCGCCAAACTTGCCGGGGTTCAGCTCCTCCGGCGACTTGGTGCCGTCTATCTGCGTAATAGCCCGGTTAATGGCGCGCTGGTTGCGCTTGATGCGGTCCATTTCCCGGCGCAGCACTGTGTAGCCGTAGGTAGAAGGCCGCTGGGCCGCCCGCCACCATTCAATTCCGAGTAAAGTGGCAAACACCGCCAGCACGGCCACCGAGGCTGCCACGGCAATAGTGGCGCGGTGCCCACTCCAGAAATCACGCAGCTTGCGCTCTACCGGCGAGATATACACTTTGGGCATGGCAGGGATGCCGGTTTCCCGTACTTCGGCGGCCGCGGCCTGCTCGGCATCCAGCTCTGCCTGCACGGCCTGCAGCTTGCGGCGGGTAGCCTGGCGGTGGCCATAGGCCCGCATGGTGCCCGTCAGCTCCTCAAAATCGGCGTAGCGGCGCGCAAATACCGGGTCGGCCGCCAGGCGGCTTTCCAGCTCGGCGCGGGTGGGCGCGTCCAGTTCGCCTTGCTGGTAGGCTTCAAATAGCTCGTAATAGTCAGCTTCCGTCTTCATAGCAGTGCGGCAGGTGGGTGAGGCCCGCGGTGAGCTCCGGCAACGGTATCAGTACAGTTCTTCCTCTTGATAGTGAGTGAAAAATAGCTTCTTTAACCGCACCAGGCACTTGTATTTTTGATTTTTGGCGTTATCTGCATTCGTGTAGCCAAATTCAGCGGTTAGTTGCTGCATCGACTTATCCAACAGATAAAAGCCTTCTAAAAGCGAGCGGCAGGGCTCACCGATGCGCTCCAGTGCCTCCGCCATAGTGGTGAGGCGCCGGTCGCGCTCCTCGGCCAGGGCCAAATCGGCCTCGGCTCCGGTTTCGAGATAGGGCTCGTGGTCTTCGAGACGCACGCCGAAGCGGCTTTTCTCGGCCAATCGTTTCAGCCACAACCGGCGGCACACCGCGTAGAGGTAGGTCTTGATCTGGCAGCTGAGCTCCAAAGAGCCTTCGCGTACCTTCTCATAGAATACCATCACGCCTTCCTGATACACATCCTTGGCTTCATCCTCGGTGCCGCTGTTCTGCTGCACAAAGTGAAGGACCATCGGAAGGTGCAGGCGGTAGAGGTGTGCCAGCGCCCGGTCGTCGCCGCGGCGAATAGCTGCCACGAACTCTTCATCGGTATAGGAAGGTTGACCCTTACCCATTCGCTTTGCTTCTTAATACGTTGCGCACCCTGTGGTAACCCATGAAAAAAACTTTTTTACAAAGTGGGTTACCTTTCTTCCCGGCAGGTATGAAGGGCGTTTTTCAGACTTTTAATTTTCAAACCTAACACCAAAATGAAGAATCTGCTCAAAGTTTCTGCTGTTGCCGTTCTGTTCGCTGCTGGCCTGACCTCTTGCGAGTCTAAAACCACTGAGACCACCGAAACCACCAACGTAGAAGCTACTGCTCCTGCTACCACTGACTCTACCGTTACTACGGAGTCGACCACGGTTACTACCGACACGACGGCTGCTGCTGCTCCTGCCGCTACCACCACGACTACCACGACCGAAGAGACCAAGTAATTGCAGCGTTAGAGGCTGGCAGCGTAAGCCGCTAACTTCTGACTCTCCCGGCCCGAATGCCCGCAAGGGTGTTCGGGCCGTTTTTTTTATCCTTTTGGCGAAGATATTCCTGCTGTACCGCAGCCAGGCCTATAAAGTTTTAGGCGAAGCCCGGGCCGGCCGGCCGGTGTGGGTTTATAGTTTCTCTTCCAGCCACATAAAGCCGGCGGCTGCTACAAAAAGAATAAAAAACCACCAGCGGGGCCAAGCCACTTCCCGGGCATAAGCGTCGGGGCTGCTACCCGGCTGCAGGGTAGGCTGCATTGCCAGCCGCTGCTGCCACGCCAGCCGCTGCGGACCTTGCCAAACGGAGTCGTGGTACACATATACCCAGTGCGGCGGTTGCCGGGCCAGCTGCACCTGATGCCACCCCGCCGTGGCGGGCCAATATGTGGCTGTGCTCCATTCGGGCAGGCGTGGGTCCTGCTCCAACGCCAGCGGGGCTGTAGTCCCACTCGGCGCGCGGACCACCGGCGGCGCGGCCGGGAAGCCCGTAGCAGAAAGCTGCAGCGTAAGCGGCTGGTTGGGGCGGGGCCAGTACGGCTGTGATTTCCAGGAGGCTGCTGCGGGCTGCGGGCGGGCTGCCGCCGTTAAGAGCAAGCTCCAGTAAGCATCATAAATGGCGGGGGTGTTTTGCAGCAGCCAGCTGAAGGTTTCCGGCACGGTAGATACCACCACCTGTCCCAGGCCTACCCGGTGGCGCGCCGCTACCGCCCGTTGTTGCTGATCAGAAACCAAAACATAAGAGCTGGCCGGAAGCTGCAGCGTGGCCGTAACCGTTGCCGTGGGCCTGCCAGCCGGCATGGCCGGCCAGCGCAGCCCACGAGGCTCGGTAGCCGCTACCGGCCGCAATGTAAAGCCTGCCCGACCGGGCATGGCAGTCGGTAGCTGCTGACCTTCCGCCAGCACTATCAATCCTAGACCCTGCTGCTGCACAGCCGCCCGCAGGCTGCTCACTTCCGCCGCCGAAAGCGTGGGCAGAATGCCTGCATCGGCCACCACTATATCGTAGCGAGAGAGAAGCGGGTTGTTGAGCGAAGCCAGGGCGTGGGCCGTCTGATTCACCACCTCCGTCTGCACGATATTCCGGCTCACGCCCACCCGCAGGCCCACAGCGTGCCGGCGCGCGGCCAGGTGGTTTTTAAGGAACTTGAATTCGAATGAAGGGGCGCTACTGAGCAGCAGCACCCGTAGCGGCTGCGCGGGAAGCACCTCCACCGGTAGGGGCTCTACGGCTATTATGTTCTGATTTTGCCGCAGCACCAGCTCAAATACGGCCGGCCCGGTGGTGCGGGGAATCGCCTGGAGCCGGAAGGCCGCGTTGCCCGGGCTCAAGCGCACAGAGTCCTGGGGCACCCCCGCCACCCGCAGAATAACCCAAGAGGCGCCCGCCGATTTAGCCAGACGGCCTTCCACCCAAAAAAGCTGGCCCGCGGTCAGCTGATGAGGCCAGCCAGCGTTCTGAATGCCGGGAAGCACAGCTGGCGGATGAATAACCAGCCGGTTGACTGGCAGTGCATCGGCTTCGGCGGGCGGCAGGCCGTTTCCCAGAATATGCAGGCGGTGCAAGGGCGGCTGTCTCTCAAACAGGGCTGCTACCTGCCGCACGGCAGGCGTGTCGCCCGCTACTTTCCCGTACCGATAGACCGGAGTGGCTGGCCCTAGCTTTTGGAGCAGCTGCCGGAGAGAATCGGGCTGGTAGCCGGGGGTGAGCAGGATGGCCGTGCCTGCCGCCTGCCGAATGGTGTGAGTAGGCGGCTGCGCCATAGCCCAGAGGCCCGCACAAGCCAGCCAGCCGGCCACGATGCGCCCCGCCAGCCAGTGCCGGTTAGGGCGGCGGATGGCTGCTACCGTCATGCCAAGGGCCAGGAGCACACAAAAGGCGGGGAGCACAACCGTAGGGAGATAGAAAGTCATACGGCTAGCGAAGCTCCTGGAAATAACGTTGGGAAAGCCGGTCGGGGCCCGGCTGCCGGACGGGCGCCGGAGGGGGAGTGGGCAGCAGGCGGAGCAGGGCGCGCTCTATCACCAGCAGGCAGCTGCGGCAGGGCGGCTGTTTGGCCCGGAGCCGGCCCGTGAGGCTGCGCAGCTCCCGCAAGGCCCCTAGATAAGTGCCGGGCTTATTTAAGGCCTCCTGGGCCAGGGCCTGCCCGGCCTGCTCCAGCACCAGTGCATCGGTAGCGGCAGGAGTGGCGCCCTGCTGCAGGCGCTGCACAACGGACAGGGCCGCCCGCGCGGTTTTCCGGGGCGAGGCCGGGGCCGGAACGGCCCGCCGTATGGCAGTTCCCGAAGCATTGCCCAACTCCCCGGTCAGGCGCAGGGTGGCCTCGGGGAAAACCGGTGGCTCAAAGCCCGATTTTTTCACGTAGGCCCGGGTTTGCTGCTGCACTTGCTTTAGCAGGCGCAGGGCTTTGTATTCGAAGGGCAGAGCGGCGGCAGGCTGGCCTGTGCGCAGCCGCAGTTCGGCCTCCCACATCTGACTGAGTACAATACTTAGCTTGGCTTTCACCGCGGGTTCCAGAAAATCTGCCGTTTCCGCGTCATCGTGGGCATGCACGTAGGGTTCCATCAACCGAGTCGCATCGGCTTCTGACGTCACTGTTGCGGCTTTTTCATCGTGATGCTCGTGCTCATCGGGCCCCTCATGCTTTTCCGCTACGATGGCAGAGTCCGACAGCACCGCAGCGTCGCCAATGCTTTCGGAGAATTCCTCGCCCATAAACTGGCCGTAGCGCAGCCGCAATACTTTCTGGTCGTAGCCGATAGTGTTGGAGCGCTCCAGCAGCGCAGCTTCAGAAAGGCCGCGCTTTTCGGCCAGCAGCTTTTCGGTATCAATAATGATTTGGCGCTGGCTGCGGAAATAAGCTGGTACCACATTTACGCCCAGAGCCATGTCGGTGCCGGAATCGTCCACGGTGGTGTCTTCCCACTGCACCAGGTAGCTGTCGGAGCGGGCAGTGCGCTGGTGGTTGTCCCAGGTCTGCACGTAGAAATATACTTCGTCGCCGTAGGTGAGGCCCAGTTGGGGGAGACGCAGCAGGTGCGCCAGGGTAGCCTGCACCGGCTGGCCACGCAGGCTGCCGCTCAGCTCCGTAGCTACTTCCCTAAACTTCACGGCCTCGCCCTGGCCCTGGGCCACGGTAGCCACCAGGCGGGCCCGGGTCAGGCCGTAATCATCCTGCAGCAGCACGCGCACCGGCACCTGCGGCTTCATGCCAAACTCCACCAGGGTATAGGGCTTCGGCGTCTGAATGCGCACCGTAGGGGCCTGGTCGGGCTGTACGTTGATGGCGTAGTCATCGGAATTCTGCCCCGCAAAGCGCAGATGGTAGAGCACCGATGAGGTAAGCGTAGCCTGCGCGGTGAAGGTATTAGCCTGTCCGGCTACGGGGCGGAACGGGAGGGTTTGCTTGCCCAGAATCAGTTGGGGCGGCTGCTTGGCGGCCCGGCTCACGCGCACGGTCCAGCGTACCACAGACCCTTCCGGGCAGCGGAAGGAAGGCTGCTGAGCGGCAAAAGCAGCTTGCCGGGTGTAGGCCGGCGGGCTGATCAGGACGCGGGTATCCAGCAGGCGCGGGGCAGCGGGCTGGCCTCCGGCAGCGGGGCTTTCAGGAAACCGGATGGCCAGGGCCGGAGTTGCATCAGAACGAAACGATGGGCTTGATTTCCAAATATTTAATCCGGCGGCCAGCAGCAACAAGCCCACGGTCAGAAGTAAGGTGGGGCGCCAATTGATGGGCAGCAATGTCCGCTGGTCAGCAGAAAGCACGGCGAGACGGTTGATGGCGAGACGGTTGATAACGTGCTGCTGCTGCAGGCTCTCCAACAAGCCTAGTTCATCGGGTTGGCGCAGCAGCAGGCCGGCGCTGTCCTCTAACTCAGGATACAGGCGGTTGAGCTGGCGAGCAGTATGGGCTAAATCAGGCTGCCAAAGCCGGAAGACCTGCCACAGGAGCAAGGCAAGCCCCAAAAAGCCCAGAATCAGCGTGGGCGTATGCCAGTCGGTTCCGCGCTGCCAGGCCATTAGCAGCACCAGCAGCCCCGCCAAAGCCGGCAGAAGTGCCCGCACGGTTTGCTGCCGCGCCTGCTGGTAGGCTACCTGCTGCAAGAGCAGATGCGGTGTTGCCAACGTTTGGTTTTCCGTTACCCTCATACGGCAGATGCATTAACAACCGGTACCCGTGCCTGCCGGGACGCTACCAGCCGCTCAATAGCCCATAAAATCCCTGCCGCCAGTATCCACCAAACCCGCAAATCCAGCGCAACCGGGCTTTTCACAACGGGTTGCGTTGCTGGGGGAATATCTTTAAAGCGCTGTAAAAGCGAATGTGGCAGCGTGCGGAAATCGTGCGCGGGATGCAGCGCTGGTTTGGGGTACAGCAGCGGCAAAAGCAGGGCCGGCAGTTCTGCGGTTTCCCCTAACTCACTCCAACCGGCCTGAAAACGGGTGTGCAACTGATACTGTCCGCCTTTTTGGACAGGGGTATAAGTAAGCAGCGGCTGCCCAGTGGCATCAGCCCATAAGGTAAGTGCGCGGTTGGAGGCTACAGCCCCGCCCCGCCGCTGAACACGGACCATCGGACCTTCCGGAACAGGAGCAAAATGCGCTGCGACCGGCTTGCCCGAGCCGCCTGCTACCTGCCAAATGTTCAGACCGGTAGCCATGCGGGCTTTCAGTTGGGCCGGCAGCGGCGCCTCCGTTAGCCAGAAAACCCAGTCCAGCGGCTTGGCGGCGGGGGGCGCATCAGCGGAAACTATTAGCTGTAGGGGCATGGCTACGCCCAAGGATGCGGCCCGCAGGGCGGCGCGCACGTGGCGGGCTTCTTCGGCGTAGGCTGGGGTTGCTTGCACCCACACGCGCCAGGCGTCCGTCCGGACGGGAATGGTATCGGTGGCGGAAACCAGCAGGGCGCGGTCGGCAGAAGCCTGATACTGCCAGTTGCCTAGACCCGGCACGGCGATGGGCTGGGAAGATACCAGCCGCGTGATGATGCGAAAGGTGGTGCGGTTTTCCGCGCTGCGGCCCAACACCAGGGTAAGGGTAGTAGGGGAGGGACGAAAAGCCGCCTGCACCCAGGTGGCAGAGTCATCCAGGGGAACGGCGGTCCAGGCCAGGCGCCGGGACAGCGCAGGGCGGCTGCCCTGAAAATTCCGGAGCCTTGCGGAAGTAAATGCCCACAGGCGGCCCTGGGAAAAGGAATCGGTGGCCTGCTGCAGACGTGCCCACAGGTTCTCTACGGGTTGCGGTTTTGGGCTGGCCGGGTACGCCGAATCTGGCCGCAGCCAGGCGGCAGCGGGCACTACTGGAAAGCCGCGCTGCAGCAGCCGCAACGAATGCCCTTGGCGGCGGAGCGAATCTATCTGCGGGCGCACGGCCTCCACGCCCCGAGAGGTCAGTAGCTCCGGGCTGATGAGTACGGGACCCCGCAACGGCTGGGCCGGGCGTTGCCAAACCGGGCCGGCCAGCGCCAGGGACAGCAGGGCCAGCACCGCTACGCGCAGCAAAAACAACAGCAGCTGTTCCGGACTAAGTCGGCGCAACCGGCGGTTAGCCCCGGCTTCCAGCCACCGCAAACTGCCTACCTGCACCGTGCGGCCGGGCCTCCGGTTCCACAAATAAATGGCCAGAGGTACCGCCAGGGCACCCAAAGCCAGTAATGCGGAAGGAGAAAGCAGCTTAAACAAAGAGGAGAAAGTATGCGGGTGAAAAATAGTTAGCGCAGCAAAAACCGGCGGCGGTGCAGAAACTCGCGCATGGCCCGGGTCAGCGGCTCGTTGGTCGTCAGCAGGTGATAATCGAAGCCCTGGCGGCGGGCATCAGAGGCCGTGTCGCGCAGCCAGGCGGTTAGGTTCTGCTGCCAGGTGGCGCGCTGCTGGTCGGCATCCAGCTGAAGGGTGCGGCCGGTTTCCAGGTCTTCCATGGTCAGGGAGCCGCGGAAAGTAAAGTGCTGCTCGTTGTGGGCCAGCAGGTGCAAAAGCAAAACCTCGCCGGTAGCGGCCCGCAGACGCACCAGCAGGTCCATGATTTCGCCTTCGGCCTCATATAAGTCGCTGACGCAGATGGTCAGGCTGCGCCGGCGCGTGGAGGCCAAAGATGCCAGGGCCGGGGGCTCGGGAAACTGACCCTGGGCGGTGGTTTGCTCCAGAGCGTGAAAAATGCGCGCCAGCTGGCGGGTATCGTTGCGGGCCGGAATGTGCTGCAGCCCGGCCGGGTGCAGAATGGTGAGGGCCACGGCGTCGCCCTGCTGCTGGGCCAGGTAGGCCAGGGCGGCCAGCACCAGCCGGGCGTAGTCCAGCTTGGTCAGGCCGTTGTCGTCGCGGTGGTTCATGCTGGCGGTGGCATCCAGCAGCAGATGCACCGTGAGGCTGGCTTCCACCTCCGATTCGCGGATGTAGTAACGGTCGGAGCGGGCAGCCAGGCGCCAGTCCAGGCGGCGCAGGTCGTCGCCGGGCTGGTAGGGGCGGTACTGGCTGAACTCCAGCCCCGAGCCCCGCTGCCGGCTTTCATGCTGCCCGTGCATAAACTCCTCCGCAGCCTGCCGGGCAGCCAGCGGCAGGTTTTTCAGCGAGTGCAGGAGTTCGGGGGAAAGCATGAGTTAGGAGTTAGTTGAGGATGACTAAAGGTTGAGAGGAAGAGTGTCATGCTGAGCGGAGCCGAAGCATCCCGCTCGTGGTCGTTTGATTACTGTGGCAACATCCGCACGCGAGATGCTTCGGCTCCGCCTCTGCATGACGGACTATTTTAATCAAGCAGCAATTAAAGCTTCACCGCTTTCAACAGCTCCACTACCGCATCATCCGGAGTAATATTCTCGGCTTCGGCGTTGAAGTTCAGCAGCACGCGGTGGCGCAGCACGGCCGGGGCCAGCGTGTGCACATCATCCGGCGTGGCCGCAAACCGACCCTGCAACAGGGCCCGGGCTTTAGCGCATAGAATAAGCGCCTGCCCGGCCCGCGGCCCCGCGCCCCAGCGGCCGTATTGCTGGATGAAAGGCACCGTGGAGGTAGTGGGCCGGGTGGCGCGCACCAGGCGGTTCACAAAATCGAGCAGCTCCGGACTCATGCTCACCTGCCGCACCAGCTCCTGCAGCTGCCGGATATCGGGGCCGCTGAGCACGGAGTTCACCTCGGCCCGGTGGGTGCCGGTGGTGCCGCTGAGGACGGCCAGCTCTTCCTGCTCCGAAGGGTAGCCCATGCGGATGTAGAGTAGAAAACGGTCGAGCTGGGCTTCCGGCAGCGGGTAGGTGCCGCTCTGCTCAATGGGGTTCTGGGTGGCCAGCAGGAAAAACGGCTGGGGCAGCGCGTGTTCCTGCCCGGCGTAGGTGACGTGGCCTTCCTGCATGGCTTCCAGCAGCGCCGCCTGGGTTTTGGGCGGCGTGCGGTTGATTTCATCCGCCAAAACCAGGCTGGCGAAAATGGGGCCTTCGTTGAATTTGAAGGACCGGTGCCCGGTACCGTGGTCCTCTTCCAGCACCTCGGTGCCCAGAATATCGGTGGGCATCAGATCCGGGGTAAACTGTATGCGGCGAAAAGGCAGATCCGTAGCGGCGGCCAGGGTGCGCACCAGCAGCGTTTTGGCCAGACCCGGCACGCCTTCCAGCAGCGCGTGCCCGCCCGCCAGCAGGGCTACCAGGACTTCGTCCAGCACCTGCTGCTGGCCCACGATGACCTTGCCAATTTCCTGACGGAGTGGGGCGAGTTTGGCAAGCAGCAGGCGGAGTTCTTGTTCAGTCATAAAATTCAGTATGTCAGACCGAGGTATCTCGCATGCTGACGTTTTGTTTCTCTTAATTATTGCCCGGCCAAATGCTTCGACCTGGTCCTGGGTTACACAGTTAGAGCATACAGTAAAATATTGACCCCAAACTTGGTGTTGTCTTCGGCCAGGAAGCGCTTGTTGCGGAAGTCGTAGTCCCACTCGCAGCCGTAGTCTTTGTTGGAATAGAGCACGCCCAGGCGGCCGTTTATTTCGATGCCTTTCAGGTAGTCGTGCACCAGGTCGTCGCCCCAGCCGTTGAGCTCGAAAGCGGTAGGCGGCGGACCTTCCTTAAATTTGAAAAACTGGAAGTAGAGCGGGTGCGTGTTCGGGATTTTGCGCAGCGCCCCGGCCCCGAAACACTGGCGCATCTGCTCCTCAAAAGAGCGCGCAAAAAGCCCGTCGATATCGTGGTTGCAGTCATCGACAAACACAAACCCGCCGCCGCGCACATACTGCGTGAAGTTCTTTTTCTCCTGCTCTGAGAACTGCACCAGCCGGTGGCCGGAAAGGTAGCAGAACGGGTAGCGAAACAGCTCCTCAGAGTCCAGGGCCACTACTTTTTCCTTCGCGGCAATGGGCACTTTGGTGTACTCCACCAGGGAGTGCAGCAGGTTGGCGGGCATCCGTTCGTCCACGGCATCCCAGTCGCCGGAGTGGTAGCTGAGGCGTACGAAGGTGAACGGGGCGGGCATAGCGGGGCGAATACGTGCGGCAAAGACAACACCGAGCCCACAAAGGTGGCTTAGAGGCTTGGGCAAAAGGTGAAAAAAAGCGAAATAGCGCCGCAATCTGCTTCCGTGTGGCACGTTTATGCCAGCACACCGTGGTTCTATTCTTCTGCCAAGTTACTTCCGCACCATTTTACCCCTTGCAACTGCTATGAAAAAACTTATCCTGCTGCTGGCCGGCCTGTTGGTGGGCGGCGCGGCTTCCGCTCAAATAGGCCTGAAAGGCGGCCTGAATGCTGCCGTACTCGATGGGGAGCAAATCAGCCAGAAAACGGAGTACAACTATACCTATCACGCCGGCCTGTTCTACACTTACAATCTGGTAGGCGCGCTTTCCATCCGGCCGGAGCTGCTTTACTCCCTGCAGGGGGCTGACTTTAAAGCCGCCCAAGAAGACTACGAAACCAAGCTGCACTATCTGAACCTGCCCATCCTGCTCGACCTCAAAATCAGCCGCCTGCACCTGCAGGCCGGGCCGCAGTTTGGGATGCTGCTCACAGCCAAACAGGCCGGTACCGTGCTGGTGAGCTACGACCCCGCCACCCAGATGGAAACCTACGGCAGCGTAAGCCACCAGGTAAACGACCAGTACAAAAAGCAGGATTTCAGTCTGTGCGTGGGCGCCGAGCTGGAGCTGCTGGCCGGCCTGCGCGCCGGCGGCCGTTTCAACGCGGGCCTCACCGATATTGCTGACTACAAAGACGTGCGCAGCCCCGATGATCCGCACCTCAAAAACCGCGTGGTGCAGGCCTATCTAGCGTTTCAGCTGGGGGGCAAGTAGGAGTAGTTGTCTGCAATAAATAGTTGTCTGTAATAAAATAAAACAGCTGTCATCCTGAGCAAAGCGAAGGACCTTATCACGTCTGAACGATAATCGTAACCACGACTCGTGCTAACATGACAAGGTCCTTCGCTTTGCTCAGGATGACAGCTGTATTTTTAATAGTGTTGTTAGTAGCAGTAGTTTTTAGCTGCTGCTACACCGCGTCCGACAAGCTGGTGAACGTGAAGTCCCGGATTTTCAGGGGCGGTATAACGTTGCCGCCCAAGCGCACGGGTTTGCCCAGGGCTTCCACGTTGTTGAGCATAATCACCGGGCTTTCGTTGAA